>JACKAM010000001.1:1548241-1896483 GCA_020635075.1 Pseudobdellovibrionaceae bacterium | reverse complement strand
AGGATTTGTCGATAATAGCGGAACGATGGGCCCACCGGCCGCCATTCTCTCCTTGCTCGATTTTTACTTTATGGGCCGTGAAGATATCACGGTTTGGGATCTCAGTGAGGCGCGGGCCATTTTTCTGGACTTGATTGACGATTCAGGTGTTCGCCAAAACGCCTTGCTCCTCGATATGCAGGTAACAGGGGAATCCAACTTCGTCACCAAGGTCTTTGTCGACACAGGCGATGCAGCCGTGATTGAAGACGAATTTTCCGTCACTCTCAAAGGAGAGGGTGCAGGTGCCGCGCTCGTGGCTCGTTCCTATGACTTGGTCGAAGGGTCAGATGAGTTGGCAGGAGTGATTCAGCTTCAGCTTTGGGACTTTAATGACCAGGGTGAAGATTACCTTGGCAAGATCTCCACCATGGTCGGATTTGACTAATCTCACCCGATTCCTGGGTGAAATCCACAAGAATATTTCGACAGAATTTTTCTCTTCTCAATCTGAACCGCCGGAAATTGGCTTAATTTGAGACAGTTAAGGGTCCTCTATTCACTTCTTTCGCCAATCGTACGAAAATAAAAAGGTCAGTCAGTACGGGGATTTGAATGTAATCAGTGTGAGCCACGACGGGAGTGGCAATTGGCAATGCGCGAACAGAGAAATAAACAGATCGGGGCACGGCTGTTTCTATCGGCCGTTTTGCTGGCTCTTATTGTTTTGCCCTTTCAAAACTGCCAGGTACAAAAGCCTGGTGTGACTGATTTGGAATCCCAACAACTACAGAATTTTGATCACAAAGTGGTGATGGGCGTTGCCTGTACCACCTGTCATGCCGACGAGTTACCCAGTCCAGACCACGGTGGTGGACGCACCTGTGAAACCTGTCACAACTTCAATGGCTGGAAGAATATTCCCGATGCCCATAACCCCTTCCCGACAGCATGTAATGTCTGTCACGCTGATGGAGCCGAGTTTGACTCTTATCCCGCCACTCACTTTGATGTGGCTGGTAAAGATTGCGTGGAATGTCATACCAGTACAGCGACTTGGACCAATGGAGGCTATTCACACAATCCGCTTCCAGATCAGTGTGCCAGTTGTCACGCCGATGGGGAATTTCACGATTCTTTCCCAACTAACCACTTTGATATCGGAACAAAGGATTGTAAACAGTGCCATACCGATCCAACAAAATGGAAGGGCGGAAATTACGACCACTCACCTTTGCCTACTAATTGCTCTAGCTGCCATGGTGTGGGCCGCCCTCGCGAGAGCTATCCAGCAAATCATTTTAATGTGGGGACACGTGACTGTTATGAATGTCACAAGAACCCCTCGACGTGGGCTGGTGGATCATATGATCATGTTCCCAAGCCGGCAAACTGTAACAACTGTCATGCCGACGGCATGTTTAAGGATTCCTTCCCACCCACTCACTTTGCCGTGAATGGACAAGACTGTGCGAGTTGTCACCAGAGTACAACGACCTGGCAGGGCGGGACTTACAGTCACACACCTATGCCTACTTCGTGCAATGCCTGTCATTCAGATGGTAAGTTTAAAGACTCATTCCCTGCCACTCACTTCCCGATTGGGGCCGATGATTGTTATAGCTGCCACAAAAACACCACAACTTGGCAGGGAGGCACGTTCACCCATACGCCCATGCCGACATCCTGTAACAATTGCCATGCAGATGGCAAAGCCAAGGACTCCTTCCCGCCGACCCATTTTGCGATTGGTACGGAGGACTGCTACAGCTGTCACAAGAATACAACGACCTGGCAGGGAGGGACCTACAACCACGTGCCGATGCCGACGTCTTGTAACAATTGTCACGCGGACGGCAAGTTCAAGGACTCCTTCCCGCCGACCCATTTTGATGTGGGCACCGAGGACTGCTATGCCTGTCATAAGAGCACAACGACCTGGCAGGGTGCCACATACAATCATGTGCCCATGCCTACATCCTGCAATAGTTGCCATGGTGATGGAAAGTCCAACGATGCCTTTCCACCAACCCACTTTTCAATTGGCACTCAAGACTGCTACGCCTGCCATCGGGACGTAAGTAACTGGAGAAATGCCACATTCAATCATACCCCAACGCCACAGAGCTGTAATTCCTGTCATGCGAATGATCGGCCCAATACGGGTAATCGCATGACCAAGGATCCGAATTTGTCGAACAACAGCCACTATGGAGCGACCGACTGTTTTGCCTGTCATTGGAACAAAGATCGTGGAGGAACCCCTTGGCAATTTAAACACCAAGAAGCTGATGGATCCAAAATGCAGCACTGTTTGCCCTGTCACTATGACAAAGGCATTAAGGAGCACGGCAATCGGCCAAGCTGGTTCCAGTCGCCCATCTATAATTTTAGCAATGGCCAGCTAGGTAATTGCTATGATTGCCACAACAGAGGTAAGTCCTGGTCCCGATAGTTGAGGGGTGGAGCTGTGAGTCTCCTGCCCCCCCCTTTTCCCTTGCCCCGGCCGGGCCTCACTTCTATCCTAGTACAAATTGAATCGATCGAAGTGAGGATCTGCTATGGATTGGCAGCCAGTTTTGGAAAAGTTTAAACTCGTTCAGAGAAACCCGGTATTCCGAACTCTATCCTCAGTTCGCCTGGCCATACCTGTAATGGGGACTTTGGGAGTTGTCGTGGCTTGGGGAACGATCCTGGAAAGTCGCTATGGAGCAGCCTATGCCAAACTTGCCGTGTATGAGCAGAATTGGTTTTGGGGTTTGATTGGACTTATATGGCTCAACGTGCTTTTTGCGGCACTCTCAAGAATTCCTTATAAGAAGCAGCATACGGGTTTCGTAATCACCCACTTGGGCATTTTGATTCTTTTGGCAGGTAGTTTTGTCACGGGGAAATGGGGCATTGATGGAAGTCTGAGGATAGTCGAAGGAGGGCAGGGGAATCATGTACAACTTCCCAGCCTGGTTCTTGAGGTGGCTGGTGACGACATCTACCGCAAAGTGGAAATTCAGAAAAGTCTTTGGCCACAAGAGGTGAGTGACCTGACTTCTCACAATGATGAACTTAGGGGGCGCTTGCGATTGTTTCGCTACTTGCCCTTTGCCAAAATGGAATCTGGAATGGAGGCTTCTGTTGAGGCTGATGCAGGTGTTGCCGTGGGCTTTCTAATGAAGAGCCCCTTTTTTCAGGTGTCCGAGTGGTTGCACGAGACCGAGAGGCCTGTCTACCGGATGGGTCCTGCCGTCCTGCGGTTAGTAACTAGCGAGGCATCCTCGGCCCCGACACAAGTTTCCGCCAGAGCGAATCCAGTCAATAGCCCCAAACAGAGGGTAACAAAGGTGGCCCCGGGGGCCGCAAAAGTCCTCATACGCTCGGCAACGGACGGCAAAGTTGTAAAAACCCTAACCGTCGGCGAGTTTAAAAAGGGGCCAGTGAAGATTAATGGTGTTGAAGTGTCTCTGGTCAACGTCTTTCAACGAGCTGTGGTCAGTGACAATCGATTGGCAGAAAGTGAGGAGGGTAAGGAGAATCCGGCTTTGGAGTTAAAACTTTATTCCGAGGGAAAAGCCAGTAGAGAAGTGGTGTATGGCCTCTTTCCACAGTTTTCTCTTCACCCCAATGGCGCCTTTGGGCTACGCTTCGAATACCAAATTCCTGATGATGTATTTCCGACGGAGGAAAAGGAAGACAGCCAGCTTCCTGAAGGGCATGTGCCCGTGTCTAGTGCTGCAGGTAATCCAGGTGAAAGCAATGTGATCGAGTTTATAGTGCCCAAGGAGGGCGAGCAACTGGTGTTGCGATTGCTAAAAAATGGGGAGGAAGTTTTACGCCAGCAGGTATCTGCCGGTCAAAGTGTGCAAACCCCCTGGATGGGCATGACTTTAACACTTGGCTCCCTCAAAAGGGGAGTGGCTCCTGTCGAGAGAGTGACTGAAGCGGAGCTGGAGGAGAAGGAACCCCTGCCATTAGGGGCCGTGCAAATCATTCCCTCGGGCAAGGGTGTTGATGGCGGAGTCTGGATTCAGGAGGGGGAATCGCGGGAGCTCAATATTGAAGGTAAGTCCTACCGGGTTCGTTTTGGCCCAGATAATTTTCGGCTGCCCTTTTCCCTGCAGCTGAAAAAATTCATTAAGACCGACTATCCCGGAAGCTCAATGGCTCAGGAGTACGAAAGCCACGTTGTGGTCTCAGGTACTCAGGACATGCAAATTATATCCATGAACGAGCCACTGAAGAGAGATGGCTTTACTTTGTATCAATCGAGTTTTGAACAAGGTGGCGGGCGACCAACAGCCTCCATTTTTTCAGTGAATCGGGATCCTGGCAGGTTTTGGAAGTACCTGGGAAGCCTGATTATGTCGATCGGAATCATTGTCTACACCCTTCATCGCAGTCGTCTTGGACGGCAGGTGAGAAAGGCTTAGAGTTTTGCGCTACCTAATTGCAGTTTTTATTCTATTGGTTTCCATGTCGGCTGTGTCCCAAGAGGGAGGTGCTGGCTTTGAAGATCCTCGGCAGGGTTTTTTGGACAAAGCCAAGAGTCTGCCAACTGCACAGTTGGCCAAAATTCCCGTCCGCCATGAGGGGCGCATTAAGCCCTTTGACAGTTTGGCTCGCGAGACAGTGTTGTTTATTACGGGAAAGTACAAGTTTTGGGGTCTCGATCCTGTGCAGATGTATTTCGGGATGGTGCTGTTTGAGCAGGTAGATCGACTGGAAATCGTTAATATCCGGGAGCCGGACATCCGAGAACAGTTAGGGTTTGCCAGGGATCGTCGGTATGTTTCTGTCAAAGAGCTGACGGATACTAACCTGCAGCAGCTTGCCATGCCTTTGATGCAACAACAGGAGGCCAGCTCAAAGAGTCTTAAGCCCATGGAAAAGCAACTTCTCGACGTGTTTCACCAGGTGTGGCTTGTTCGGCAGGTGCAGAGCGCTGATCAACTTTTTGAGGCTTTACAGTTTTCGGACGCTGCCCGTTCCGGCCAGGATGGTGCTCCCCATGGAGGGGGGGAAGGTAAGGCAATATTGTCAGCAGGCACAGTTCTTCTTAAAAGTCTGGCTATGGGTGCGGATCAAGGGGTAATTGCTGATCAGGTTTCCAGCTTGAATCAACTGTTGCGTGCTCAACCCATGGATAGTCGTCTTCAAGAACAGTTGGGCAAGGTGTCGATGGAAGTCACCTACACACGTATGCGCCTCTTTTTTTGGACGGCAATTTTGCTTTTGTTAATGGGTGGATTGGCATTTTGGTCACCAGTGGCGGACAGGCTAAAGGGGTCTCTGTGGTGGTTGGCAGGAGTACCGGTCTTGTTGATGTCCTATGGCCTTGGGCTGCGTACTTGGATCACTGGGTTTTCTCCAGTGACCAATATGTATGGAACCATGATTTGGGTGGCCCTTGGTGTTGTACTTTTCAGTATTATTCTCCTCAAGTTGTACAAGCAGGCGACAATGGTGGGAGTGATCTGGTTGGCCGCGGGTGGAAGTCTTCTGTTTACTGAAGGAATGCCATTGGTGCTGAGTCCGGATTTGGATCCCATCATGGCAGTCCTGAGAAGTAATTTTTGGCTCACGACCCACGTATTGACCATCACCATTTCTTATGCAGCCTTCAGTATTGCAATGATGATTGGCAATGCGGGATTGGTTCGACAGCTACTCTTTCCCGAATCTCGGTCGGGCTGGCTAAAGTCCTGGTCCCACATGGTCTATCGAATGGTCCAGTTGGGTGTATTTTTGCTCAGTGTTGGAATCATTCTTGGTGGAGTGTGGGCAGACTACTCCTGGGGTCGTTTTTGGGGTTGGGACCCAAAGGAAACTTGGGCTTTGATTGCGGACATTGGATTTTTGTTGCTGCTTCATGGTCGTTTTGTGGGGTGGATCGGTCCCTATGCACTTTTGGCCTGGTCACCAATCGCCTATTTGTTGGTGATTATGGCCTGGTATGGGGTGAACTTCATTCTTGCAACTGGTTTACATTCCTACGGATTCTCCAGTGGTGGAGCCAAATTGGTCGTGACTTACATGGTGAGTCAAGTTACCCTGGTAGTGATAGCGGTTCTTGGGGCAAAACTTCGTTCCCGAGTTCAAATGGAAACAAAATCCTGATAGCTGGGTGAGGCAGGAAGCATCACTCATCAATTGGTTGCAAGGGAATGCTTCGAGTTCAGTGGCTCTTTGGTTCAATCCTTATTTTACTTCTATGTGAGCCGGCGCAGGCCTTTCGCTACCACGGACGCCTAGCTCTTGGTGTTTACAATTCCATCGAGGAGTTTAAAAATCCCGGAGTCAGCTCCGAACACAACGATGTGAGAAATCTTTCGGGGCGGTTTTATCTAGGCCTGTCTGAAGTCGGTTCCTCAAAATTCGATATCACGGCCGATGTTCGCGATAAGCATGAGTTCTTCGGCAAGCTCACTAAAGATCAATTGGCACTTGAAGAGCGCAACACCTTTCAGGTGCGCCAACTGTCCATAGGTGACCCTCAGGTTTTCGGCAGAGGCTTCTATCAGGTGGGGCGATTTGCCGTTCTTGATGCGGGATCGGTCTTTAATGACGGAATTGAATTGGGTTGGCGCACCGGTGGCTGGAAATCCGGCCTATTTGCCGGCCTCAATGCTAAACGCCATGAACAGTCCTACGTGCAAAGTAACGCCGAATCCAAACAGGGTGGACTCTACTCCACTTACGAAAGCAAAGGCGGAGGCTGGAGCCGGGTCTTTCGTATGACCCACGCCTTTGTTCAGCAGATGTACGAAAGTGACGTGGATCGTCAATTTCTGTACCAAAACATCCTTTATCAGTGGGGACTATACAATCGAGTTTTGACATTACTCTATTTGGATATGGTCCCTCGGACCAATGTTCAAAACGCCCTCATGTCTCTGCAAAACCGCCTCACCACTCGATTGGAAAATCAGTTAGACCTCTCTGGTGTCGACGTGATCGAGTACCAAAGAAACCAGGGTGTTAGGGAGAAGTTAGACCCCAGTCCCTACCAGGAAGTTAAGGATAAGATTACTTTTCGCCAAACTCCGCGTTTTTCATGGATCGCCCAGGGACGATATGGCATCCGCAAAGTAGATGATCTCAAGCGGACCGAGGGGGCTCTCGGCATCGGCCTGCCGGGTTACTTCTCCAAGCGTTGGGACATGTTTGTCCTACTTGGCTCTCGCGAGGAGTTCAATTCCAAAGGTGTGTTTGTCAATTACAAGGTGGGATACTTTAGCGACAAACGGGAGTTGACGTTAAGTGTGGATGCGTCGACAGAAAAATATGAAGATGGAACAAAACTCAATCCAGTTGTTGTTGAACTCAGTGCCAGCCAGCAGCTGTCAAAGGAGTTATTTGGCATCATTTCCCTTCAGGGAGCTGCAGACGAGGAAGTGACCATTATGGGAGCCTTTGTCCGCGTGGGCTATCGCTTCGGCAATCGGGAGATTTCTCCACTTCGTGATGGGGCCGCTCCCAGAGGGCAACTGTGATGAAGCGAGGCCTCTGGGTCACGTTACTTCTTACCTTGTTTCCCCTCCTTCTTTTTGCGCAAACGGAGGAAAATGCAAAAGACAAGGAGGCCTTGCTCAATCGCTTGTTTGCGCCGGGCCCTCTGATTATGGGTCACAGCGATCTGGAAAAAAAGGACTGTCTTAAGTGTCATGATGCCGGCAAAGGAGTGCCGGATGAAAAGTGTTTGGATTGCCACAAAGAGATCCGCCCATACGTGGAGAAAAAGCAGGGCTATCATGGTTTGGTGACAAAGAGCTGCCGGGAGTGTCATGCCGACCACAAGGGTCGAGACCATGATTCAGCCGTCGTCGATCCAAAGAGCTTTGATCATGGGCTGACTGGATACAAATTGGAAGGCAAGCACGCCGAAATCAAATGTCAGGAATGTCATCAGGAAAAACGCAGCAAAAAGCCCATACGCCCTAATGAGACCCGCTATTTAGGAGCAGCCACGAGTTGTCGAGATTGTCACATTAAAGAAGACGTGCATTTCTATACTGGCAAGTGGAAGAAGGCCGACTGTGGAGAGTGCCACGGACTGATGGCCTGGGATAAGGATATCCGTTTTGATCACTTAAGGGACGGAGATTACAAACTTGAAGGTGCCCATGCCAAAGCTGACTGCAAAGACTGTCACATTGTCGACAAAAAGAAAAAACTGAGCCGCTACAAATGGCCAAATCTGAAGACAAAAGTGTGCCTATCTTGCCACGAGGATACTCACAAGAACAACCTGAGTCCCAAGTTTCGTAATGGCAAGTGCACCAGCTGCCACGGTCAGGAAGAATGGAAAATCAAAAAATTCGACCACCAGGCGGTCGCCAAATTTCCTTTGCGTGGGCGGCACAATGAGATCAATTGTACCAACTGTCACGTTCAAGCACCAAAAACCAACATGAAAAAGACCGGCCAATTCAAGTACACGGGCCTCGGCGAAAAGTGTTTGGACTGCCACAAGGACTTCCATTTTTTTGGTGCCCACAAGTCCAAAAAGTTGGGGAACCTAAATGCCTGTGAAGCTTGTCACTTTGAGGACAAGTGGACTGAGATTCATGACTTTAATCACAACCGCAACACCCGGTACCCAGTGGATGGGGAACACCTGGAGTTGGATTGTCTCCAGTGTCACGTTTCCTCTCTGAGAGAAAAGGGTCAAAAAGCCTTGGATTTGAAGGAAACATTGAAGCCCCAGTTTTGGTTGAAGCCCAGTGCTCGGGGCAAGCTCCTTAAGAGTCAGTACCACTGGCAGCATTTGGACTCCAAGACCTGTGAAAACTGCCACGAGTCACCGCATAAAAAAGAGTTCTCGGCTAAACTTCTTAAGAAGAAGTGTACGGACTGTCACGTCACGACTGGCTGGAAAGATCGGCCGCGGGATGGCGATTTTGATCACGAAGTTACGCGCTTTAAATTGACAGGGGAGCACACCAAGCTCAAGTGTGCCCAGTGTCACGTGGTAAATAAGAAGCAAATATTTAAATTCCCATCCAAGGAATTACAGTTCTGCGTCGATTGTCACAAAGATCCACACAAAGATCAGTTAGGCCCAGAACTAAGAAAGCAGTCTTGTGCCAATTGTCACGACACGAAAACTTTTACCAAGATAAAACAATTTGATCACAAGGAAACTAATTTTGATCTGAAGGGGAAACACAAGAAAGTTAAATGTAATGACTGCCACAAGCAAACTAAGGAAAGATTTCCTTTTAAACCAAATCATAGGATGAGGCAGTATCTGTTCCCCGATCTTGAAAGGAAGGACTGCGCCCAGTGTCACAAAGATTTCCACCTGGGGCAGTTAAAAGAGAAAAAGTGCAGCCAGTGCCACAATGAAAACAACTGGAAGAAGGTGGACTTTGATCACAATGAAGACAGTCGCTTTAAACTCAAGGGTGCCCATGGTGATCTAAAGTGTAGTGAGTGTCATCGTCCAACGAAAAAAATTATGAGATTTAAGAAGAAGAAGCGCCGGGTGGTGCGGTTTAAGCCCATGGACACTGAGTGCATTGCTTGTCATGCCAAAGACGATAAGCACAAAGGTGAAATGGGCAAGAAGTGTGAAAGTTGTCATCGGGAAGATGATTGGACTATTGTCAAGGACTTCCATCGGAATTACACTTTGCACGGAGTTCACTACACCCTTCAGTGTGCTGAATGCCATGGGGTGGAAGGGCGCAAACTCAGTGGCCTGAGCGATCAGTGTCTGCTCTGCCATCAAAAAGATGATGTTCACAATAGCACACTTCCTTATTGCGGTGAGTGTCATCGGCAGAGTTTTTGGGAAGATAGTCAGTTCAGACACTCGCTGAGTAGCTTCCCACTGCGGGGAGTCCACCGCACTCTTGATTGTGTGAACTGCCATACGAGCGGGGTGTACCAAGGCACTCCCAACACTTGTTTTATCTGTCACCAAAGCGATGCAGCTAGCGTGAGTTCTCCTCCACACATCATGCCCAACTTTATGGAGTGTTCTCAGTGCCACAATCAGTTTACCTTTACGGGGGCTAACTAGATGAGGAGCTCAGGAGTTTTTTGGCTTATCGGGTTATTAGTTGCCGTTCTTCTCAGTGGGACTTTGGGGTGGGAACTGTATCATTCTTTTTCAAGGGACGAGGTAAGTGGGAACGTCGCAGGGAAAGGGATTCATGATTTTTCTCTGCAATCACTTGATGGAAATGGGGTCTCTTTGCGCCAGTTTTCCGGGAAAGTGGTGCTGGTGAATTTTTGGGCCAGTTGGTGCGGTCCGTGTCTCCAGGAGTTTCCCAGCATGGTGAAGCTGCTTGATCAGCATTCGCAGAAGTTGGCAATGGTGGCCATTTCGGCCGATCACCGTAAGGAGGACATCGCCAACTTCTTGAAGGCTTTTGATGGCAAACGGCCCAACCTGTTTGTTGCTTGGGATCCCAGCAGTTCAGTTTCCACTCGCTATGGAGTGGATGCCCTGCCTGAGACCTTTTTGTTTTCGCCTACTGGCGAGCTCCTCGATCATATTGTTGGCGCCCGGGACTGGTCAGATCCCCAGCTGCTTGAGAAGGCAAGATCTCACCTGACCCCCTAGGGAGTTCGGTGGATTCGATTTGATATGAAGCGAAGGGCCGTGTGAGTCTGTCTCATTTTGAGATACGAGGGGTTAAATCTCCGGATTTTCTTTGATAATTCACCAATTGCGAGGGAATTCCGATATAATTTTAGAATCAGTGGAGGTCATAGCAAAGCGGGGGCTGTTATGGCTATAGTGGAGTTGATCTCCAATCATCTTGAAATCATCACAGTGGGAATCGTCTCAGCGGTCGCCTATTATGGCATTCGTGGGGAGAAAACTGCATCTGATGCGGCCGTGAAGGTCTTGGCCAAAGCCAAAAAGTCGGGGATGGACACTCCATTTACCCTTCATCCGGAAGTGGACCCCAAAAAATGCATTGGGTGTGGATCCTGTACGCGGGTGTGCCCCGAAGGCGATATTCTGAGGCTTGTGGATCATCTTTCCACATTGGTATCACCTACCAAATGTGTCGGCCACGGTGAGTGTGCGGTGGCCTGTCCAGCTGGGGCCATCACCTTGGTGTTTGGTACCAAAAAGGTGGGGCTCGATATGCCGCGCCTCTCTCCCAACTATGAAACCAATGTATCTGGTGTTTATATCGTCGGAGAATTGGGCGGTATGGGCCTGATTCGCAATGCGGTTAAGCAGGGCAAGATTGCGGGTGAACACGCTGTTAAGAACCTGTCTGGACGGGGAGGTCAAACCCAGACAGATGTGGTGATCATCGGCGCTGGCCCAGCAGGCCTATCCGCAGCGCTTGCGGCGATTAAAGCAGGCAAACGCTATATCGGTTTGGATCAGAACACTCTCGGAGGGGTGGTCAACAACTTCCCTCGACAAAAAATCGTCATGACCTATCCGGCTGAACTGCCGATCGTCGGTCTGATGAAGTTTGCCAGGAACAAGGTGACCAAAGAGGAGCTCTTGGCCTACTGGCGGGCTGTCATGAGGAAAACGGGTCTCAAGATCCGCGAAAAAGTAAAATTTCAAGGTTTTGTCGAACACAATGGTGTGATCACGGTGAACACCAGTGAGGGATCTATCACCACCAAAAAACTCATCCTGGCTCTGGGAGTGGCTGGAAGTCCTCGCAAATTGGGTCTGCCCAATGAAGATCTGGCTAAAGTCACCTATAGCCTGATTGATCCTGATCACTATATGGGTAAAAAGATTGTGATTGTTGGCGCAGGAAACTCGGCACTTGAGGCGGCCAAAATGCTAGCTCATGCCAAGCGCAGTAATGAAGTTACAATTCTCGTAAGGGGCAAGGCCATTGACCGAGCCAACGACGAAAACCGTGAAGATGTGGAAAAACTAGAGAGGCAGGGAAGGCTCAAAATTTGGTTTGAATCCCAGGTCTCAGAAATCCATGAGGACCGGCTCGTCGTCAGCAAACAAGGCGAACCGGTGACGGTAGCCAATGATTTCCTTTTTGTGTTCGCAGGAGCCGAAAAACCCTATGGCCGTTTGACGAAACTTGGGATTACAATAGAAAAGAAATTTGGCGAGGCCTTTCAGCAGGCCGCTTGAAAGTCACCTAGGAGTCGCAAGCATTGAGATTTGAGCGTTTAGTCTGGCTTTGGCTTTCGTTGATGGGCCTGATGGCTTGGGAGTATTGGTGCCTCAACCATTATATGTCAGGCAGTATCATTGTTGCCTTGACCAAAGTGGCCCCCCAGCTCAAATCATTCAATTTATCTACTGAGGCCGGAAAGCCCATTAGCTACTTTTTGGGTTGGGCCGGCCTCTCCGTCATGCTTGTGACCAATCTTTATGTCCTCCGCAAGAGAATTCCCGCCATGCACAAAATGGGGAGGCTGGACGCCTGGCTGGACTACCATATTTTCTGTGGACTGTTGGGTCCGACTCTCATTGTCTTCCATACAGATTTCAAAGTGGGAGGCTTGGTGGCTATTAGCTTTTGGAGCATGATGATTTCGGCCGGTAGTGGAGTTTTAGGCCGTTACTTTTTTGTCAAAGTCTCGCGTTCCAAGGCTCAGCTGGATTCCAATGCGGACACTTTTAGGCGAAAACTGTTCAATGCCTTGGAAAAAGCCAATATCTCAACTGACGACCCTGACTACCTCATCACCCGTAAAAGGTTTTTTGATTTTGTTGGTGCTCCTGATAGTCGCGTGGATTTTTTGGGCGCTGTGTGGGGCTCCCTTGCGGGTGATGTGCGGTTAATGATGTTTTCTATCCCTCGGGTTCAGCCGGAGTGGCCTCAGCAGACGCGAAAATATCTCTATGGGTGGGCGATGACTACCAGAGATAGTGTGTTCATGGAACCGTTTAGAAAAGCTCTTGGCTACTGGCATGCCTTTCACGTTCCATTTACGTCCTTGATGTACGTGACGGCCTTAGTTCATGTTGTTGTGGCACTCGCATTTGGTGTGTGACGATGAATGAAAAACTCCCGAACATAAGGTTCGCTCTTGCTTGCCCATCAGTTTTCTGTAAAAATTCTCGGACAAAAAATTATTAGGCTTGATGTGAAATATTTGGTATAAAGAGCCTAGCATTATGGCATTAGACTACTGGGTAGAATTCTTCGAAGATTTACAGCACGTGCGTGGTCGTTCCCTCAACACGGTGATGGCCTATCGTCGCGACTTAGAACTGTATGAAGAATTCAAATCCAAGCACTCTGAGATTTCCCACATTTATGAGTATATGAGCAAAAAGGGTTTGAGCGTTAGGTCTCAGGCGCGGGTGGTTTCCAGTTTGCGCACCTATCTTCGTTTTTGCGAAAAACAAGGACAAAAGGTGCCCGAGCTTCGCCAGTTGCGGCCACCAAAGGTCAAAGTGGGGCTGCCTCGTGGTTTGACGACTGAAGATTTTCTGCGGCTGTTCAATGCCTGTGAGGTGGAAAACCCTTATCGTACGGCACGCAATCAGGTCACGCTTTTGATGCTCTTTGGACTGGGCTGTCGGGTCAGTGAGCTCATTGGTCTGGACATTGCGGATTTCAACGAAACTGACGGTTGGGTGCGGGTTCAAGGCAAAGGCGGCAAAGAGCGGCTCATTCCCTTGACCGAAAAGCTTTTGCGGGAACTAAAGGACTATTTGGTTCACGTGCGCAGCCACTTGGTCAAAAAAGCCGACAATGCCATTTTGATTAATGACAGGGGGCGACGTCCCAGTCGGGTGGATATTTGGCGATGGCTGTCGGCTTGGTCCGAAAAGGCCGGTTTTGACGAGCCGGTGAGTCCCCACAAGTTCCGTCACGGATGTGCCACTGCTCTTTTGGAATCAGGTGCTGATTTACGTTCCATTCAAATGCTTTTGGGGCATTCCAGTATTCAGACCACCCAAATCTACACGAACGTGTCGGCGGCCAAAATTCGTGATGAGATCGACCGCAACCATCCCCTGTCTGAAGAAGCCAACTCCTAAAAACTGGTCCCTTTGATTGTTGATCCACAAAATTGTGTTTTGCCTTTGTCCGGGGATTGGTCCGATTGCCGAGCCATTCCCGGAAATCCGAATCCTCTGCCGTCGCGCGGGGCGGGAGGCTGAGTGACCGAAGGGAATAGGCTCAGCCGAACGAAGCGCAGCAGCAAAGCTGATGCGTTCCGAAGACGCGCCCGCGGCCGAAAGGCGCGTGAGGATTTGCGGAGGATGGTCGGCAAAGGACCGACTTCACTGATAAAGGATTTTGTGGATCAACAATCAAAGGGACCAGTTTTTAACTCCTAAGCTTCAAGTATCACATTCAAGTCCGATTGTCGGATCACTCTGGAATCAAATCCAATACTTTAACTTTTGGCCCTGGTCTAACTCGTGCAGAACCCAGCCGCATGAGAATCTATTCGTTTGTCCGCAAAGGTTTAGAATTGGTGCCCATCGAAGTTGAAATCAATTTGATGGCGGGAAGTAACCAACTGCAAATCATGGGCTTGCCCGACACTGCCATTAAGGAGAGCGGTTTAAGGATCAAGTCGGCACTTAAGAGCCAGGGCTTTGAGTGGCCGGCAGGCCAGCAGATATTGGTCAACTTAAGACCCTCTCACTGGCGTAAGAGTAGTCGCGGCTTGGAACTGGCCATTGCCTGCGGCTATCTTTGGCGCTCGGGACAAGTGGAGCCTCCGGGCGAGCTTAAAGATGAAGCATTTGTTTACGGTGAATTGGGCCTGGACGGAAAGGTCTATGCCCCGGGGGATTTGGAGTCCCTGTTTGATCACCCGGAGTCAGTTCCCATTTTGACCGGAAAAATTCGCGGTCGAACCCCGCACCGCTTGCTCAGCCTGGAAAATCTCAGTCAGGTAACAGAACCCGATGTTCAGGTTCCAGTCCAAGAAGAAGAGGCCCAGTTCTCTGATCTTCATGTGACCGATGAACGCGGTTTCATCTTCCCGGCTCAGGTGGGTCGCCTCCTCACTATGGTTGCCTGCGGGGAGCATCCCACTTTGCTCGCCGGTCCCGCCGGATCAGGTAAGACCACTTTTGCTCAAGCACTACATTCACTATTGTCTCCTCCCTCCCCCGATCAGGCTCGGGAGATTTCCCGCATTCGCCGCTGGTTTAACTCGCCCGAGGAACGCCAAAGACCTTTTGTCTGTCCTCACCACACCATTCCTCCCATGTCGATGATTGGCGGTGGGGTGCCGGTGTTCCCAGGGGAAATCACCCGAGCCCACGGGGGCCTTTTAGTCATGGATGAGTTTTTGGAATTCCACAATCAGGTTAAAGAGGCCCTGCGGGAACCACTAGAGGGGGGAGAGATTGTCATCTCCCGTGTTGGCCAGACTCAAGTTCTCCCTGCTCGCTTTCAACTTTTGGCCACCACCAACCTTTGCCATTGTGGGCGCTTGGTTCCGGGCAAGCGAATGAACTGCCACTACAGTTTGACCCGATGTCGTTCTTATTTGGAAAAACTGAGTGGTCCACTGCTTGATCGGTTTGATGTCTTGGCCTTTAGCGACAGTTGGCTCAAAGGTGGTGGGCCCTTGGCCAGCAAGAAGAAACAGGGCCCAACCATGAACTTGATCCAAATCAGCGAGCAGGTCCAGAAGGTTCGAGGCTTTCAGATGCAGCGAACCGGGGAGGCTTGGCCCCGCCCTAACGGAAGGGCCGATGGTCTTCAGATTGCTGAAAGTCTGGACGAATTCACCCGCGAGAACCTCCTACCCTCAACTGGTGGTTCCCAGCGCCGAGCTCGGGCCATGATGCGGGTAGCCAGGACATTGGCTGATATGGATTTGGCTGAGCAAATCACCACCAAACATATAGATGAGGCCGCCCAGTGGGCCTGGCAGAGCTTCGAAGACCTTCATAGAATATTTGCCTGAGCTCTCCGCCAATTGAATAAGGCTTGAGTTTTACAAGCCAATTTGCTTTTATCTGATCTCTTCGCTGATCTCAGTCAGCGCAAGACCATCAAATCGAGGGTGGCGTAGCCAAGTGGTTAGGCACCGGACTGCAAATCCGTGAACGCCGGTTCGAATCCGGCCGCCACCTCCAAATTCCCAAGCGCCATGATCCGAGTTGCGAATAAGTATTGAGAACTCAAAACGATTTAATCGATGGCTCGCATGGCTTTTTGGGTTTTCAATTCAACATGATTCGTCTCAGCATCACATAGTTTAGTGCAGAAAAAGTGCAAACAAAGTGCACCTTGGATACGGTGACCGTGTTCGGAAATCCGCTATGGCCAAGGCTTGGCACCTGCCCTCGGTCTCAAAATAAAAAATAGGTATTTTTGGAAGAAATTGGACTAGCAGCACTTATGACTTGTCATCGCGAGTCTGAAGAGTAATTTGAGGAGCTAATGGACACAATTGATAAAGTGAGAGCGATTCGAAAAAGAGTATCTGATATCCGTTCAGAAGTTGCTTGCCAATCTTCGGTGCGCGGATCATCGGCACAGGTTGACCGATTGTGGGATGAGTTTTATCAACTCAAAATGGAATTTGAAAAGATTCTTAGTGAAACTGAGAAAAAAAATGGAGTTAGGTTTCTTCGTCAGCCCTATTGATTTTCACGGCGGATCTAGAATCTAAATACTCCTTTTCGCCTTCCTTAAATTCATTATTAGCCTTTGTAATCTCTCTTCCTTCAATATCCTTAATTTTCGCCTCGATATTACCAATAGACTTCTTTTCGGCTTCACTTCCGTGTCGTTTGTATCGGAAAGTTTTCTTGTCACCAGAATACAGGAGTTTTTTGCCAGTTTCTTTATCTTTGCGTTCAATGGTTTTACCGAGACGTTTTAGATTGGTTGCGAAAAGGTCAGAATAACGGACGGGACTCACTCCGACGAATGGTCTAAATTCAACCTGAGTGGGATTGTCAGAATCTAATGCGTCCTTGTGAAGGTAGCCGGCAAGACTTTTTGGGTAGGGCTCAATATAAATGACCTTTGTTATCCCAGCTGCAATGATATGCTTAGTGCAGTTGTGGCACGGGAAGGTTGTACAATAGAGAACTGAGCCTTTTGTGCCAATACCGATTCTAGCGCTTGAAATTATCGCATTCATTTCAGCATGCACCGGTCTTCCATATTCAGTTAGATCTCGAAGAGAAGTTTCGTCTATAGACTTCTTGAAGTCTTTGGAATTGTAATTTTCAATAATTTCCGTAATCGCGCCATTGGAGCCGTTATCTAGTTTCAAATCCTTCTCTAATTTGTGCAGAAGAGAGATAATGTTTTGGTGATGCTTTTCACAAATTTCATCATAAATCATTTCACGCCGTTCATGATTGAAGTCTCGACCAAGTTGAAAGTCTCTCTTGTCAAAGGGATCTCCAGGCCAGTAGTTGCCACCGCCCGGAGAAGGCACCTCGTTACAGCCCGCTGCGATTAGATCCTTTTCGGGCGAAACTATGACTGCACCAACTTGCCTAGATAGGTCACTAGAACGCAATGAAGATGCATATGCTAAAAACATAAAGTATTCGTCTGGTGTTGGAGTTTGAAAAGGATTGCTAAATACTAAATCGACGAACCTATTAATCTGATTATCTATGAGGTCGTTTGAGACGAAGACATCCGCAAGTTGAAAGGTATCTTCCATTCTTTGTCCGAGCTTGTTGCCGTCCTCCTTTTCATCTCTCGTGATGAGAGTGTCGGCCTCGTCAGAGCAGATGTTTTTCACATTGGTAAGATATGATTTGCGATCTCTTTTCGATGTATTTACTCCGAGAAGAAGAAACTGGTCACCAAATATCTCTTTCATCCTTTCGATTTCTTCAGGTCGTTTGAATTGCCTGATGATATGTACAGTTGGCACATTTGATGAACGCTGGGATTCAAACTGCCTAATCTGATAAATCGCATACTCAGCGAAAACGGCATTGTTGCCGCTCTTTCGGATTTCATTTCCTTTGTCGATTTTCCAAGAGACTTCTTCAAAATAGGAATTAAATCTGGGTGCAGTGAATTGCTTGGTTAGCCAGTCCGTTAGATTAATTTCATTCGGCTTGTAATCTAAATTTTCAAATGCAACCGATAAGGGCTCAATATATTGATCAAGATCAGTACCCAAAGGTGCGACAAGTCCAATAATGAGATCAGTGGTAGAGGCAAGCATAGTCGAGCCCTCCTAAAGGTTGGACTCTCTATCGGAGTAGCTGGACCAATAGTTGATGTATTTATATGAAGGGAGAAATTTGGGCGACCTTGAACCTTATGGAACTGAACTGTCCCTATCATCATTTGGCCTGGGTATATTATTTTTGACTATTCTTGGGCCTCTGTTTCTTGAGCTTGGAGCTGTTCCATTGAGCCGGGTGGTCCACTTGATTTCTCACTAGGTTGACTGAATCACGAAATCTCAGTTTTCGATTCATTTGAGTTGATCCGAAAATATATTTCGCATCGCACCAACACGCTAATGCTCTGCCTTATCAAGGCTACTGCGTCGGTTGACAGGTTGTTTTTAAATTAGTTATGTTACTTTCTTGAGAAGTAACGAGACCAAGGGAGGCGGTTGTGGAAACGAATTCGAATGCGGAAAAGCAGGCTAGATATAGAAAAAAGGAGAGGTTGAAACGCAAAGGAGATCAGCTGATCCGAAAATGGCAACTTGAACCCTGGAAGCATCACCAAAAGAGTTTGCAGGAGATAAACCAGTTGGTAGAGGCGGCGACTAGACTGCCGACGGGTTGGACCGACGAAGATTTTTTGAAGGCAGAGGTGAAACTCAATCAGGTTTATTCTGAAATAGTCTCGCCAGTGAACCAGCTCTCAAACGATGTTCACGAAACCAGGAATGTATCTGAAGAATTCTTGAAATCTCCTGACCCATCAAAATTTAGTGCTGATTTGAAGCGCGCAGAGGAAGAGACGAACGCGCTTGCTGCCCACCTAATTTCTGCACTCAACCTATCGAGATGCAATGATGCGGATAAAGCGGCTGCTGTAATGGAGGCCGTCCGATTTATAGGTAGAAGCTTGGCGATGAATGACGAGGTGCCTTGCTCTCAAGCGACTACCATATGCCTGGCAACCATCAATTTTAGCTACGAAAGACCTGAATGGTTTTCCAAGAAGTTTGCGAAAACGCTTGCTCAACGGGTTCAACCAAAGGAGGTGTCTGAAATTGTAGGACACCTGAACCCAAACAGGAATTTGTAAAATGGAGGCAGTCAATTTGTTGGATGAGTATTCGGTCGAAATAGAATGTGTGTTTGAAGGTGAGCGATATTCAGTTAGAGACAATGGAGCTATTCTCCGACATGAAAGACCGGGCGGTAGATCTCGTCCCAACGACAACAAGTGGACATTTGGAAAACCGAATAGGCAAAATGCATATTTGATGTTTTCCGGCGTGAGGGTACACAGGATTGTTGCGACCGCTTTTCATGGCGATCCACCAGATCCCAAATATGTAGTTGATCATATCGACACCAACTGTCGGAATAATCGGCCGGAAAACCTGAGATGGTTGACCCGACTTGAAAACTCGTTACAGAACCCAGTCACTAGGAAAAAGATTGAGTATCTTTGCGGCAGTATCGATGCATTTCTTGAAAATCCATCTATGCTAAATGGCCTGGCGACGGGTTCAAACTATGCCTGGATGCGGTCTGTGACGCCAGAGGAAGCTCACAATTGCAAAGTTCGGATGTCGGCTTGGGCAAAGTTAAAGAAGAAGCCTAGCAAGCCAGGAGCCAAACCAATACAGTCGTTTGGATCTAGAGTCTATAAACCGCTACAAAAATGGGAAGTTGGACTAGCTGGAGAACCGGGACTTGAGTTGACCTGCACTCCTGGTTGCGCCAGTTTCTTTTGGAGAGGCAGAGACAAGTTCCCATGTAGTCCCGAGGAGACCGGTATCAACCCAATCTCTGATTACTTTCAGAAGCTTAAGCCGGGTTTGGAGTTTTCTTATAGCGATTTAGATGATTGGAGCCCAAGGCTGTTGATCTGCGACTATGAGTTAATAAATGAAGGAACACTAATTTTGGTGATGTGTGAAAGAGATGATGGGAAGTGGACGGTTGCTGGCATTGAATTTCATGGAAGATCTCAGCACTTTGTTCACTTCCATCTAGGCGATTATGGCGAGAGAGGTGAAGCGGAGTCTGCATTTGAAGGAAAGAGGAGGCTCAAGGATTTTTGGAGTGAGGCGTATAAATCGCAGAACAAAGTCATCTCAAAACCAACCGTATCGTCGATAGAAAGTATAGAGTGTAGTGCTGGGCAGTCGTGATGAACTATGTTGACTTCTGACTTTGATGTTAGCTCTTTTTGGATTTTTTAACTGATTTATGGTAAACTAAATTCGATTTTTTCGGCTTGAGCATTACCACAAAGGAATGCGAAGAGCCGGAGTTGATGAATGCATTTGTCAATCATTCTATCATCGACCTCGTTTCACTCCCAAAAGGCAATATCTTTATTGCCACAAGCGCTCAGGCGCATTGTGGGTTAACGAGACTCGTACCACTTAGCAGGTAATCATCCGTCGCTCTCTCTGTGAGAGCTCCGGGAAATTGAACCGTATCAGCGTAAAAGCCCGAAAATCGCATAACGCTTAATTATGCGAATTTGGATGCATGGAAAAGGTTATCAAAAACAAGAGCTTATGAGATGCGGCCGAGAGGAGTTTAGGAAAGGCGGCGACGTTGACCGCCTGGCAAGTCGCCTCTGAGCTGTACTAGAGCGCACCTTGAAGTGCGCCTCGGGCAATTGAAGAGCGCATTTGTTAGGGTAGTGATTTGGTCAGTTGTTGCTCATACTCATCTAGGTACGACCGAAGGTGGGCCATTATTTTTTCGAGCGCCTGTTTACTGTGTACCCTTTCTGGCCCAATCATTCCCACCAAAATGGGACCTCCGTCTTCAACCGAAATCGAGTGTTTCCAATCAATTGCACATGGATTTCTGCTGTCGTATATCAAGTTTGCGAGAGAGGCCAAATTTCCTTTGTAAATGCCATCAACATGCCTTCTTAGTCTTCGAACGGCTGAAGCTTTAGCCCTATCGATCTGACCAACTGTGTGTTGAGCCCTGGGAGATGGATTATTCTCAAGGCTTCCAAGAACCATTAGGGCGCTAGGGCTCCACTCAAACTGCCTTCCTACGACCTTCCCGTAATGGAGGTCTGCAAGACGAGTAAAAAACTCTCGCACCGGAATTTTGACTTCTTTGCCAAGTCCTTCCTTTTCCTTACATCGACTTGCCAAGACGTACATGTCGGAGATTCTATTTGTTTTTTGTTTGGCATTGGAAAGGTGCCGGATCATGGCCTTTGCTCCGGAGCCCAAGTCTTGCTTGATTTTCTCAAGGTCCACTTTTCGGTAAACAATTTCGTTTATCATAGCAATCCTCTGCATTTATCTCTATTTAACTGAATGATACAAAAAATGCAATCTAATGTCAAATATCGACTATTGACATTATCAAATGGTTAATGTTACAAGATATGTAGTGCCGATCTTTCTGGTCGGCAATTTGTTAAATGGGCTCTTCTTCGAGCGTAACTGTCCGGAGGCAATCCATGGACGTAGAAACACAGGGACGTAAATACCGAGTGCGCCAGTCCCGGCACAAACTTGAAACGGCGTTACTTGCCAAATTTCCAAACAAGCTGATTTCGCCAGCAACAATCGCTGACTTTCTGAGGGAAAAATTCAGGGTAAGGATTTCCAGCGAAAAGGGCCCTCACTGGGTATACCACAAGATTGATGAGGCCGGCTTTAGAGATAGGCCCGGTGGCCCGATTAAAGAACAGTATGTTCACGTATTTGAACTCATAAAGGAAAAATCCAAGATTGATCCCAAAAAAGACTTTTGGATACCTTGGGTGAAAAGAGAGCATGTGGTTGAGTTTGTAATTCGTATTATTGAAACAGTTGGCTATTTCCCAAGTAAAAGAGAATTCTGATGGGCGAATCACTTCCGCCCGGAATGCAGGGAAATCGTTGGATTGATGTGAAGACAACCGCCAAATTGCTAGGGCGATCAGTAGCCGCTGTGAGGGCCCTGATCTACAGAGGAAAGTTACCTTGCCGAAAGTATTTGGGAAGAATATACGTTGATCAATATGAGCTCATGCGAGCCATCGAAAACTCTAAAATGTAGGAGCTTGACGATGGTTAGAGAGTATTTCGTTGATGGCAAGAGGCTCTTTCGAGCCTCTGTTGTTCGAACTAGTAAGAAGAATCCTGCGGTTACGGTTAGAAAGACCAAAACAGGAATACATACTTTGCAGGAGGCTAAAAGAATTGAAAGGAGGCTAGAGAAGTTGGTGTTGAGGCTCGTCACCGAGAGAGAAAATGACCAGGAAAAATGGGAAACGTTGGTCGAGAGGTGGGAGCTTTCAGTCAGGAGGGATTGTATTTTCACATCGAGAATTAGTGTGAGAACCCTGGCTGATTATCTTTCAGTCATTCATAAACACACCTCGGACTGGATGAGTCTTCCTGTGAATAGGCTGGATAAGGCTCAGGTCTGGAGAAGGTTGCATGAGGTGGAGTCTTCTTTGTCAATCTCACGCCAGAAGAAGTTGCGATCGGCGATCGACTCTGTATTGAAGTGGGCTGCGCTTTCTGGAGCGCTTCCCAAGTCATTTAGCCTTCCTACTGAGGGTTATAGGGCCACCCGGAAAGAAGAAGAAAAGAAGCCCGAAATTTTAACCATTGAGGAGGTAAGGACTCTCTTGAAGCGAGCAAAGGAACTCAAGCACCCTTGGTACCCAGTCTGGGCTGTAGCGCTCCACACGGGAATGCGTAGTGGCGAGCTTATCTCGCTGAGGTGGCAAAATGTGGACATGGAAGGCGCTGTTATCTTTGTTCACGAGAATTGGACCAACAAGACCGGGTTTGGGCCGACCAAGGGAAGGTACTGGAGAACTGTGCCCATAAACTCAGAACTTGCCTCTCTCCTTAAGGAACTGAAGGGCATCTGTAAGGGCTCAGAATTCGTTCTCCCGAGGTTTCAGGCGTGGAAGGATGGACGGCAGGCAGAGGTACTCAGGGCGTTTTGTGTGGGCGTAGGTTTGCCTTCAATAAGGTTTCACTCCCTCAGAAGTTGCGCCTGTACAGCCCTTTTGCGTGATGGCGTTGCACCGGTAATTGTTATGCAGATTTTCGGGTGGAAATCACTCCAGGTCATGGAGAGGTACCTCAGGTTGGCTGGTTCGAGTGTTGCTGGAGCAACCGAGGGATTAAAATTTCTGCCGCCAAGCGATGCAATGGGACGAGTAGTGAAGCTATTTGGATCTGAGTGAAGGTTGGGTGCCCGAGGTCTCCAAGCCCTTGTTTTTCTTCAAGGTGCGACGAAACCTCCAGTTTTCAAAGCGACGTAGGCGCGACTGAAAACTGGATAGGAAAACGAGTGCAGTTAGCGCGTCCGTGCCAATCGCACGGCGCGAGAACAAGCGAAAGTCCACTTTTTCAGTTTAAAGGTAGTAGTCGGATCCAAAGGTCCATTCCGGAGACATACTTTACACTTTTTAGCAGGATGCTAAAAATTTAGTTGCCGACTGAAAGGAGGCTGAGCAACCAGGATGGGAGCGAATAATCCGGACTCCGCCGTAAATTCGGTTCACACTCGTTAAATGCTCAGAATCCTGATAAAACCTTCGACACTCCCTAGGGCTGGTCGCCCAGTCCGTTCTATTTGGCCTGGTACGGCCTTTGCCTCTTTTAGGTACCAAGGACCGGTGTAGTCGTTCATTCAGACCTTCCGTGGGTCGACAGATCGGGGTTGTAAGTCAGCTGACGTTGGGTAACCACATCAACTAGTCCCTTTACAAATTGGTAGGTTAAAGAATTCGTTGTCACGGTTGGGAGTGATATGAAATCTGTTTCGAGTCATCTATTGGCGTTGGCTTCCTGCGCCTTGGTCGCCCTTCTTCAGTCATGCACCGGGGTTCCCGTTCCCCTCAAATCGCAAGCATCTTGCGAAGGGAAAACTTGTTCCTCTGGCAGCCCTGAAAACCCCGGGAATCCTGGCAGTAACCAATGTCCCAACGGTGCCATGGACTTTCCAACCTGCAGTCTACCTCAGCAGCCCCCAAAAGATGTCTGTCAAAACGGGGGCAACAACTATCCCTCTTGTACGACCTTCAATGTCTGTTTGAATGGAGCCAAAAACTATCCGGACTGCAGCAGCTTTGATAGCTGTAAAAACGGGGCTGACAATCCACCCGCCTGCACGAATGTTGTGCGGGATGTCTGGCAAGGCGTTCCTCCTATAATCGACTTTCACGCCCATATTGTTCCCTCGTTGGGCAAAGCGGGTAATCAGGCCTATATTGCCAAGTTGATTGCTGAAACCAAGAAAGCGAATATTAAAGTTTCAAAGACTGTTTTAGCTCTACATGCCAAACATCAACACGACATTCAGGCAACTGGACAGCCTAAGTATTCGCCCTCTCATGACCAATGGATCTCTGAACTCTATCAGGCCAACAAAGAGCACATCATACCATTTGTGGGCGGTTTTGATCCGGCAGATCCCCAGGCCCCCGCCTATGTGGAACGAATGCTTAAATCTGGCGACTGGTTCGGAATTGGTGAGCTCGACCTGCGCAATCAACCTAAAGATACCAAAACTCCAGCTAACACTCCGATTATGATGAAAATCTACCAGGTTGCGGCCAAGTATCAGGTGCCGGTTTTAATCCATTACGACATGAACTATGGAGTTCCAGAGTCGGTGGGACTTGCCGAACTTGACGATGCCATCACCAAAAATCCCGAGACCACCTTTATCTTTGCTCACTCTTGTCCTCTCGGGCTACTTGAGCCGTATTCAAATCTGTACTGCGAAACCGAACCCGCCATGGAGTTTCCCAGCTACAACCAACTGTCGGAGCTAAAGATGTTCGACAGGATTATTCTTGGTACCGATATTCAGAATAACAATCTACAGCTTTTCTTTCCGGGTGGATCATACTCCTACTCTCAAGGAATCGGAATTTTGAGGACTGCGGTCATAAATAACACGGGCGGCAACTACAAATACCGCGATATGATTACTCACGGTAACGGGCAGAGAATCCTCAAGATGGATCGGTTGCCAATTATTGATCTTCACGCTCACATTATTCCTTCACTGGGCAAGGCAGCCAACGAACAGTATATTGCCAATCTCATGGAGGCCTCGGAGCAGGCTTTTGTGGTTAAAACGATTCTTTCTCTCCACGCCAAACACAAACCAGAAAACCAGGAGGGTAACCTGGGCGGCAACCTTCCCACCTACTCCCAAGATCACGATCAGTGGATTGAAGAGTTCTATCGAAAATACCCAGATCAGATTATTCCCTTTATTGGGGGCTTTGATCCGGCCGACCCTCGGGCCCCTGGTTATGTAAAAGGGCTTCTGCAAAAGGGCTTCTGGAAGGGGATAGGGGAGCTGGACCTAAGGAATATGCCTAAGGACACCAAAACCCCAGCCAACACCCCCATAATGATGGAGATTTATAAAATTGCCTCTGAGTTCAAGGTACCAGTTCTCTTTCACTACGACTTTGACTATGGCACTACGGTGGACCTGGGACGAAGAGAACTGGAAGATGCGATCACCAAAAACCCAGCCACCACCTTTGTTTTTGCCCATTCCTGCCCCATTGATTTGATGATGAAATTTAACAACCTCTACTGTGAAACCGAGCTAGGTGTAAATTTCCCTACGGAAGACCAACTGGTACAAAACAACATCTTTCAAAGAGTCCTCTTGGGAACTGACGTGCAAAGCCCCGAGTTGGGACTCTATCTCCCAGAGTCAGGTCAGAGCCAATACTACGCCAAGGGCCTAGAGAATTTGCGGGCTAAGGTCAATGCTGAAACCAAGAATCATACCCACTTCAGAGAGTTCATCATGTACAAAAATGCCTCAAGGCTTTTGAACCTGAATATAAAATGAGAGAATCGGGTCAGATCAATTCTCAATGAAACCAAACCAGTCCGGAGCGGCCCGGTCGGAGTACTTGTAGGTAGTCTGATCGGGAAAAATAATTCGGATCTCGTTTTTTTGACCGGGATAAGGGTCCAAGCTGTGGGCGAGAAAGGCTTTGCCAATTGTCATGGTCGCCATGACCTCAGGCCCGTCGTTGAGTTGAGCGGAGGAGGTGACAATATTGACGATTGGTGGGTAATTGAATTACATCCCTATCGAAGGAGAAATATTTTTTCGGCACTTCAGAGAATCTCTACTGACACATCCCAGGGGTTCTCAAGCGCACTTTGCAGGCGCGAGCGCCAATCTCCCACATGAATTTCCAGTTTGTGGCCGTTGGGGTCGAGAAAGTAAAAGGAGTCACCTTCTGAGATATTTTCTTTCCAGGCTTTGGCACCAGACTCGCGGATGCGTGTTACCATCTTTGGGAAGTCACTCTGTGAAATGGTAAAGGCAATATGGGTGTACTCAGGCAGGGCTTCTTTGCGAGTCGATGAATCAAGATCGAGACAAAACCACAAATCACCCGCAAGAAAATAGGCACCACCCTTCCAGCGCAAGATGGGCTTAAAACCCAAGACATCCTGGTAGAAAGAAAATGACCCTTCTAGGTCGCGAACAGCAATGGTGATATGATTGAGCGATGTAATCATGATCATTTTCTATCATTTTCAACCGCGGCGGCCCAGCCAAAAACCAGTTCGGGTCGGCGCCGCACATTAGGACCAGAGTTTGGAAACCCCTTCCAAAGGCCTAGGTCCAAAGTCTGTTCTCACACAAAAGTCAGTCTCCAGGACTAAAGCATCCTCAATCCAAAGTCGATGAGTCGTTGATCCTATGCTTTTCCGGTCGTTGGTCTTTCGGAAATTCAAAGGAGTGCATCTATGCGACGACATCTTCTGTTCTCGGTGCTGATTGGACTGGTCTTTGTTTCAGTGGCCCATGGCCAAACTTGTCCGTCAGAGCATTCTCCTGGTGTTCTTTGGTCCGGAGCCGAACACTGGTATTTGGGTGATCAGGGATTCTCTGAGGCCTGTGCTGAAACCCAGTCGACCAATGTCTACTGCCAGGGACCCAAGGTTCCCCGCAAAGATAAAAAGCTCTCCCTGACCTACGGTCAAGTTCTCACGCTGGGTGACTTTTATCTGGAAGAAGAGCTGGCCTGGGAAGAGGACGGGAATACTGAGATCTCAAATGGTGGGATGAAGCGCATTTTCAAGTGCATAGACAAACAGGGAAAGGTTCACGAGGAGCAAAGGGAAAAACCAGAAGTGGATTATCCTCATTGCCAATGGGCCATCTTCTTTAACAGTCGGCATAGCCTACAGACGGTAATGGCTAATATCGAACATTTCGGATGGAACAACATGAAGGCCTATGTGCGGGCGCACACCAAGGCTCTCAATGAGGCCAAACTGGCTGGCGAGTTACGTGCTCAAGGAGATTTAGAAGGCAGCGATCTCCACTTGCGTAAGGCCCTGTACCTAAATGCCTTTGGCGATCACTTTCTCACCGATGCCTTCGCAGCTGGACACATCCGAGTGCCCAGGAGGCAGTTGAAATCTTGGGGAGAAGATCGATTGGGCGGACTGTTTAAGAAGTTCAAAGGCGATATTTTGTCGATGGCCCTTCACGATACTGAAGCCAAAGATCCCCAGGGTTTTGAAATTGGCTTTCCGGTGAAGAACTCGGAGAATCTGAGGTGGCGAACACGCTCTGATTCAAAGCTGAATGAATGTCGTCAGGAAAGTCACATTGGTATACGAATGCCGGTTGAGGCCGTATCCCAGTCAGTGAGAGAAGTCCTACTAGCTTATGAAGAGGGGAGCATCCCAATTGGTGTTTTTGCTGCCGCTGCGCTAGTCCCCTACGCAGATGATTCGGGTCTTGAAGCCAAAGTGGCTGCCCTTGCCGGAGAAGAGGGGCTTGACCATTTGGCTGAACGACTGCGTGATGCCTTGCCCAGCGTACTCAAGTTGATTATCAGTGAAGGGGATTTTCGCAAGATGCTGACCAATATGGGTTCGATTATGGGTCTTTTTCGTCAAGACGTGGCGCGGGATTTGGAGAGGGACTCAAAGTTGAGTGAAAGACTTCCCCGCGCCTACATTGATGCCTATCTGAATGTGAACTAGAGGAGAGGGCCGGGTTTACTCCACCAACCACTTCATGTCGGCAAACAAGGTGATGAGCTCGGCTCGATCAAAGCTAAAGAAGGTGGCACCGATGCTGAGCAGAGAGCCCCAGGAGCCTCCTACCTTGTCAACGGCATCGGTGAGTTCCGATCCGGCCAGTTTCCCATTCTGATTATGGTCAAAGCGCAGAACAAAAGTTTCCACATATTGTAGAAATACAGATAATTCCACCAGTCTGGCTTGAGAAAGGTATTCCAGTTCATCGTCTTTTAGACCTAAGGCGACAAAGGCCTTGGAGAGCATTTTGTCCCACTCCTTCGAACTCAGGCCTTGCTGGAATTTTACCATTTCTGGCAGGTGGTGGTAGTACAGGGCAAAGTTCTGGCCGATAAATTTTCTCACACAATCGCCTTGAATAAAGGGCGCACCAAAGCGTTCACCCATGCTTTCTTTAAAGTCACAGGCTGTTTTTAGGTCCTCGACCATTTTAAGAGTGATTTCGGTGCCCGAAAGCACATTGTAATAGTACTCGACCCCTTCGGTGAACTCGACGATGTCGTTGCCGTTACTCTGAGGCATAAAAAAGCGGGTGTCGCGGACGATATCCTTGTAGTAGTCGTCATCATTTTTATCCACAAGTTCCAAAGCGACCAGTAGAGGTTTCAAATCCCGATAGACCCGACCCAGCTCCTTTTCAGTCAGGCCAGTGCGGTTCATCTGTCTTGTGGGATCAGTCGCGTAGGCATTGGCCAATAGGTGAACCAGAGCCCTTTGCCAGTTGAGAGTCGACACGGAAAAGCGCTCCGGGATGTGACTATAGTTGTTGTAGTCCAGGTAAAGACGGTAGTCTTCATCCTGCCTCACCGCCCAGGGGGCACAGTCCGTGATGCGCTTCATCTCCTCAAAGCCATAGTCGGATTTTGGAAACCTCAGCAGAGGGGAGCCGCAACTGGGTAAAGCGACAATCGAGGTAAAGATCTTGTTGATTTCGATCTGGGGTTGAAACCACTGATCATACTCGCGCAAGAGGTTTTCCATATGCCTCATGCTAAATCCGTCGCTATTGCTGATGCCGCTGGCCAGCAGTTTATCGACGAGAATCTTCCAGGTGGCGAGAATGGTAGACACGTCAAAATCTTCCGGAAGCAAATCCGCCGCAGGTAAGGTGGACAGCAGGCCCTCAATCTCAGCGTGGGAAAACTTGAAATCCTGATGGCGCCGTAATCCCTCAATGAGGATGCGTGAGAGATCACTGACGGTCTGGTCCACCTGATGCAGGGGTTCCCCTTGCGTGAAATCCTCGTCAAGGATATGAGCAGTGAAGCGAATGGTGATACCATAAGCCTGTCCGGCGAGATCGAACAGATCAACCCATTGGTGGCTCAGAATTGATTCATGACCTGAGCCCAATAGAAGCCCCTTAGCATGGGCCAAAATGGGCACGTAAAGGCTGAACTTTTTTAAGCGGTCAATCGGGTCTTCGTAAATGAGAAAGTCGTCCACCTCGGAGACCAAGCGTTCCAAATTTGAAAACTCGTAGTTCCCCTGGTACTTATTAAACATCTGTCCAATCTGAACCAATGACTTGCTGAGAAGGGCAATAGCCGCGTCTACAGGGGGATGGTGGCTGGTGTCCGAGTTTTTGTCCTGCAAAGGCAGATTGATGACCGACATGTGTGGATAGAGGTCAAGGGTGATTTGTTTGGCCTGTTCAAATAGGCCGCGCATTTCATCCAGTTGCACTTTGGTCATGTAGGTGAGATCTCCTCCGAGCAACAGGGTTTTGACCCGCATAATCTCAACCAGAAAGCTGTCGCTAATCTCTCGATCCGTCATAAAGTACTGCTGAAGGAAGTCCCTTAATTCGTTTTTGTGGAAGCGATGCTGCTCTTCACCCCGAACGTACTTGTTCAAGAGCTGAACGGCGTTGTTCAAGCAGTCCCAGAACTCGACCACTTCTTGCTCAGAGAACTTGGCGTAGACATAGCGCTCGATGGAGTCAGCAAAGTGATCCACGCAAATACGACTGCCTGGAATGGTCACGCTGGTAAATTGAACATAGGGTTGATTCTCGTTCACACACCCCAGACTGAAGGTCAAAGTTCCGGAAATGAGGAGGGTGAAAACTGCTAGGCACAGGGCTCTCCTAAAACTCATAGGATACCCCCAGGCTAACGCGATCGTTTGCGCGGTAGTCGCGGATCACTCCGCCCTCAGACTTCACGGGTTTATCACTAACAATTCCTAAGAGATCAGCCTGAAAGGTTGCTGTCCATTGTTCGCGAAAGGTCCACCCCCACCAGGAGTGAAAGGCCAATCCCATTTGGTCGGCGTCATAGGTGATGCTGGTGTTGGTGGTGATAGATTTCTCCGGACATCCGGGGATTTGTCCTTGGTATCCCAGGCGCAGGGATTTGGTGTACTGGTAACGATGTTCATAGTAGCTGTTGTCTTTGGCAAATTCGCCCTGGTCTCGTGCGTCGCCACCGTCGACAAAGCTATAAGTGACATAGGCCTGAGAATTCTGGTTATCCTCCCCTTCAAAGTCATAGCCAACGTAAGCGGTCCAAACAAAAGCCCGGTCCACGGTTTGCGTGATCCATGTGTCCGGGAAGTCATTGGGTTGAGGATCGTCACTGATGATAGACGCCCAGGTCTGCCACCCATCTAAGTTGGCCATGCCAACTTCAAGGGTTCCGATGTGGTGATAACGAAGGTTGGCTTCTGAAGTCACGTCCATGCGGTTACTGGGGAGATCCAGAGTGGTAGAAGCCGCCGGCATAATTTGATTCATGGGTTTATGGGCGTAAGAGGCACTCCACTGAAAATCATCCCAATTGCTTGACCACTGAATAGCAAAAGTGGGGCTACCTATCATTCTTTCCTTGTCCGGATCTTTGAGGGAGTAGTAGTTGACCACTTGCTGGGAAAACAATTCGGTGGTTCGTGGTGGTGGACGAAACCAGGGACTTTTGGATTTGAACTGCCCCTCTGAGTTGATGTCAAATGATGGACCAAACTCAGGAATGGTAAAGGGACTCACCAAAATGTAAAGTCGGTGATTGTTGCCAATTTCCTTATCTATGTGGATGCCGAGCATTCCTTGTTGTTCCGGACGCAGCTTGTCCCAGAAAAAGCGGGGCTGCCAGAGTCCTCGTTCCCAGGTTTGGTCGGCCTGGCTCCAGGTGTGCCTCTTAAATCCCCAATAGGTCTGAGTGTCCAGGATCTGGGTTTGGTAGTAAATGTCGCGCAGGTGGAAATTGTGGCTTTGCTCCCCACCACTATATATATAGGATAAATCGACAAGGTAGCTGGGGTTTTCGGCCCACCGGTAGTCAACGCCTAGAACAGAAGTGTTGCTGGATACTTGGTCGTCGCGGAAAAAGGCTTTGTCTGAACTGGTGTAGTGCCACTGTTCAAAGGAACCCACGAGAGAATAGGATCTTTCCTCCGCCGCTCCCGGCTTGGACATGAGAAAGACAGCCAAATAACCGCAGCCATGGCCGATGATGTGTACCCAACGCAGCTGACTCATTCTCCCCCTTTTTGCAGCGAGCCTTCGATGTCTTCGAGTCAGGGCAGCCGACTTTCAATTTCTAGCCATCCTCTAGTCGAGGAATGCCAGACAAAAGCCTATCGGAAGTGGTGGAATGCAGGGTTTAGGTCTGGTCGAGTAAATTGGCCAAAGGTCCAGGAAGGTTTTCAGTTGCTCAAGTCTTCTGTCGCAATGCGGATCGCATCATGGGCCACCAATGGGAGGGGTTGCCTTGAATTTCCTTATCCGGCCTCCGATAAAATAGGTATCACCCAATTGATTCCATCTCCCAGGAGGGCAGGTTGGCGCCTGGAAGTAATTTGATCGTGAATGAAGATCTTAAAGAGCGAATCGCAAGTTGGAGTGTGGTTTGGCCACGTGACCAGAGGGAACTGTGGACGAACCTTCTTGCCAGTGAATCATCAGTTTCTTCCAGCGGCTTTCCCATTCTATCCGAACAGGCCTTTTCACTCTTTCTGGAGCAGGTGCCGCACTTGTTTTTGGATGGCTTGGAGATTCTGAATTTCATTTCCCAATGTCGCTATATGCTTGAGGCCAGTCACGGATGGGAAGACAGTGATGAAGTCAGCGTAGACCGGGCCTTGAGTGTTGTCCGCAATATCGTCAATACAGCGGGGGTCACTTCCGGAACGGACCTGTGGACTCTCAGGCACATCCTGAATTCCTTCCATCAGTTGGGCTTGGTCGAAGCCTTTAAGCAAAACAAGCCGCTCACGACCGAGGGCTTAGCCAAGAAATTCGCCCTGGATTCTGCCCAGCTGGAGCAGGATTTAATAATGCTCCATTCGCGTGGCATTCTCGCTTTGTCCTCCCAAGGGTATGCACTCAACTCTCGCCCCTGGGCGCAGAATATTTTTTCCCAGATCTCGCCACTGGACAGACGATTTTGTGAGGATATGGTGGAGAAGATTGGCCAGGGCTTGGCGCTCGGATCGGGCACTGATGAAGTGAATGAATTTTTTCAGCTTTCGAACCATCCCTCGGACAGTGAAGGCTGGTATCCTACACTAAATGATATCGAACTTGGATTTCGCATTGTACCTTTGGTGATTGCGCTAAGGACCCAAGGATTCACTTCTCAGCTAAAGTATGAGACTTATATCCAAGAGATAGTCCCAGGCCTGACTCCCAATCAACTCAGTTGCCTGCGACGAGCCGGACTGATTGCTGACAACGACGCCGTAACGCTGCTTGGGGACCGAGTATTTGCCCGGGCACCAGGACCCTACGGAATTATTCACGCCTATCACTCTTATATGGCTCATCATACGACCTTGTTAAAAGGTCAAAAGACCGAGGTGTGGGTGTCTCGTGGGGCAAACGTCGTCGCGAGTCAGCAGGCCAACGCCAAAACCTTTCATCTGATCAATGAGAGTCTGTCCCGGTACTGTGAAGCAACGGGCTTTGATTATGACGTGTACATCGAACATGCCGTCGGCCAAGGTGAAGCAACCCGCCAGCACTACAAAAAACATCCTGACAAGACTGTGCACTATTTTGGTGCCGATCTAGAGGAGGCGGCCATCGCCCGAGCTGAGGAGGCACGGAGTCGGGGTGAACTGCCGGCTGATATGCGCTTTGTTCGCAGGGCAGATATTGGCGAGCCCGAAATCCTCATCGACGCCATCATGCGGGCAGGTTGTAAGCCCCAGGGAGCAGTGATGGTGGTGGGAAATGGTTTTCATGAAGTTCGAAATCAATCTAATGAGAAGATGATCCAGGTCTTTAAGAAGTATTGTGATGCGGGGATTCTCGTGATCTTCACAGAGGAATCAGCTCTTTCGGATGAGGATCTGCTGGCTACGGGTTGGAACACCTATCATGCGGGTTTTCGCTATTTTCATGCGATATCCGGGCAAGGGCTGAGGCCAGCAATTGATGATCCCAATAGCCCCTGTGATCGACTTAGTTGGCACAAGTGCGCCTCTTTGGCGGGTTATGAGGTCAACTCTGAGTACACCACCCGCACACGCACCATTTATCCTTATCCACGCAAAAATGGCACCAACCCAGCCATCAGCGTGAACTACTTCTGTATTCCACGAAAAAACTAGGGATACAGCCGCTGTCTCAAATTGAGACGTCGATCGGCCCTGAAAAGTCTGCAACTTTTTGAGACACCAGGGGTTACTGAGACATCAAAGGGGGATAAACCGATGAGTACGGACTTACATCTTCGGCTACCTGTTGTCGCAAGCCTATTTCTTTTCATTCTAAGTGGATGTAGTGGATTCCAGGACTTCCAGCCTCGCCAGGAGGGTCAAGTCTATGAGCAGGAGGGCGGAGAAGACCTGGGCGGAGAGCCTCCAGGGGTGGAAATCCCCATCGAAGAGATACCTGGAATGATCGCCGTTAAGGTTCAAGTTTATCTCTATGAGTTTGAGGCCGCACCCTCCTTTGGCGCCACATTTTCAGATCAACAGGTCTTGGAGGCATTTGATGTGACCAATGCCATTTGGCAGCAGGCAGGAATTAAATTTGAGATTACGGATATCCAAACCAAATACGTCACGGCTCAGGAGTTTCCAGCCGGAAGTGAACTTCTAGGATCTCAGGAAATCAAACCAGTCCTGGCGCGCATTGCCCCGCCGACGACTGATTCCCTGACCTGGAAGGTGGCAATCATTCGCAAGTTCAATTTTGGCGCCGCCGGTCTATACATGGGTGGAGTCGGCACAGCCTATTACACAGAACTTAACCGACAAAATGAAACTCACTATAACATTCTTGCTCACGAGCTGGGACACAGCTTGGGCCTAGGTCACGAAGAAATCTCTGGAAATCTCATGGGCCCAAGTGGCGATCCGTCACAGGCTATTCAATTGAGTGAACAGCAAATTGCCACCGCCCGGGCTCAAGCCTTGATTGGTCCCATGTCGTCAGTCCCACCCAAATAAAACAAACGGCTTATTCGGGAAATCCCAGCCGAATCCACTCCAAAAGAGTCGAGAGTTGTTCTTGATCCAATCTCTTAACTCGGGAGTTCTTCGGCGGCATGGGCTCAAAGGGATCTAAAATCACCTGAATCAAATAGGTCTTTTCGGCTTCCGGATGATTAAATAACAATTTGCTTTGTGACATCGTGGAGTCGTAACTGGAAAAATCCAGATATTTCACCTGACCATTGGGGTTGTGACAAACAACGCAATGGGGGCGAAAGAGGTTTTCCGATAGGGATTCCCATGTGGGCTGTAAATTCCTCTCAGGGATGTCAATGGGTAGGTCACCAACTTCGCGGGGACCACCGGCATCCACCCAAGAGAGAAGAAGCTCTCGCTGGCGGCGCGAAAGGGCCGGGCCATCTTTTGGCATTCGGCCGGCGCGTACAGAGGTTCCAATCTCTCTGAGTTCACGCACAACCGAATCGTAGTCACTGTAGTGCTCATGACACCTGACACAGCTCCTGTCTAAAACTTCAGAAGAGGTGGTGGCGAAGTCCAGACTCTCTGTGGTCTTGTCAAATCCCATGCCGTCATCGGCGGGGATATCGTGGTGGGCTTTGCAGCCCACCATGATTAGAAGAAAGGATATTAGGGAAAGGTGGTAACGGATGGGTGTCATGGTCGGTGCCTGCCTTTTTAGAAGCGTGGGCCCTCACCAGAAAATTGAAACCAAGTGTCGTCGGCCAATTTTTCGTAGTGGGGAATGTTGCGGTCAAAGTTGCGTTTGGCCCGTTGAGCGATGAAAAAGTGCAGGCGGTTGCCATTGATCGTGTAAATGGTGGGATCAATATCAACCCGGCTGCCATTGGCCATCGCCCATGCACACCAGCCACCGTAGGTAGGCTCATACTTTAGGGGATTGGCGACGAACAGTTCCCGGTTTTCTTCTGTGGCAAAAAAGTATTGAACCCCATCATGGCTGGCGGAGAGTTCGGGGCTTCCCTGCAGTGGTTGGTTTCCTCCTTCAGCAAAATAGGAGACGGGGTCAAAGCCCTTGAGTCCTAACGCGGCAGTGCCCAAATTGTACTCGGCCACGTTGCGATCCGGTTGGATTTCGCTGGCTCCCGCAGAAGTGGTCCAGCCCAAAAATAGAAACGATAAACTTAAAAGTGCTTTCATGATTCCTCCCTTGTCCAAAATGACTTTGGATAATTGTTCTCACCCACAGGTATGAGGGTGACGGGAGAAAGTTACGAAAAAAAATAAGGCACAAAGCGTTGATCACTTTGTGCCCATTCATATCAGTCAATATATATGGAAGGCTCGTTATCTCTTACTGTTTGACGCCGTTATGCCAGAAAGTCATGGACGTGACTTCCTGAACAAAGGGGCCGTAGTCGGGGAAATCGCTCCCCTTGATGCAAACCCAGTAACTGTTGTTCTGGTCATCTTTGGCCCGCCAGTCAAAAGAAGTGTAATCGGCCGGGTAATCGGGGTTGTTCTTGGCCACAAGTTCCATGGCCTTGGCAACAGCTGCTTCGTCTTTAACAGTCACGTACTGGGGCTCCCGACGATCCTTGTTCAGGATTCCCATGCGGTAGTTGGTCCAGATGTCGTTTTCATATCCAACACTGGTGAGTTTGCCGCAGTAATTCACTTCCGCCTGAGCACCTGATTGGATCAGTAGAGCGAAAACACACAATAATAGAGTCTTTGCCATAAGCCCGTTCTCCTCGACGATTAGGTTGGTCCGCTTTTATCAATGGGTGGCAAAAACCGCAGTCCTTTGCCTTGACTTGGAGGGTTTACAGGTCTTGGCCTTGGGTAAAATTGCGGGGTTTGGTAAATTCTCCCGGCTAGGATGTGAATTCCGCTGGATCTGGGCTGTCCTCACGTGTAGCCTCTAAAGTATTGAAATGATTGGTTGGGAGGCCAAATGAAGGTGGTTCTGGTGGGGGGAACTCACGGTAATGAGAAGACGGGCGTCTACTTGATAAAAAAGTGGTTGGCCACTCAGGGCAAGGGCTTACCGGCTGATCACGAGTACCTATTTTTGTTGGCTAACCCTAGGGCAACCGAAGAAAACCGTCGATTTATTGATAGTGACCTCAATCGAAGTTTTGGCCATCGAACTCAAGCCCAAGCACATGACTATGAATTCAGCCGGGCCCGGGAGCTAACCGAGCAAGTTCAAAATTGGTCGGATAGCGAGCCCTATTTTCTGATTGATCTCCACACCACCACATCCAACATGGGCGTGACCTTTGTTTTGTCGAGAATGGATGGCTTGTCGGCTCGGGTTGTTCAAAGTGCCAGTCTGAATACGGAAAATAGCCGGATTCTCATGAACGCTGATTTGGACGGGGACTGTGTATTTGTGGAGTCCATAGCTCCTCATGGAATCATCATTGAAGTAGGGCCGGTGGCCCAAAACGTCTATGATAGTCGCAGGATTGAGCTGACTGAGATGGCCGTACATCGTGTATTGCAGGCTCTAGCCGACATGGAGTCTGATAAGGAGCGGCAGCCACCAGCTGAACTCGACTTGTACCAAGAGAAGAGGATCATTAGGTTTCCCCAAGTGCCGCATGAACACCCTCCCTGTGTGATACATCCAGATCTGGTAGGCGGAGACTATTCCGTCTTGAGGAATGGGATGCCAGTTTTTATTCAATCAGACGGGGAGGTTATCTGTTGGCAAGAAGAAGAGATTTACCCGGTCTTTATCAATGAGGCCGCCTACCTACCTCAACAGGTGGCTTTTATGGCGACTCGTAAGGTCAAGGTGGCTTTTCCTTAGTGGTCAGCGGCCTTTTTTGGAGACAAAGACTGCGGATTCAATTTTGGATTTTCCATACCTGGCCATCTTAATGAACTCAGACTTTTTTACCGGCATAAAGGCAACATTGAGCCATGCGGGACTTGTCTCCGGATGCGGGTGAGGCTCGATTTCAAGCTCCAGCTCTGGATCGTGAACATAAAAGTGATCTTCATCAAATCCCGCAAGAACGACCCAGTGGGGAGACTTTGAGCGAACCAGTTTGTAAGAGCTGATAAGGACTAGGGGAATTCGATTATTTCGCAGTGCCTTTTCCAAGTCAGATATTGATAAGCGCTGGCAACGAATTGGAATCCGGCTTTTGGAAATTTGCTTTTCAAAAACCTGGTAGACAGCTTCGATCACCTTTTTCTTCTTTTCACTGCGTACGCCATCCAAAAACAATGGATTCGCGTGGGAAACCCAAACTTCAGATTTGAAACCTCGCCGGTGGGCGGCAAGGGCAAGCCCACGGGGGCCACATCCTCCATGACCCGAGGTCATAAAGACGGTTGTTGCTTCCCGCCAAATCGCCATTTCTTCCTCTAGGCAGGGTTTGATCTTTTTTGACAGGGCGGACATGGCCATTAAAAGGGAGGCCGGCCCGCAGGTAAACTCTGTGTTTTGGTGATAATAGGGAACCTTGGTGGTCGTGCCCAGTTGAAGGGGGAGGAGGCGTTTTTCATAGCAATGGGCTTCCGTTCGGTCTTCGTAAAAGGCGGGAGTTACGCGAAATTTTCGATACCCTCTGGTCTTATAGAGTTTAATTGCCCTTTTGTTGTCTGGTCGAACCTCCAGGCGAAACCAGCTCTTTTTCCTTTCCCGAGCTGCGTTTTCAGCCTCCTCCAAAATCAAACCGCCAAGGCCCTTGCCACGGTACCTTGGGTGAACGGCAATGGAGTAGAGACGGGCAAGGGTGGTGCCACGGCGGTAAAAGATCAAAAAGTAGCCGACGATGGAATGATCATGGGAAAGCGCAACAAAAAGATCCGACTTGTCAGACTTAATGAAATGGCGAAAACTGGCCCGTGAAAGCCGGTCGGACTTAAAGCAAAGAGATTCGATCTCTATAAGAGAAGTGAGATCCCCCAGCCTGGCTTGCCGAAAATTGAGTTTCATTTCTACTTTCTACCGTGTGGGTCTGTTTGATGGCAATTGTTTACGTGGTTGTAGATCGACTTAAGGATTGGGAGCCCTATTATCCAAGCCAAAACCTTTTGACCTTTGAGCAATATGTAGCTCTGGGCTCAGACAAAGGTAATCCCGCAATGGTGATAAATCTTTGTCGATCCTATCGCTACCTCTCTCGTGGCTACTATACGGCCCTCATGGCTGAGGCCCGGGGACATAAGGTTATCCCCAGCGTGAAGGCCATTAACGACCTTAGAAAAAAAGCCATCTATGGATTGCAGGCAGAGGATCTTGAACCTGCTCTAAACAAGGTCTTTACCAAGCAGAAGTCCTCTGAAGTTAAAGAGTTCACTTTGGATATATTCTTTGGCCAAACGACCCTGACTGAGTTCTCGGATTTAGGTTGGCGGTTGTTCGAATCCTTCCCTTTTCCCATCCTCAACGTGAGATTTGCCAAAGGGAACAATGAGTGGCATGTCTCCAGCATCCGGCCAGGGTCAATCCACATGCTAGGGGAAAAGGCCGAGGACGAGTTTGCCTCCTCCCTTGAGAAATTCGATGCCAAAGTATGGAGAAAACCCCGACGCAAGAAGCAATATCGGTATGACTTGGCGATTTTATGTAATGCAGAGGAAAAAATGCCGCCTTCAAATAAGGGGGCGATCAAAAAACTCATTCGCGCGGCCAAGGATTACAACATCAATGCGGAAGTGATCGACAAGCGGGACCTGTCCCGCATTGGTGAATACGATGGTCTATTTATTCGCGAGACAACGGCCATCAACCATCATACTTATACCTTTGCTCGCGCAGCCGAAAGTGAGGGTCTAGTTGTCATCGATGCCCCCACTTCCATCGTCAGATGCGGTAACAAGGTTTACCTTCATGAGCTGTTGGCGGCCAATAAGATCAAGACCCCGCGCACCTTTATTCTTGATGAGGAAAAGGTATCTGGATTTCTTAAGGACAAGGTTTTGGATTTTCCCATGGTGTTGAAAATTCCAGATGGTTCCTTCTCCATGGGTATCTACAAGGTCAACGACGAAGCCGAATTTAGGGTGAGGTCAGAGGAGTTGTTTGAGAAGTCCGTTTTGATTCTCGTTCAGGAGTATATGTACACAGAATTCGACTGGAGAATTGGGATTCTGAATAAGCGAGCCCTATATTCCTGCCGCTACATGATGAGTAAAAACCATTGGCAAATCTACAAGAGGGAAAAGAGTGAAAAGGGAGAGAAGGTCGTCTCGGGAGGCGATCAGGCTCTTTCCATCCGCGAGACCCCTAAGAAGGTGGTGTCGGTGGCCCTAAAGGCTGCGGGTCTTATTGGCGATGGTCTCTATGGCGTCGACTTGAAAGAAAGCAATGGTGAAGTCTATGTCATTGAGGTCAATGACAATCCCAATATTGATGCGGGAGTTGAGGATCGGTATTTGGGGGATGATCTCTACGCCAAGATCATGGAAGAGTTCTACCGCCGCTTTGAAGGACGGTAGAGTTAGCGCAGAATTTTGTGTTTCTTTCCAGCTCTCTCATAAGCCTCCAAGGCTTGATTGAGTTGCTCCATACTGTGGCTAACGGTGATATGGGCACGTATTCGTGCAAAACCTTTGGGTACGACGGGGTAGCAGAGACCAATGGCGAATACTTGGTCCTTGTAGAGGGAATCAATGACCCTTTGGGTTTTAACCGCGTCGTGGCTGGCGATTCCCACAATAGGATGGGTGCTTTTGATCACACGAAAACCCATTTTGTTAAGGTTGGAGCGGAAGTACTGAATTCTTTCTTCCAGGTCCTGGCGTCGTTTTTGTCCCTGGTCGGCCAGGTCCAGGGCCGTACGCGCCGCCGCTACGGTAGGAGGTGAAGGGCTGGTGGAAAACACATAGGACTTACACTTTTGTTTCAGCCAGCGGATAATGTCTTTTTGCCCAGTAACAAAAGCCAGCTCCACCCCCGACAGGGCCACGCCAAAGCTTGCGGTGAGCAAATCGATCCGCTTGAGAACTCCGTGAACCTCGGCGCTGCCACGGCCGGTTTCACCAATCACACCAACTCCATGACTGTCGTGAACAACAACGATAGCGTCGTACTCATCGGCCAAATTGCATATGCCATCGAGGTGGGCAATCTGACCATCATTGCCAAAAACCCCTTCGGTAATGATCACGCGGAAGCGGGCCTGGGGCGACCTCTTAAGTTGGTCCTCCAAATCCTCCAGGTCGTTGCGGGCGTAAAAGGACTTTTTGGCTTTGGTCAGCTGGACGCCATCGACCACGGAGGGGTGGGAAAAGAGATCGCAGAAAATGAAATCTTGATGTGTCAGTAGGGATTCGAAGAGTCCAATGTTGGCCTGGTAAAGAGTCGCAAACAAGGCCGCGTCGGACATTTGAAAGTAATTGGCAATTGCCCTTTCCATGTCCTGGTGAATGCGGTGGGTGCCAGTGATAAATCTTTGAGAACCCATACTCACACCATCCTCTTGAATGGCTAATTGGGCTGCCTTTTTTACAGCCGGGTCCAGGGCCAAACCTAGGTAGTCCTGTGATGTGAGATCGATATAAGTTTGACCGTCGACCTGGACCGATCCCTGATCGCGAACTCCAGTCTCGTATTCATCATGAAAGAGACCAGCCGTATGAAGGTTTTCCATTTCCTTTTCCAGTAAGCTAAACATTTCGCGCGACATAACTAGGACCTCTCGTTTCGATTTAAACCAATGTACCAAACCAGACCACTGGCGCAGCCTTGCCAGGAGCCACTTTTGGAGTCCGAATACTTTTCGCAGTAACGATGAATACCTCGGGAAAGACACTTTAGATCTTGCGCATTGCACTCCCAACCCGGGTCAGCCATAAGATCCAGTGAAAGAATGGCATAGTGGCGCTTCATCTCCTCATAAACCGCTTCACGGATAGATCCGGTCGTGGCTTTGGCGATTTTGGACTTCATTCGTCTATCGACAATTCTGGGCTCTTCAAAAAGGGTGGCGATGATCACATCGGAAACTCGCTGGCAAAGGTCCCTGGCCTTTTTCCCCTTGTTGGCGCAGTTCCGTTTGGCCGTTTCGATCATACATTGGATACCCAGCTGTTTCACCACGGGGACACAGTTATTGGTGCGGACAATTCTAAGGAATTTATAGAGATTCTCAATATCCCTTTTCTTGGATTTGCCAAGGGCTACAAGGCTTTGCTCAATGTACACCTGCCTATCCAGTTGGGAAAAAGCGGAGGGGCTTTGTCCCTCACTGGCAAACATTAGTGGTGCAAAACAGATGGATAGCACCAGTACAAATACCTTGTTCATAGACGCCCCCTAGACTGGGCATAGTTAAGGCGGAAGCTGTTAACAAAGTGATTGAGGTGCATGTAATAAGGGTAGACTTCTAACAAGTCTCGGCGGTCCAATATCCAGGATGGCCCGAGAAAAACATCGAGATCTTCGAGAAAGGCCAGGCGGGTCATGCGAAAGTAGGGGTCGGCCATAAGATCTTCCGTGACTTCAATTGGATTTTCGGTGGACAAACTGGCCCGGCTCATGAGTTTTCCGTAGTGGAATTTACCGGTCGCCAGCCGCGAAACCATCTTGAGAACTTCGACGGAGTCTCCAGTCTTAAACTCCAGACTCGGATAGCGGAGGACCTTTAAGGCCACTTTGTTGCCGTTGACCGTAATGGTCCTGCGTAGAGCAGACACCGTGGTGTGGCCGTATTCGAGACAGCTAATGGAGACCACTTGCTCAGTCTTGGGTAGACGAGCGAGGGGATCACTGAGAGCTTTGTGGCGATGACGGGCAAGAAGATCTTCAATGGGCTGAAGAATCCCGAGTCGGACCAGATGAGGTAGGGGCTCTTTGATCATGTCCGTGCAGGTACCAAGAGATACATTCCACAGAAACTGGTACTCCTTACAAGCCGAAACAGTTTGGCGATACTTGGGGTCAAACAACAAGTGGCCTGATGCCATGAGGAAGGATTGGCTCAAGGAGGCTTGATCAGTGGGGTCGGGAATACGATTGGGCAGGATGGAAAATTCATCTATACACCGGCTCGGACGGAAGACGTCCTTTATTTTCATCCAGGTGGGATTTTCCGGAGGAGCAAGATTGCTTAAGATGAAATGACGTGAGCGGGCTTGTCCTGTTGCCTCGGCTACCTTGGAGTGGGTGATGGATTCCAGTCGATCCATGTCCTGTTGCCACTTGGCTTTGGTGGCATCTAGATTCTGTTGATCAAACTGGCTGACGGTGGTGTGGTAGGCACCAGCCAGAAGACGTGATGCATAGTGAAGATAGGGTTCGTCCTTTTGGCGCAAAAAGCAGAGTTTTGGTGGACCCGTCTCTACGTTGCCACAGTCACCCAATTCGGTTGCATAGCCGAGTCGAAAAGCCCGCAAAACCAACTGACATTCAGGTCTCTCCTCGGCCTTCTGCATGGATTCGTTTGGATCCTCACACGTGGGTGTTTTGCCAAGGGACATTTGAGCAGGGAACTTTTCGAGCAAACCAATCTCCCGGTGACTAAAGGCCAAAAGCCCCACCATCAGAAAGCAGGCTGGAGTGAGGAGTCTTTGCAGCCAGTAGGGCATATCAATAACCGGGTCGTCTTCGTTTCGGGCGACTGAAAAGTAAACCTGGCCAATATGAAAAAGGAGAATATCTTCCTTAGGTTTCTTTTTGAAGTGGACATTGAATCGGTAGGCGGACGGGTTTCGCGGGCGGGTGGCGCGAAAGACAATGCCTCCTACCAAGACCGCCATTAAGCCGATGGCAAAGGTGGCTAAGGGTTCTAGCTCACGCAGGTTTTCCACTTGGCTGGAATCAGAAAATACAAGCAGGACGGCGAGAATTGCGGCAAAGAAGCACCAGAATATGAGTTTGCTGCCAAATGAAATCATGTTCTATTTCAATCTATCCAAGACTTTGTCTTCAATGGTGATTCTTCTGTTTCGGGCTTTTGCAGCCCGCAGGGCATCTCTCTGTGCTGTTGTGATCTTGCCTTCAAACTTTGGGACCTCCTGTGCAGGGGAGTTGTCCGCGTGAGTGCAAATGATCACGTGATCCGGAATATTCTCGCTGTGTTTGCGAATTTCGTTGTAGGCGGCCACGGCCCGGTTGTAGCCCAGGTCGATGTTCTCTGACTTTTTGCCGTCGGCATCCGTGTGGCCGTGAATGATGAGCATCCGCTTGGTGAGTGCATTGGTCTCAAAGGTCAACACGGACTCACCATTTGAGGAGAAAAGCTCCTTAAAAATTTCACTGCCCCTTTGCGTGATGTTATGTTTGCCGGGGTTAAACAAGACGTCACCAGGGAGGTTGACCATGTTGGCGGTCTGATCCCCTATTGTGTCACTGATCCCAACGTCCTTGCCTTGGTTGATCGACCACAGAATGACAAAAAACACCATGATCATCGTCATCAGGTCCATATAAATGATCTGCCATGAGCCAGATTCTTTGCGTTGTCCAATCGATCTCATTGTTAATCCACCTCGACGCTAATTTTATTGGCAACCAGAGTTTGTAGAGCTTTCAGGAAGGCTTCGTAGTCGTAGTCCAGGGCCTTAAGGCGCTGTTGAAAACGGGCGCCAATGATCTTATAGATCGACGAAAAAACAGCTCCATACAAAGTTGTCTTAAGAGCGAGAGCAAGCTGAGGCGACAAGGCTTCAACAGTGACATCCGCCCCCAAGGTATCGAACATGGCAATCAATCCGACAATGGTTCCAATTAGTCCAAACAGCGGCATGGCATTACTGACAAAGTCAAAATTGTCCGAGGAAAATTCATAGAGTTCGTGGCACTGAACGTAATAGGAATGAGCCAGGTACTCGGCGTACTGACTGTCCTTTTGGTGTTCCTGGAGTTTCTGAATATCCAGGGCCAGCGGATTGTTCGGCAGGGTGATCTTAGACTTTTCTGCAATTGGGTTGCCAACGTAATCCCCGGTCTTGCTGCGCTTTATGCGGAGAATCTCGGTAAGAGCCGCCAAGGTGTCCTGCATATAGGCGGCGCGGCCGACCAAGTGTTTGCTGGAAAAGAAGATGGTAAAGGCAGAGACACCAATTCGCGTGACGTCTGAGCCGCTGACGTAGATCAGCAGACCAATGGAAATAGTGAACATGGAGATGAAATAGTTCTCAGTGATAAAAAACACCGAGGCAATGGCCCCCATGAGAATAAAACCCAGCAATCCACTGAGTCCTGCTCCTGCAGCTGTCTGATTGATAATCAGGGCTCGCCGGGTAATTGCCTTGTAGAAGCTACCTTCCTGGGCCATCTTCCTTCTCCTTGTTCTTGTAGTAGTCTTCGATTTGTTTCTTCACATCTTCAATGCGCTGATCATAGACCTGTCGGTATTCCACGGCTTCCAATACCTTAAAGCCTAGGAGTGTAGCGGCCAGAAGCCCAACGGTAATTGGAATATAGGGTTTGGACTTTTTGATGGGAAAATCAGGCAATCCTGAAGAAAAAAATTGGGAGAGCCAGATAATCCTGTTAAGGGGCGTGGCCCGGTTTCTCTTAAGTTCCGCATCGCCTGGCGGTACAACTCGGAGGGTGTCAAATATAGTGTCTGAAACCTTGAGTAACTGCTGTCGGTTGGCACGATGGGTGAGGAGGTGAGTCCGACCGGTCATCCAGTAATACATATATTGAGCCAGGTGATGGCGACCGTGGTGGAGGACGACGTAGGCATCGGCCAAATATGCCGGGTGTTTAGAAAAGTGATCCTTGTAAAAATTTAGACACCAATCGTAGACTTTGGCGAGACGGTCTGAAAACCCGAGGCGCCAGTCATTCAAGTAATGAGCCCAGGTGAGGATGTAGTGCTCTCTTCGGTGAACGCGGCCAATTTCACGAAGAAGAATGCCAAAAAGAAAATCCAAATCTGTGGGATCGGTGTCGTCGTAATCTTCCTCAAACTGTAGTTTGGCAAACTTCACATGGTGTTCAGTTAAGAGCTCTTCGACGATCTGTAAATCCTGAAGACTGTCGGAGATCAGCGGTACCGAATCTCCACTGCGCTGTGGACGGATGTGTCCCCACACGCCGGCGGAGGCCTCCATGGGAGGCTGGGTGTGATCTTGGAGGTAAAGCATGGCTTGCTTGGGGGTAAGGTAGAATTTGGATTTGGTGATGGCTTTTTCCAAGGCCTTCTCCGAAGTTTTTCCGCCTAACACCTTGTCGCGCTTCTTGGGCAGTACGAGGCCGAGACTCTCGTTGGCGGCGACCGGCGCCCGATCCAATTTATCCTGAGTAGCCACCTCCGGTTCGCCAATGGCATAGTCCAACATCTGAAAGGGAATGACGATGCGGGGGCGTGTGAACAGTCCCCCATAAGTCAAAATGTCCAATGAAGTTCCTGGCAAAAAGCGGATGGGCTCGATGATCGAGAGTGGAATGTCTAAGCCGAGTCTTTGATAATACCCCATCAGGTAGCGGCTGATTTCGGCATTCCAGACATCGTTGTCTTTGACCCTGTCTTTCACTTTTTTGCGATCCAGCCTCAGAGTAAACAGGCTGGACAACAAGACAAAGATAGCGATTTGAATAAGCCCAATTGTGGGAAAAATCAAAAACCAGGTGAGCTGTTGTATAGCATCTTGCTTTCCGGTTAGGAACAGGGCTAAGCCTAAAGAGGGTGTCAGATAAATGAGGAGGAGAAAGAATTTCGCAAGAAAAACTTCGATCCACGAATGAACCAACTGAAACAGGTTCCAGTGCCAGATGGTCTCGATTCCGTGAAAGGTCCCAAGTACAAAACGTCCGCCAATGAGGAGCAGGTATCCCCATGCGACTCCTCCCAGCAGGGCGAGAAGGGCTGACCAAAATCCGAACTGCTGTAGATTCACAATTGCTGAAAGAGCCTCGGGAACCAGCCAGCGGTGCGCCTGTTGACGCGCAAATACCTGGTCGATAATTCCTCCCTTGCGGACAAGTGGGCGAACGGCCTGGAGAGCCTGCACCTGAGAGGCGACGGCTGTCCGTCCGAGGGTCATAGTGCCGGAGCTTAAGATAGCCCGGGAGGGAATCTCCATGATCTGGAATTGAAGCCTTTGATCCTGAAGCTCCCCCATCCACAGGTAAGAGATTCTTGCATCATGGAGGGCATTGACCCGACAGTGAAGTTTTTGGCAGTCGAGAAATTTTTTGGGCGCGGTCACCACCTGGAGCTTTTGAAACCCCGCTATGAATTTTTCTGACGAGTCCTCAAGTGCCTTGGCCTGCCACCACTGTTGCGAGTCCGCCGCGCCAAAGTGCACAACCATCCTGAGGCGATCATCTTCCTTTGCCAAGGCGGGGTTGGGAAGGAGAAGAGTGGCCAAAAGCAAAAGGAAGGGGAGCAAGTCTTGATTCCTTGAGTGAGATGATATCGAAGGTTGATCTATCTATATTAGGAATGGCTTCTTTGAGAGGGGAGTCCGGTTTTGGACTAGGGAGGGGACAACCTTGCTGAAGTCAGTGGGACATAGAGAGGGCAAAGGTCAGGGGCTTTCGAACTAGGGCATTGCGTTAGGTGGACCAATTGAGCATGTAGTGATATATGGTCAGGTCAAATAGATCCAGAGGTCCAATTATGCTGTCTTTTCTTCCTGGTTCAGTTGTGGGGTGTATTTCCACAGCTCTTTGTCTTCTCAATGTCATGATTTGGGTGCCGACTCTGTATTTGGTGACCTTTGTGAAAGTCATCCTACCCTTGGCCGCCTGGAGACGTCTGTGGAGTCCAGTTTTGGTTTGGATAGCCGAGACCTGGATTTCCGGAAATAGCGCTATCGTGAGTTTAGGCCAGCCGATTCATTGGGACATTAAAGGCCTTGAGAACCTGAGCAAAAAGACATCTTATTTTATCACCTGCAATCATCAATCATGGGTTGATATTTTCGTTTTGCAGCACATCTTTAACAGGAAGATCCCGTTCATTCGTTTTTTTCTCAAGCAACAATTGCTTTATTTCCCGATGCTGGGTTTGGCCTGGTGGGCCTTGGATTTTCCCTTTATGAAAAGATACACGCCTTCTCAATTGTTGGCTCATCCAGAATTGAGAGGCAAAGATCTGGAGGCAACTCGAAAAGCCTGCCAGAGATTTCGGGGGGTCCCGGTTTCGATCCTCAATTTTCTTGAGGGCACTCGCTTTCGGCCGGAAAAGCACGAAAGGCAGAATTCACCCTATCGCCATTTACTCCGCCCAAAGGCTGGTGGTTTTGCCTACGCTCTGGAAGCCATGGGAGACCAATTTGCCGCTATTTTGGATGTGACGATTGTCTTTCCCGAGGGAGCCACCAAATTTTGGGATTTGGTGACAGGACGGATGCGGCGAATCGTGGTGCGGGTCTCTCAGTATGAAATACCTCCTCGCCTCCGCAAAGGCCATTACTCAGATGATCCAGCCTATCGTCAGGCAGCTAAGGACTGGGTCCAAGAGTTGTGGGAAAGAAAAGATGAATTGATGGATCATCTGGGGCAATCGCAGCCTGAACCTTGCCTGACCTGACGACTGAGCTCTCCCTGGCCTTTTGGCTGATCCGGACCACATTATTGACTGCAGACCATTGGTGGCTGACCCTAAGACAAAGGAGGAATCCACCATGGTATGGCGTCACCTGATCTTGTTGGCTCTGAGTTTATCCCTCTCCAGTTGTGCTTCCTATTTTCTGCGCAAAGAGTGCAACAAAACCAATTGGTTTTCTCATGGACAAAAGGTGGCCATGTCGGGCAAGCGCTTGGACGCTGACGACTATGTCAAGAGTTGCCAAAAGGTGGAGGCAGAGATTCATTGGGGAAATCTAGATCGCGGATTCAAATCCGGGATGGACGACTATTGTAAGCCGCAGTCGGCCTATGGAGTGGGAAAGAAGGGCGAGAACTTCAACTACGATATGTGTAGTTCCTCTGATGTCCCCAAACTGAAAACCGCTTATAACAAAGGGATTGTTGCTTACTGCAAACCCGACAATGGCTATCGAGTTGGAGCCCAGGGGCAGGCCTACCAAAATGTTTGTGTGGAACAGGACGAAGAGGCCTTTTTGAAGCGCTACTATGAAGGCCGAAAGGTTTATTTAACAACTCAAATTGAAAATAAAGAGGCCGAGATAAAGGCCCTTGACGCTAAAATCGCTGAAGGGGAGAGGGAAAGGAACAACCTGACCTTTCGACTTCGCCGTGTTCCCCTTGTTCAAAAAAAGGCGGTAACCAAGGCCTCGGCGGGGCAGCAACAGCTATCTCCGGCGGAAGAGGCAGCGATCAGGCAACGGGAGGAGTTGACTGACGATATCCGTCGGGTCGAGCGTTCTATTAAGTCCGCCAGAAACCAGCAAGATAGTTTGCGCAAAGAGATTGGAAGTCTCAAAACTGAACGCAACTCACTTCAGTAGTATTCGAACTCAGGGCATCCCGGTGGTTTTGGCAGATCCATGTGGTTGTTGCTGACGACGGGGAGACTGGCTCCAGCCCTTGAGCCATAAGATTGGGTGTTGTTTTCAGTTACAGTCTCAGTTCCACTGTTGTTATTCACCTTGATGGACCCGGGGCCTACAGTTGTCAGGTTGCTGAGAGTTAGTCTAAAGCCATTAAACGCATTGTACAGAATAAAGCTGCCACTGCCTTTGTCATTGATCATCAAGGTGTCTTGAATTGTCAGGCTCTGAGCCGAGTGACGCCGATCCGGGTTTCCGGACTCAGTGGCAAAACCAATCAAGTTGGAATTTGAGCTGTTAACACCTTGTTGAATCAAACTGTTTTTTATGACGACATCTCCACCTTCTGAGATGTCCATTTCTCGGCTGTCGACGCCGTCAAGGGAAGCGGAAACAGAACACTCAAATGTCATTTTCTGAGCCCTTGATTTGAGATTGTTCCCCTCATGGCGGGCACGGAGAAAGAGACTATTGCGTATTATCAAATGAGTGACTTCTGAACCCATGTAGATGTTGTGAGTGTAGCCTGGATCAACCGAGGATCCGTTAGCCTCAAATTTGGACGATTCAAGCAAAACCTCGCCGGCACCGCCAAGAATTCCATTTTGATTGTGATGGAAGTAACTATTCCTAACAGTAAGGCCGCCGAGGCTTTGATCGCGAATGGCAGCCCCGTTGCCCCCATCACCAGCTGAGATGCTGACCCCCGTAATCTCCAAATGAGTGAAGGTCATGTTCTTTCCTAAATTAAGAAAGTAACCCTTCTTTTGACAAACGCTATTGCGCAGCACTGGGCGTCCGCAAACACCAACGATCTCAATTCCCTCCTTGGTAACAGGGATTACCGCACACTCTTGATAATCGACGCTACCGTTAACGACTTCGATTCTTGAGCCATTGCCAGCGCTATTGACAGCTGCTTGAAGTGAGTTGGTGTCGCATCCGGGTCGATTATCTCCCGGTGGGCAGACGCGCGTGACCGTCCGGCCGTTAAAGTCGTCCGGAACAGGCGAGAGTGACATTGGGCAGTAGGTCAGAATGTCCTGATTTGATTCAGGTTGCGGCTGTGGTTGTGGTTGAGGTTGGGGCTGCGGTTCCCCTCCTGCGCTGTGAGAGTTGTCAGAAGATTCTTCGCCCACGTTCGATTCAAAAGAAGCCCCACATCCCATCGATAGGATAATGAGAGTCGCAGCTAAAACCTTATCCAATTGACACTTCCCCATGTCCAGGTCCCCAATCTATAGCACTGCAAAACCTATGCATGGTTGGAGACCGCAGGGGTGCCCTCATAAGGACCCTCTGTACAAGTGTTGGTCCCTGAACAAACTTTACTCATCTCAATGTGAGATCGGCAGGGTTTCTTTGCAGAGTGTAAAGGGTTGCGGTCATCCAAGAATGCAGATGCAATCATGGGGGATGAGTTTGCGAGTTACTTCACTCTTGTTTATTCTCTGTCTGTTGATCCTCGGCTACACCTATGGTCATGGCAGAATCATCAGTCGATTTCTTGGGGAATCCACGGAAGAGCTGGCCGATGATGTGAGTCATACCCTTGGCAAAATTGCTCACCGAGGCCGAGCCGTTGGTGAGTTGAAACTGAGCGATGTTATTGCGCTGAGGGAAAAATTTGAATTAGTAGACCCCCATGAGTACTTTCCCTTGATGGCTCCGGAGGAAGAACAGCTTTTAGGCTCCCTGCTCGAATATGCAGAAAACTGTGAGCCCGCACTCACTGTCGACAGCCGCTCGCCTTTAGTGAATAAGTTTTTCCTCTGGATTCAGTTTCAATGCGGACATGTGCAATCTTTAGGTAAGGAGTTCTTCACGTCCGAGCCTTTTTTGAGTCCGTTGGGGCCAAGCTACGTTCTACTGGCAATGGAGCACTCGAAGAAAGATGGATTACAGCTACCTGATCAGGCATGGAAATGGACTCACGTTTTGGAGAGTCGAAGTCTACTCAAGCATGGAGTGGCTCTCGGTGAAACAGAACAACTTCTTGCCCAATTGTGGCCTGGACAAATTCTGGCCATGGAGGAGCAAAGTCCTCTCATTCCTGGGCCTGAGCTTGTAGGAATTCGCGATGGGAATGGATCTTATTTATTTATTAATGGTGCTTCATTTCTGCGGGCTCTCCAGGCTAACTATCTGCAAATGATTTCGAGTCAGAAAATGGGCTGTGTGAGAGCTGGGTCCTATTGCCTCTTGAGAGATCTAGTTTCCTTGGAAGAAGACCTCCAGAGATTCACCCGGGTGGCTTGGGCGAGTGGGGCTGGTGCGGGTTTCTTTTTCTTTCTGTGGGTTGGTGTCTTCCTTTTAGGAAAACGACGGGCCGAGAGAGAGAGGCTTCTCATTATGCATACTCTCACCCATGAACTGCGGACTCCGACCACAAGTATCAATCTCTCATTGGAAAAGCTGCGGGAGCAGTTCGACCATCTCGACGAGGAAAGCCAAGGTGAGCTGTTAAGAATGGTCGACGAAGTCCAGCGTTTACAAAAGGTCATCTATGTCAGTAAAGACTATTTGCAGACGAATGCCTCTGGGCCCCTGCGCATCAACTGCGTGCCGGTGGAGTCGATAGACGACTTGCTTCTTGATGTTGCTGAGGGTTTCTCAGGCGATGTGGGTGTGCAAAGATCTGGGGCATCCAAGCCTTGGAAAGTTGATCCCTATTGGATTACTATTTGCGTCGAGAATCTTGTTCGTAATGCACTCACTCATGGCAAACCCCCGGTTCAAATCAGCGCCCGTGTTGAAGGCGAGAGAGGCGTTATTGAGGTCCAGGATAGTGGAGACCTGCCGGAGGCAGCATTGTCGGCAATCGGGACACCATTTTCAAAGTCCTCAGAAAGCTCCGGTATGGGATTGGGAGTGAGTATTGTCTATCGCGTGGCTCAGGCTATGGGTGGAAACCTAGTCGCTAAAAGAAGTCCAACGCGATTTTGTATCTACATTCCTGGAGTCGAATGTGTAGAGGGTGGGGAGAGATGATTAAAATACTTCTTCTAGAGGACGAACAGAATATTTACGAACCCTTGATGGGGATTCTCGCCGGTGAAGGGTTTGAAGTGAAGCTGGCGAAAACTCTCTCTGAGGCACGAATGGTGGCTGGAGATTTCTCCGCCCAAGCGGCGATTTTGGATTGGGGGTTACCAGACGGCCAGGGGATTGACTTTATGAAGGAGCTTAGGAATCAGGGATTTGTCGGGCCCATTATCATGCTGACGGCTCGCTCTGAGGTTGTGGACAAGGTCTTGGGATTGGAGCTTGGGGCTAATGATTATATGACCAAACCATTTGAACCCCGAGAGTTGGTGGCTCGCATACGCAGCCATTTGCGCCATCTGAGCAGTGGGCGAAGCCCTTCGGCGAAAGAAAAAAAACTTTGCTTTGCCGGCATCGAACTAGACCCTTCAGAGAGAAGGGTTGTTTTTGAGGGGCAGGACATCTCATTAAAGAAGCTGGAGTTTGATCTTCTACACCTGCTTATGGAAAACCCGGGCAAGGTGTTTACCCGCAATGAACTCCTAAATCAGGTGTGGGGAATAGATGCCTTTCCCACCACGCGAACCGTTGATAACCACATTCTTCAGCTGAGACAGAAAATCAAGGACGACCTAGTCGAGACCATTAGGGGAGTAGGCTATCGCCTCAAAAAAGAGACAAAGAGTTGACATGAAAATGACACAAGATCTGAAGGGATTGGTAAGATTAGAAAATGGCGCTTAAATATCTCCGCTTAATAGCCATAATTTTTGTGTGTATCTCCCTTCTTTTCTCCGAGTCGGATGCCCTAGGAGAGGAGGGAGACCTTTTATCCCTTCGTCAGGACTGGGAGCGGGCGCAAAGGTTGAGCATCAGCAAAAACCAAGAACAGGTATTGATTACCGCCGGCCGCCTACTTCGTTTTGGATTTCATGATTCGGTTATTCAGGACCAGGTGGCGAACTTCCTCCGCCGCCAGTTTATTCGTGGGCGCGGCCGATTGCCCACGGAATGGAATGTGCCTCAAGTTATCGATGAATTACAGTTTCAGATTCGCACCACCCAGGGCAGCATGGGGAATCACTTTTCTGTTCACCTTCAGGGTCAAACCCATGGCACTAAAGTCAAAGGAGCTCAAGTGTGGCTCTTGCAGGGCCAGGATAAAAGAGCAGTTCTCGATAGCCTAGGAGGCGATGCACTACAGGTGTCTACGAGTCAACAGCCCGACAGTTTTCGTTTTCATGTCGCCACCGGAGGCAACCAAATTCAGGTTGTCCCCGGGCTCTATCACTTACAGGTCTTCATGGAAAACGGCCAAAGAGTGGAGGGGGCCTTTGTGGTTTCTCAGGAAATGGCTCTCCCTGAACCGCCGCAGTTGGAAGCTGAGGTTTCCTCGGCTGATGATTGTCGTATCCGCTTTAAGTGGGGAGAGCCCAGTACCGAGAGTTTTCGCAGTTTTGAGGAGCGTGATATGAGTGTCGTTGTCTTCGGCAAAGGTGGGAGTCTCCACTGGCAATTGCGACCCTCGGCGAAAGTGGAGGAGATGAAGCGCGTCCAATGGCCTGAAGACAAGAGCAGGGGGATTTATGTCGAAGACCCAGGTCAGGCTCAACCTCAGCACTTTCAAGTCATGTATTCCGGAATTCGATACTTTGGGCCTCTACAGGTGTCCCGTGAAGCGGCCCGCACGGTTGAATTTCCCAAATGCCCTCGGTGAGGTTTCCCCACCTAATATTTGATTTTACCCCGGGATTTCTTTAGATCACTTCTTTGCTTTTTTCCTTCGAGGCGCTTTTTGACGGATGATTTGGTTGGTTTGGTTTTTTTGCGCGGCTTAGGGATTTTAAGAGCCGAGGTTAAAAGATCTTTAAGTCGGCTCTGACTCTCTTCAATATTGCGAGCTCTATACCGGTATTCGTCGCAACTGATGATCAGAATTCCGTCCTTGTTGAGGCGGGTCGCCAGCTTATGGCGTAGGCGCGCTTTCTGGGTGTCAGTCACAGCGGCGGAGCTCTCCAAGTCCCACCTCACATCGACTTTGGACTCCGTTCGATTGACGTGTTGACCTCCTGGACCCGAGCTCCTGCTGTAGCGATACTCCAGTTCGTCTAAAATTTTCTCCCAGATTGCTGGACTCATGCATTCACCTCGTCGCCTATTCTAGATGCAATGTGGTGTGAAAACAATTGGTGAAACCTCAATGAGAGATCGCTAATCCGGTCTCATTTTGAGACGGCTCGGATCGCTCATCCCTTCGGGGAGTGATCTGTGTTAAAATGAGAACCAGGTCAGGACGGCCGGGTTAACAGTATGTACCCCTAGGGGTTGGGGTGCATATGGGGAAATGGACATGAGGTCGAATAGCTTCTTAGGTAGTTTTCTTAGTTCTATTGTTCTCTTTCGAACCCTCTTAGGGTTCCTGGTTGGCATTTGCCTGACACTTTCTTTTTCCACCAAAGCCATGACTGAAGGCGAATTCCTGATGGAAATGGAGGCTCACATACTCCGCGTGGTGAGAATGGGGAGACATCTGCTAGAATCTTCGGACTTTCGCGCTCAGTTCCCTGAGATTGCCAAACTCGACAAAGAACAGGTCTTGGGTTTTCTTGCTCGTCATGATGCCGCCAAAATCCGCCAGGATCGGTCCACCCTTCGTGCTTACAATCTGCCGCGTGTGGCTGAAGGGTCGATGGCAGAAAGGCTTGGCTCTCTTCACGGAGTGAATTTTGGCGAGCTGTCCGGAGCGGAAAGAGAACAGGTTCAGGCCTTGGTGCAGCGTTTGAACGATGCCGATAGGGCGATTGGGCGTACCTATTTGCATGAGAATGGACTCCTTGATCGGAAAGGTCGACTGACCAATCGGGCAAGAGTTCTTTTGGAGTTTGAGAAGGCCCTGGATACTGGAGACCGATACTTTGCCAGTGTGGATGCCCTCAAGAGTTCAGGGAAAACAGAGTTTGGCAAAGCCATGAAGCCGGCAAGTGAGTTTCTTGGTGATTCTCTCGGCGGCAAGGTGGCCCACTACATGGAAACCTCTCCCAAGTTCAATTATGGCGAGGTGACCCGAGGGCTAAAGGCTTCGACCTACAAACTTACTCGCATAGCAACCGGGAAATCGGTGGACTTCTTTCTTGTGCGAGAGGGAAATCTCAGCCATCCGCCTGTGCCATTGCGCGCCCGACTCTACCGCGTGTATGGTCCCAAGGGGAAATATGATCTCAAGGGGGGCGGGAAGAAAGCCGCTCGCGCACTTGGTAGGGGGCTGCGCAAAATGTCCTCGAGTGGGGTTCTGACATTCGCGGGCGCGGGAGTGGCGGCAGTCTTAGCTCCGGCGGGAGAAAAGGCAGAGGCGGCCATCGACACCTTGTTTGGAGGGTCAGATGCTTACGCTGCGACTCACGGGTCAGCGCTGATTAGTGAGCCCGGCGGTATCGATGCCTTTTTCAATCTTCCGCTTCACGAACAGCAAAGGTTGCGAGATACCTATGTCACGGTGGATGACATGGCTGAGAAGTTCTACCCCCATATCGAGGGCATTCAGTGCTACAGCGACCGAACCGTTCTGGAGCTTAAGCCTGAAAAGAAGAAAGGAAGACGATGGGTCGAATTTTCCAAAGACCCCAATGGCAAAGTCACGCGCATTCGCAATCACTATGAGAATTCTGAAAGGTACTTGGGCTTTACTGCCTATGTGGATCACCACGAGGCCCTAAGTTCGGTTCGCTACCACCGCCTCCAAGGGCTGTTTCATGAGGTACCTCTTCAGGATTTGCAGTACCGCGCTCGTCGCACCGAGTGGGAGGTTAAGGTGACCCCCCAGAGAATGCGGGCGGGCGATCAGATTATAAGTTTGTTTACCGTCCAAAAAGAAACCATTTCTGAGTGCTGTCAGGACAAGTCCTGTGTCCAAGGTTTTAAGAGTGGATCGCCAATCAAAGAGGCTGATGGTAAGCCTCGTCCCACCTTCAAAACCACTGGTGGTGCCTTTTGATCTAAAAGAAGCCAATTCTGTGGTAGGGAGTCCACGACAGCTGAAAAAGAGCCGTGACTTCTCTTGGCGCCAAGGGCGAATTGAATTCCCCGACACCCAACATGATCTGGTACTCACCCCGTCGATGACTCACATTGAGCGTGTTCATGCGAGAGAAGCCTTTAATTTTGTCCATTTGCCCATAGACATTGAGAAACAAAACTGACCAGTCTTCGTAGATCTTGTAGCCAAGTGCTGAGGTCAAAATCTCGACTCTATCGCCTATGCCACGAGCTTCAAGACCCATCACTTCTTCTGCAAAATTCTGTGTCTCAGTGGCAGCAGAAAGGTCCGTTTGTCGAAAGCGGGTGGCAAAAAAGGCCTTGCCATAGCCAAGGGCCAACCGCCCTTCTATGTATTGCTTCTGAAAGTCATCTTCGCAGTTCAGACGATCGCAGTCGTAATCTTTGTATTCTTTTGTGTTGGTGATCCATTCTTTTCCCACCCGCAGGCCAAAGAAAGAAATGGGGAAGACATCGAAATAGATCTCGCCTGAGTTGTAGGAGATGGCGGTGCTGGCCTGGTACCCCGGACGAAGATAGCCGTAGAAAACTCCCTTGGATTCTAGGGAGTCAGCCCCCCAAGTAGGGAAGCCATAGCCGCCTTCAAAATTAAGCGTTCCACCGATGGGATAGGCCCGCGCCGTCACGTTGGCTTCAAAATCATATCCAGCAAAGGCGAAATCACCCCAAGAGAATGCGCTCACCAATAGGGCCCATAGAAGGGGGGAGAATGGAGTTCTAAACATGAAGATGTTCTTACCATGTCCCAAAAAGGAGGGCCAGGTTGGTCTGGGATTGTGGAAAAATTGGTATGTATGGGGCTTAGACACTGTCCAAAGCCTTGGCGGTAATTTGCCGCCAGCTATACCTCATTTGGCGAGGTGAGCGAGGGTGGCTGGAACGCATCTTGCGAAGAACATGTATTGGATGATCAGTGAGGGGACCTGTTTGAGCGATAACGGGAGCTTGAACAATGGGTGGACCTCGTCTTTTTTTTCTAACAATTTCGATAGCCGTGATGGGTTTGAGCTGCTCCGAGAACCGCTTTTCTATGGACAAGGCGGGAACGGACTCCAATCAACCGCAGCCAGCAAATGAAGGTCAGGGAGGAGAGGATCCTCGCTATCCCGGTCGCGGAGAGCCAGGGCCGGGATTGGCCTTTGGCCACTTCGATCTGGATACTTCCTCAAAAGTTTACTCTCCAAGCGATGGCGAAACCGACCGTCATATCCACGAATACGACGATAAGTATGATGTACGCCATGTGGACTTCTTTTATATGTTGGACTCAAAGCTTAAGGAAATCCATGAACTTATTCCCGAGGGGATTCCCTTTCGCATTGTCGTCGCTAACGCCCACCTTTCCCGAGGTGGGTTTTTGGACATCAATGGACGATTTCAACGGGCTGTCGACTATCAGGCCCGTGTAAACTCCTTTTTAAAGGGGACAACAACAGCTCTGGATACTTTTGTATTAGGGGCAGCTGGGCCCGGCCAGGTGCAGTTGACGAAGTTTTCTCTTCACTTTGACGAGGATGCCATTGTCAGTGGCGGGCTCATTCCCACCCAGACGGGGTGTGTTGTAAAAAATGATCCTGGCCAAAAAGGCGAATACCGCAACGGAGCACTCACCATACAGGCATTGGCTGCAGATCGTTTTGCACTCGATCCTGGGACTGGGGTGGCCACTAAAGATGGGGGTCTTCTTTGGGAGGCGACCATCTTTTGGCACAAAGAAGGGGCCGGTTGTTACTAGGGCCGTTGGGAGACAAACTCGCTGCGAGGCTCGGCCAGTGCCCCCGAGACTCGATCCAGATTTGAGCCGTTCAAGCACTCGGTGATCACAAATGGTGAGGTGGGTCCGACCACATAAGCAAAGTCCCGTAAAATGACTCTCTCACAACTGGCATTTGGGGTGCCATCTTGCCAATTACCATTGGCGAAAAGGCATTTCCCGCCCGGATATTGAGTGGTCTTCACCTTAATGGCCGAGAAGATCATATCAGTGTAAAAGACTCGTCCCGAGCAGGCTTCTGTCACATCAGACCCAGCAACAATGTTAGGGCCACACCAGTCCCACTGAAATCTGACTTCTGCGGACTCCTGGCAGGAAACGGCGAGCTTCTGGCCGTCCCCACCGCCTTTGGTGCGGAAGCCCTTCTTTCCACAGGCCACGCTGTGGCTCAAGAAAGCAAAAACATTGATCGCAATCAGTATTCGAATTATCACCGACCCGCCCCCGGAATATAAAGTTAGGCTATCACGAATTATCGAAATGGCCCACCATGCCTTAACGGGCTGTTTCTTCATATACCTTGGTCCAAAAAAAGGCAGCCTAGTACCCCGTACTAGACTGCCCCGAACTAATTCTGTGTGTGTGGTTGGTTAACGATTTCGAGGCATGAGTGCGACCTCCATGCCTCCTGGGTTGGATGTTATGGAGTCTAATTTCTGAACGGGGACCTTGGTGGCCCCAGGCTTTTGTTTAGTCTCTGTTGCCTTAAAGGAAACTCGAATGACTCGGCGAGCATCCCGGCTTTGCCCCTTCGCACGAGTCACTTTTGACGAGCGCTTATTAATGGCGCGAACCCTTGTCTTCTTTATAACTTTTGTTTTCTTTGTTTTGCTGACAGCTCGTTTTGTCTTGAGTCGCTTAGAGACTGTCTTTGGTTTCACTTTTTTGACGGAAGGGACCTCGTCAGATGAGATCACTTCAACCATTTTGGTCGTGGTCTTTGGGGCGACCTTTGTATTTGCGACCTTCAATTGTTTTCTATTTGTTTGAGCAGCATTAACTGTTGATACGTTGATAAGACCGAAGATCAAACAAGCAACGAACAGCAGAAACCCGCTCACCGCGTTTATTAGGCGGCGATCCTTCCCCTTCATTTTTGATTCCCCCCTGCAATGCTATTCACTTCAGTTTCAAAATCCGTTCCAGTGAGAGAGGGGCAAATTATTGAAATCGAAGGAGAATATTCAGGTGTTTATTGAGACAATGTGTAAGTTGTGAACTGTGATTTGTTTCGCTTTGAAATCCACCTAGGAATTCTTGAGCAGAATCAATTGCTTTGAGTTTCCCCTGAACAATTGGAAAGTTTCTGAAACTGTCTAAACAATTTATGCATGATTTTGAAACACTGATTTGGATCAAATTATTACGGAGTCATAACAAGCAAGTCCGGTTTCTCCCTCTGAATGCGAACTCCACAGGGACTTTCCGGTCTTTTGCGGAGATCAGCTTTTAATCTCATCTTAACTCTCAGTTAGCCTCTTGGCTGTATTTTGCAAAAGGTTTGCTTAAGAAACAAAAATTCTTTTGTCGAAATGGTCATGTCCTTATTAGAATTAAAGTCGATCAATTTATTGTGTTGTTTAACAGTTGTGTTGAGGATCGTGCGTGACGAGTCAGTGCCAATCACCTTTGCATTGCCTAACAGGATCTCTGGTAAAAGAAAGTAATAAGAGTTCTGAGCTTTGGGATAAGCTCAGAGAGGAAATGGTCGAGGTTCACCTAAATCCAGGCGAGATCCTTAGCCAGAAAACCACCCCATTTGAGGGCATCGCCTGGGTCAGACAGGGGTCCCTGCACCGAAGAATCCAAAATGGCGCCAATCAATTTGTCTTAGCTCAGATCATGGTGGAAAAGGACCTCTTGGGATTGGAGTGCCTGTTTGATGAAGGTCATTGCCAGGATGTATTTCGTACCAGAGAAAAAACCACCCTCAACTTGTTCCCCAGGAAACTCATCAAAAAACTGGTCAAGGAGTCTCCAGCTGTGGCCTACCACTTCTTTCACAGCCAATCAGAGAACTTCCGCGAGTTGATGACCCACCTTCAGGTCTTGTCCAACAAGAGCCTGTTGGCGAGAACCGCAGCTGGTATTCTGTACTTCAACCGTAAGCTGGGCCCTCGTGTTTGGACCAACCGTGAGTTGGCCACTTGGGCCGGAGTGACCCAAGAAGGTGTGGGGCGAAGCTTTACCAATTTGATTGGCAGCGGAGTCATTCGCAAGGTGGGGCGTAAGACCTTTATTGAAGAGGAGTCCACCTTGGTGAAGATGGCTAGCGAGTTCAAGAGTCAGGAAGCCCCTCACCTGATTTCGTATTTGGTCCGCCAATCGGCCCACTAAACCAGTAAGCAGTGTGACAAAATAGTCGAACATTGAGGCCAATCAGTGTTTTAGCTTCCTACTTTGGTCGGGAGCTATGGTAGGCTTTTTCAAAAGGCCAATACGAGGAGGGCTGCCATGCAAAAAGGATTTTGCCGGCTAAAGCTTCAGCTTGCCGTTTTGTTTTCCATTTCCATTTCATTTTCGGCTTGGGCATTTGGGCCCCAGAGTGTTTTCGATCAGGATGGGAGAAGGCTTCCTGATCGGGATGTGAATTCGGGTCGTGTGGCCTGGGAGCTCTTGTCGATCCGGCAGCACGGAGAGTTTGGTGCCATGGGTTTACTGAGCGCCGGCTTTTTTGGCGGCGGTTGTTCGGCCACCATGATTGATGTTGGTGGAAGTGATCAATCTCCGGCCTACATCGTGACTAATGGTCACTGCCTGATGAATGGCTATCCTGGCCCAGGTGAGTTTATTATCGATCGCCCACCGGCCAGAGGAATGTCTTTTACCGCTCGTTATTTTCGCGACGCTAGTCGTGAGAGGGAGACCTTTCAGGTTGAGCGAGTCGAATACGCCACCATGACGGGAACCGATATGGCTCTGATGAGACTCTCCGCCACCCGAGCCCAAGTTGCCGCTAAGGGACTACAGGGTTTTCCCATTGCCCGGCAGGCGCCTGTCCTCGGCGAGCCGGTGGTTAATGTGGGGATCCCCCAAAGTGGCCTAAGAGAAAGGTATTTGCGCCGAAGTCAGTGCGAAATCCTGGAGCAGGTTGATCTCGAAGAGGGTGGATGGGAGTTCACGGGCTCTTTCCGCAATAAGTGCAGTGTGGTTGGAGGCTCCTCGGGGTCTTCTCTGGTGTCAGCCGTGAGTGGGGAAATTGTGGCCCTAATCAACACCGGCGTGAGCGACAGCACTCCCACTCCCTGTCGGACCAATCACCCCTGTGAGGTGACCAAGGGAGGCGGGCGAAGTTCGCGACCTGAATTCAACTATGCCCAACGGGTCCACGAATTGGCCGCCTGCTTTGATGGGCAAGGGGTCTTTCGCCTCAACGATCCCCAGTGTCGTCTGCAGAGGTGATCTTATCCCGGGAGCTTTCCGCGGTGGAAGCGCAGGGAAAAGGAAATCACTTCTGAGTTGGCGCTGCTGTCCACATCCTCAGACATGCGAATGGTCTGGAGGAGGACATCCAAGTGAGAAAGAATCAGATCCATATATCGTGGGGAAATCCGCCGGAACATTTCGGCGGATTTTAGTCGCTCCATGGTGAAGAACTTGGGCCTTTCCGAATCGTATTGGTCAAGGATCCTGTAGAGTTCGCTGAGCGATTTTCCGTCGGCAGCCGGAAAGCGAAATTCGGGGTACGAGGCCTGAATCCCTTCGCCATCAATAAAGGCGATTTTATTGTTCTTAAAATCCTTTAAAGCTTCTTTGAGGGCGGACTCAGGGAAGTGAACCAATAGATCATCATATTTGAGTGGGTGGCGACTCAATACCAACAGCAAAAATAGATAGTAATGGTGTTGGGTCTTGGCAATCAGGCCCACTTGTCGCTCTGTGAGGGTTCTTTGCACAATAACGGTTTGTTGCCCGGGCTTTGGTTTTTTTGGTTTAGGAGCCATAGTTGGGAGCTTAATACGCCCGGTGGAGAACAAGTGCTCATGGGATGGGAAGTTGGCTGAGCAAAAGGCCATGATCAGTTCCTCTCCAAAGTGGGCAGGCAGAAGAGCCACTATATTATTGATGACCTTAGATGAAGGCAGGGTCTGGCCGTTTTCAAACCTCTTATAATAGGAGTAGTTGAATTCCAGGTCTGCCCTGGATTCCAGATGCTGATAAAAGGCCCGTGCACTGGGAAAACCCATTTTTTCACGGATTTCTTGTAAGCATTTCCCGATCATTTCTCACCTAGGTCCTATTTCTACTATCGGTAGAAATTCTAAAAATTGAAGAGATGAGAACCGACTTTTGTTGGGTTACAAGCTGTCTCAGATTAGGACAACGGGAGATGGAATGAATTCGGGAATGATTGGGATTATAGGATTGCTGTCTAGTGCCCTTATGTCACTGACAGTACTCGCTGCCCCCATTACCAATTTCGCCGCCTCCCAGCTAGATCCGTATTGTGGCGAGCCCCTTTATCAGTCTCTGGCCTTTGACGTCGTCGATTTACAGACTGCTTATGAGAATGGGGACGTTACAAAGAGGGAAAGAGATGACCTGATCAGGGACTGGACCGCAACCTGGGATCAAGAGATCCAGCGCTGCCTACTCGAACTTCACCGCCGGTCCATCAGACTGGGCGACCAGGAAGGGAATCAGAACATCGCCAAGGGCGATGGCTTGAAATTCCCACCCGTATCGGCCCCGTTGGCTGCCTTGGATACAAAGGGCACCATTGGTCCAATTGAGACCACTGACGGTCTTGAGCATGCGGCGGATCTTGGCGTGCGCATGGAGTTGCCTGAGACCATGGATGGAGACCAGTACATTCGCGACGCAATGACGACCCGCGAGCGAATGAAAAACCGATGGGCCAGTCTGATTGAGACGGTTGTCCACGGTGTCGAAAGAGTCGATTGATTTTGAAGTTGTTGCTTACAAGTTTAGTGTCGAAAAGAATAGTTTTTCAAAAGTCACCATAGCCTCCTAATGCCCCAATAACCCGTTGTCAGGCCCTCGGATTCGCTTTTCAGACAGGCGAATCCGGGGGTTTGCCATTTTTCCCCTCGAACATTCTAAGTTCTTAGTTTTATTTCGTTTCTCTTATCTAACAATGTGGGAACTCCAGTGCCGCTTTTGGGAACCTGGAGACATTAATATAGACAGTTTTGTTGGTGTCATGACCTCATCAATTGGTTCTGACGAATAAATTACATGGCATGACCTGTGCTAACACCATCCCCGAAGAACTAAAAGTGACTATATATGTGGTGAAGTCAGTGACTTTGCCTCAAGTGATTTGTCGAAACCCTGAACTCATAACGGAGTACATATTATGATAACGGCACGTACCCTTTTAATCGCCAGCCTGGCTTTGGCGCAGTCATTTCCAGTTTATGCCGAGACTGCGGCATCGGGCTTACCAGTGGCCAACGTGACCCCTCTCGCCGGCCTCGGTGGTGGTGGAACTTTTGTTGGGAACGCTGGACAATATGACATCAATGCAGTGACCCAGGATAACTCCCGCATCGCCGGCGACTTGATTAAGCAGGCGACGGACATTCAAAATATTGACCGGGAATACTTGAAAGCTGTTGTTGACCGCCTGAACTCCCAGCTGCAGAACCTGGCTCGATTGCAAAAGCAATTTACGGAGCTCAGCCAAAAATCTCAGGTTCAATCCTATATTCCGCTTGAGGATTATTTGAAGTTGGTGAACGAAATCAACGAAGCCAGTCAGATTCTGGAAAATGACATCTTGACCTTGGCGTCCATTTCGCGGGAGAGCTTGCCTTCTTACAATCCTTTGGAAATCGGTAACCTTAAGGTTTCAGTGAGCACTGTGGGTAACATCAACTTTGCTCCCCTGATGGGCAAGGTGGATGCTCAGCGGGTAGGAATTCTGACTGCCATGAATAACACCCAGTTCCCCAACATGCAGTCTCGCCTGGGCCAGGCCGTTGCCATCACCCAAAGTGCCTTGACGCCCAACTTGAGTGGAATTCGTATTTTGACTGAAGCTGAAATGCAGGAAAAGATTGATTTGGTTTCATTAAAGCTCACCTGGAGCAAGAAGACCAAGCAGTATGCCAACGACATGGCTAGCATCGCCGTGACCCAGATTCTGAACTTCATTCAGGACTACGGAACCGGTGAATGGCTGCGTTGGCGGAGTGACAATGACAGTACAGCCCGCGAAGCGGCCTTTGCTCAGATCAGCCAGGCCTTTTTTATGCGCTCCTACCTGCGCCGTAAATATGGTGTGCGTCTTGGTGCCATTCAGACTGTCGACTACGATAAAAAGCTAGCTAACTTGGAAGACCTCACTTATCAGCCCATGCTTCAGGCTCTAAAGTCCCTTCGTCGGGAAGTGGCCATGACCCAGGCTGATGTGGCTCGCGCCTTTGAAAATGCGCGAAACTTTGTTGAGCTCTATGACAAGAAACTCACTCCTACATTTAAGTCGGGAGAGGAGATTTTGTCAGATCCTGTGAAATTTGACGTTAACACGGGCAAACTTAAAGAGTATGCATCGCAGAACACGGGCGTGATGGTTCGGGCGAATGCCTTGATCAATACAATTACCGGTCAAGATGCAGCGGCCGAAGCTCTTTTAATGATGATGCGCCTGATCTTGTCCGACTCTATGGAGGAAATGTTCCTCTATGTGAACGACAGCGCTGGAATGGCCAATTACCACACGGCCAAGTACCGTTCGACCGATGGGCTTAAAGCGGCCTACAACACCCGCGTTTGTTCATTTGATACTTATCTTCCTGAAGTGGCGGTCAAACAAGTGTGTAAAGGTAAGGCCGCCAAGCCTCCTCAGATCACCAATGGCGCCTCAGGGCCTGAGGTCTTCTTTAAGCTTCTCACTCAGATCGAAACCGTTGAAAAAGGCAAACGCCAAGAGGCCACCTTTGCCCAACAGCTGGTGGATGCCCAGATCCGCATCGGCCAAGCTGCGACCGGTGGAGCTGAAGAAGCGCAAGAAGTCCTGGATATGTTCAAGTAAGGCCACATAGGTCTATCGTCGTGAATCGTAAATGACGGGTCCATGTTTTGGGGCCGTCATCTTAAGGAGAACGGAAATGAGAAATTTCTGGTTAGTATTGCTCGGCCTGACCACAGCATTGGTGACGGGCATTTCCCAAGCGGAAATCCGCGAGACCGGCGGAGAGTATTATGACAAACCCCACCGAGCACCGCTGCCCATTCAGCAGCCGGTGGTTCGCGAGTCGGTCATGGGCTCGTGCGGTGTGGATTTGCCCCTTGGTCAGTCCTACAAGGCTCAACCCTTGGGTGTGACCTGCGGGCAAACCCAGACGCAAAGAAATCTGCGTCTTCCTTTGGAGATCCCAGAGGATATTGCAGACGAGTGGGATGTCATGTCCCGCAGTGGCCTGGCCGACGCCCAGGTGCGCATGCAGAAGATTCGTCAACAGTCCTACGAGTGGACGGGCACCCTTGACCTACCGGTCACCGAGTCCTGGAATTTCGAGGAACTGGTAGGCGATTACGACTCCCGTTTTGGGATGGAGCCCTTTAATACCACTTGTTATGTGGATCGCGAGGAATCCTACGACTGTTCCTATGACGAAGACATCAGAGAGTGTATTCCTGATCCTGTTGATACAACTCCCTCCTTCGGTGGAAGCAAGGGCGGTGGGTTCAGTTCACCTGGTGGCGGAGGCGGTGTCTTTCGCGGCGGTGATAGTGGTTCAGGCGAGCGCCTTAATCGCAAATCCTGGGATGATTCCCGAAATGACGAAATTCCCCAGTTTCTCCTTGATGCTCTCAATGTTGAAGATCGCCGACCTGCCAGTTGTACCTGGAAGACCACGGGCACGCGTCGGGTGAACAAGACTTGCTGGAAATCCATTTCTCCCCGCAGCTATCCTTGCGTCAAGCAGAGGCCCAAGTGGGGAACATGGTTTGAGACCCGCACGGTATCTCGCCGCTGCCGCACTCAGCAGATCACATACAAGGCCTCCTTTGAGAAAGACCCAGATTGGGTGCCCGGCTATAAGGACCCGAACCAACCCGATGTGAGGAGTTATTTGGATATTCTTCCCAACAAGTGGGATTTGCTCCCAGGGGAGCAGGAAGAAATTTTGATTTCTGGAAATCGCACCGAGGGAAGAAGCCTGAGCCCGGCGGTTCAGATTCGCAACGCTATCCCTAAGCGTGACAAGTCTTGGAACGACTATCAGGTCTCTATTGAGCCTTCATCTCCCAAATGTGAGGTGGGCTTTAATCCCTCGATCACCATTGGCATTCACACTCTCGGACGCAATTTTCAACAGGCTCCCAATTCATTGGTGTTGGCAGCAAAACCCTTGAGCTTTCAGCCGGGGAAATCCCGACCTGAGAAGCTGCACTTGGTGGACAACTCCCGTGAGGTGCAACTGCAAGCGGCCGAGCATTCACGAGACTTTGCTCATCGTAAAGCTGACGGACCTGGTGAGGCCTACTTGGACAATGGCAGCCCGGTGAAGGGTGCATCGGCCTCGGGAGGTTATTGGCAGGAGTCCGTTTTTAAGATGCGCCTCATTCGCAAAGACAAGTGGGGTCGCGAAGTTCGTGTGACAATCCCGAATATCTTTAATTCGAACGTCGGTGAAATCATTGGCGACACCATCAACGTGTCCCTTGAAGGCCGTGACGGCCTTGATCGACTCTATCGTCCTGGCGGACCTTTTGAGGTGATCTTTGGCGGCCTTTACAAGCACTTTGGAGTCGAGCTGACTCCGGATACTGAGTACATGCTTTTGGTGCAAACGGTCTCTCGCGGACTTCCGTTCTATGAGTCCGGATGTAAGGGCGGCAAGGCCGTCTGTGAAGGAGAAGAGGCAAGCACCGATGCTTACAGTGAGGCCATTGCCATTCCATTTACCACCGATAAAAAGGTGGATAACCGTAGCTGGTTTAAGAAGTTCAAGGACTGGCAAGAAAACTTTGTGATTTTCTAAGGAGAACTGGAAATGAAAACCTGGTTAAACTACATTTTATCGCTGACTTTGGCTTTGAGCCCAGTGAGTGCTTTGGCCGCCAGCTCTCCCGGTGACGCCGGCAAACAGGTTTCAGCAGCTGAAGCCGACGCGGTGACTCCTGAGCGAGTCAGTCGGGTCATTTACGATTTAGATGCTTTCGATAAACTCATCAATGATTTGGCTCGGGCAGAGATTCAGGTCGGCGGGATTGCCCAGGGCTCGAATGTCTCCACTGGGATCTCGAAGGCGGTCTTCCAGGATGTGTACGCCAAGTTTGCGGGTGCCATCGACCTGGCCAACGACATTCTTTTGAGCGACAAGTTGTCCGAAACTCAACGCAATGAGTACCTGCGAGATCTGTTTCCGGCTCTCGGCAATGTCGTTTTTAAGGTTCTGCGCTCTCAGGGCGAGGATGTCGTCAATGACAGGGACATGGAATCCCAAGTCAAAGATCTTGGAATTGCAAAGATGGTGCTCAGGGAGTTTGTGCTCGACGTGAAGTCGTGGTTTACCTTTCATCCGACCACGTTGGATGGGGAAACTATGGCCGGTGAGCGGGCCTGGGGTCCTCGAAGTCGGGTTCGACGCGACAAGCTTTCTCAGTCGATAATCGAAGAACTTCAGCGTCTGTCCACTGAAGGTATTGCTAACATCAAAGATTCAGAACTCCGCCACAAGGCTGAGAGATTCTGGGTCAACAAAGTGGTCAACACCGCCGGACAGTTGCGCCAGGGTCGGTACACGGCCCAGAGGATCACGGCTCTGACTTATTTGGGCTTTGCGATTTGGGGTCTTATGGCTCCCCATGTGGATGCCATTGGCCTGATCGATGGTCGTAGTGAGAACTCTCTTTTCGTCTCCTCCGTCTTCTATTTCACGGTCTGGGCTGTGATTGCCATGTTCAAGGCCTCATCCATTTCGACGACGACTTTAAGAATGATTGCCGAACTTAAGGAAATGATCATTGAGGGCTCGGTTGCCACCCGGGTTAAGGCCGAGACCTTTTTTGAACGCCTGGGCAAAAACACCACCGGCCTGGTGGGTATGTGCCGCTTAAATGTGAGGTTTAACACCCCTCACCTTCGCGGCAAGCAGTAACCCGTTAGACCTAATGTCCTCAAAGCCCAATTGCTAACGATATAGACGGGCTTTGGGGGCCAGTTCCCCCCTATCTTTTTGACGCCGTCAAGAGCTTGGACGTTCAGATCCAAAATGAGGCGTTTTAAACTGGTCCGATCGTTGCTTCATAGTGATGCAGGTGTGTGGCTTTAGGGTCTTCGAGATGCTCGGGGGAACGACTACTATGTTTGCGCGAACAAGCACACTACTTCTTTTTCTCATTTCATGGACATTGATTTCCTGTGACGACGCCTCATTTTCCAAGGCGGGAGAGAAGGATTCGCCTGCTCAGGTTTTTGTTGTCGACATCGTCGACGAGCAAAATGAGTTCACTCCCGAAGAACAACAGCACATTGAGGAGACGGTGGAGGAGAATAAGTGTGGCGAAGACGACGAGGGCAAAAAGGTCGACATTTGCCACTTCCCACCCGGCAACCCAGAGAATTATCATACTGTCTGTGTGAGTATTCGTGCTCTTGGCGCTCACATTGGTCGTCACGGCCACGAGGGTGAAAGAGATTATGTGGGTAAATGTGGCCAGCCGGTCCAGGGCGACGATGATGATGATCATGAGGGCGACGATGATGACCACGATGGCGAGGGCCATTGTCGATTGGCCAAACCCCCTGCTGTTCCCTAGAAGCACTCCTTCCCCTAAGAGAATGGACACTGTCAAAGAGTTCGACGTTCTAGTCCAAATTAGAAGGTTCAGAGTCGGTCTAATGCTTGCTCTATAGATCTATGGGCACGATTCGGTAGGGCTAGGGGGCACATCATGATCCGTTTTATTCCGTTTTTAATCCTGATATTCCTATCAGGGTGGATTGTCTCATGCGGCGAGACTCGCTTTTCTTCAGACATTGATCCCAACCATGTTAAAGCCAGCGATGTGGTGGATGAGGACACTCCTCGAACGGGGGAGGAACAGGAAATCATTGATCGCGTGGTGGAAGAGAATATCTGCGACGACAAGGGCAAAAAGGTCCGCATTTGTCATATCCCACCCGGAAATCCAGCTAATCGTCACACCATCTGCATTGGCTACCCTGCTTTAAAGGCCCACGTGGGTTGCCACGGGGTGGATGATGACCGCGACTATGTTGGCCACTGCGATACAGATGGCGACGATGATGACGACGACGATGATAACGGCGATGATGACGGCGGCGAGATCAGCTAAGCCTTAGAGACTATGGTGGGGTTCTCCCCGCAATTTTTGTTGGAAACCTGAATTGGCCCGAATCCAGAGTTCGGGCCTTTTTTATTGGCTGGCCCGGAACATTGGCAGCAGAGGATAGAGCTCCATAATGGCGGCCCGATCGTAGTTGTAAATCAGGTGGTTTTTGCTGTCATAGGACATGATACTTTGAGTGCCATCAAATTGATGGTCAAGTCCTAGGAAGTGGCCAAACTCATGACGAACAATGCGCAAGAACTCTTGCCTCAAGGCAGCCGATCCCTCTGGGTGGCGGTACTTATCAAACTCCCGCTTCATCAGAAAAATATCCGAGTCCTGAATATAGCCGGTAGCCTGGTTAGGCAGGCTGTAGGTGAGCCCAGGATTAGTGACTCTTTGATCATATTCCATCAGGTAATTGTCCACCACTTGCAGACAGGAAAAGTTAAGGTCTGAAAAGGGTGGGTACTCGGTAGCCGTTTTGACTTGAACGCGCAGGCGAGAGCCCAATACGTGATTCCAGTCTTGAATTCCCTCGCGGATCATATCGGCGTAGCTTTGAGTTTGTTCACCACAGAGGTGGATTTCAACCGTCTTGCGGTTGTCCCAGGGAATGAGCACTCCCGGTCCCCAGACGTAGTTGAATTTGGTGTTCCCTTTGTTTTGGGGAGCCTTCGGACCCTTGCGGTTAAAGGTCAGGGCGAGAAGGATACGGCCCAAATCGTCGGTTTCGACCTTGGCTAATAGGCTGAACATTTGCCCGCCATCAGCCACACTGTAATGAAGGCCGTCAACAGGAACACTCTCATTCTCGACCCGCAGGCTTTTGAGCGTGAGCTCGCCGTCCTCAGCCGCATCAAAATCAAAGGCCATGTGCTTAATGTCGATGGACCACTTCCGTGGTCCCAGCTGAACAAACTTAGCGGGGAGTGCCTTTTTGGCTCCCTCTTCACTTTCGGTGGGGGCGTTTTCTTTTTCTAGATCTCGCCCTTCGGAGGATACGATTTCGGATTTTTCGGTGATTTGCAAAAGGGCCACGACGGAGTATTCGCCCAATTGGGGGATGTCCTCGGCCTTAAAGGGCACTCGGCCATCAAAAGTGGCTCCAGCCACCATCTCCATGGGGTCTCCTTGGACAAACAGAGTCTGAATGGTTCCTTGACTCTTCTTTTTGCTCTTACCGGAGCAGCCTTGAAGGCCAATGCTGAATGACAGAAGCGATGCTAACAGCGATATTCCCAGGAAACCCTTGGTTGTACTGAATTTCACGAAATCCTCCCGTTTGGGCTTCACTATTCAGACTGCGTGCCAATATTTCGTGGTTCATTTCAATAAGTTAGCAAGTGTGGGGTGGGTAGTTTTTTCCATGAATGGGCGATTTAGGGCGAAACCTTCAAAAACTGCCCACTTGATTGTTGGTCCACAAAATCCGTTATCAGTGAAAACGGTCCTTTGCCGACCATTCTCCGCAAATCCTCACGCGCCTTTCGGCCGCGGGCGCGTCTTCGGAACGCATCAGCTTCGCTGCTGCGCTTCGGATACGCCCCGCGCGACGGCAGAGGATTCGGATTTCCGGGAATGGCTCAGCAATCGGACCTATTCCCGGATAAAGGCAGCGCTAGGTTTTGTGGACCAACAATCAAGGGGGCTAATTAGAAACCTTCAAAAGCCCTTCGTGATCAGCAGAACTCTATTCTGAGGATTTCCACATAGGAGTCGCCCGCAGGTTTGCGAATCAGAACTTCGTCTCCCACCTGTTTATTGAGCAGTGCCCGGGCCACGGGTGACTTCCAGGAGATGCGCCCTCTTTTAAGGTCAATTTCATCTTCACCCACAATCATGTAGGTCTTTTCTTCGCCATCCTCGTCCGCCAGGGTGACGGTCGCTCCAAAGACCACCTTGTCGGATTGAAGAGTTTTGGGGTCCACAATCTGCGCCTTATCAATGCGTTGGCCGAGAAAGCGGAGCCGGCGGTCAATCTCGCGCAGGCGCTTTTTGCCGTAAATGTAATCCCCATTTTCACTTCTGTCCCCATTGCCAGCCGCCCAGGCTACGGTCTCAACCAGCTTGGGTCTTTCCACATGAAAAAGCTCTTTGTACTCGGCTTTAAGAGCTTCCAGGCCTTCAGGAGTGATGTAGTTGGGTGTGCTGTTCATAGTCCCACATGATACCATTTGACATCATGCCCGATCAGCCTGAATTTGGGAAATCTCATGGCAAGGCAAAATCCCTCCAATTCAGCCCACGGTCTTCACCCCTGGGGTCCCATTTGGGTCGCTGGCGGAGCTTTGTTGTGGGCCACCGATGCCTTGTTTCGCAGTCAATTAGTCGAGTCTTATTCGCCCCTGTGGATCGTGTTTATGAGTCATCTCATTTGTTTGGCGGTGGCTCTACCCTTAACCATCAAGTCCTGGCGCAAGTGGACCCAGTTTCACTGGTCAGACTGGCTGGCTTTGGTGGTGCTTTCATTGGGCGGAAGTATTTTGGCTATGGTGCTCTTCACCTATGCCTTTGCTCACACTTCGAATTACACCATCCCCATTCTCATTCAAAAACTTCAGCCGCTTATTGCTGTTCTACTTGCGCGAGTCATTCTTAAAGAGAAATGGCAAAAGGGATTTGGATTTGTTTTGGTTGCCGCCCTTAGTGGAGCGGTGCTGATTTCATGGCCCAATCAGTGGCAGAGCCCGAGTTGGCATTCAGATGATTTTCTTTCTCTTTTAGCGGCTGTGGGAGCCGCCGTCTTTTGGGGTGGCTGCACCGTCGCCGGCAGGCATCTCATCGCTACTTTTGGTTTTTTGGAGATCACGGCTGCCCGCTATTTTCTCGCCTTTCTTTTGTTGGTGCCAGTGGTTCCCTTCTTTGGTGAATGGACGACCCTCGCTGCTACGCCGCCCTCTGATTGGTGGAACTTTCTGTTGATGGCCTGGGGACCCGGCTACTTGGCTTTGGTCGTTTACTATAAGGGCTTGGAAGGGACTCAGGCCTCTGTCGCCACTCTTTGTGAATTGGCCTTTCCGGTCGGAGCCGTTCTGATCAACTGGGTCTTTCTCGATTCACCCTTGAGCCTGCAGCAGATTCTTGGCGCCGTGTTGTTGGTGGGAAGCGTGACCTGGCTCAGCTACCACCATGCGTGGTCCTACAAAAAAGGCCTGGTCGAGGTGCCTTTTGAGTGATCTGTTTTGTCTTGCCTGAGCACATCCCGATTGCGGTGAAGAAAAAAGGCACGAATATATTCACCTAAGGCAAAGTCCATCCACCTTCGTCCTTGATTGGCGAGGTTGGAGTGATGGAGATAGCCCATGTGTCCGCCGTGGCGCTCAATATGAAGATGAATCGCAGGACTCATGTTGGCGTTAACATAGTCACGCACATCAATGAACGGGTCATCTTCGGCTGTGAGAACGACAGTCGGCACATCTACATGGGAAAGCTTGTCGTGAGTGGAGCAGCTTTCGTAATAGTGCAGCCGATTCCTAAAACCCGCCTCGGGAGCTAAATAAATGGAGTCAAACTCCCTGAGTGTGTTCAGCCAGGTGACCTTGTACTGATAAGGATGAATAAATCCTCGTTTCACTTTCTCAGCCATTCTCTGTCTCATCAGTCTCACAAAATGAAGGTCGTAAACCCGGTTAAATCCCGTCTGTAAAAGAAGGCTCGTTCGTTCCAGGTTGATGGGAGCATTGATGGCGATCGCGTAGTCGGGAAGCACGCCGCCTTGGGCACCTGACAGCAGGAGAAGAAGGGCATTGGCGCTCAGAGAAAAGCCAATGGCCAGATGGCGACAATGAGGAAAGCGCTGCCGACCGTAGTAAAGAACCGTCGAAAGGTCCTCAGCGACTCCTGAGTGATAAGGCTTCTTCGCCAAACCCTCACCAGGACCGCTGCCACGGTGATTGGTCACCATGACTCCATGGCCCTCTTGTTGAATCATCTGCGCCATTCTCTGCATATAGGGACTTTGTCCGCAGCCTCCCAAGCCATGAAACAAATAGACCATGAGATCGGTTTGGCCAGGACGGAGATGACTGACAATCTTGTCTCCGTCTGGCAACTCGTGAACCACGTCTTCTTCAGCCTGATCCCAGTTAGTACTCGGCAAGAAATACCCCAGTAGAGTTTGGCTATGGCCATCTCGCGCCCAAACAGGAGGCGAGAGGGAAGGGATTTTGGGATATTGAAGATGTATTGATGCCTTGTCACTCATGGCAAAAGATATTCCCTTTCATCAGTGGTCGGTAACCGACACTGTTCTCGCCTACCAAACCAGTTGTAGCGATTAATGGCAACCACCTTGTAAAGCGGATCTCGCAAAAACCAAGGGATGACCAAGAGAATCGAAAAAATTCGGTAAAATCCGCCCAGTGATGTGATCGCGCGAATGGCCCCGCCGGAGCGACGATAGATGTGGCCATCCACCCAGAAGACCAGGGATTTCAGGTCTTGCCGATCTTCAGGCGAGAGAAGGCGCTCGGCCGTCTGCCCCTGAAGTGGGGCAAACTTCAATTGCCCTTGCTTGTTTCTTTTTATGAGCTCGTCAACCAGGCCATTACACAGGTGACAGTGTCCATCGAAAAAAAGGATTTTTTCCTTATTGCCCATGGCATGAGTATAGGGAATTTGCGGGCCGAAGGCCAAGGCCTTTCAACTTTCACTTTCCTCCGTCTGCCGGAGCGTCAGGGGTTGGCAAGACTCCCACGACTGGTTAGGTTGGTCACCCTAAGGAGGATTGTTCATGCGTCGATTGCTGGTGTTGCTGATTATTTGTTTACCACTTCCCGTGAGGGCTATTGTCAATATTGAAGCGGTGAGGCCAAAGAAATCAGAAACTGGCTATACTGGACAGTTCAAATTTGAAATGGGCGGTAGCTCCGGCAACACCGAAAAATTCCGCGCCGGTCTGGGCCACAACTCGGTTTGGAACACCGGTGATTATCAGAACTTTGTTCTTTTGAGCTACAATTATGGTGAAAGCTTTGAAATCAAGGACACCAACAAGAGTTTTCTCCACCTCCGCCATGTTCGCCCCATCCAAGAAGATGTTTTTTGGGAACTCTATACTCAGTCCCAAACCGATGAGTTTAAGCGTCTTCGCCTCCGCGCCTTAGCAGGCGTGGGTGGTCGCTGGGAGTTGGAGCAGGAACTTACGCTGTGGGCAATTGGTGCCGGCCTCTTTTATTCTCATGAGGAACTTACCGAGAAAGGCCTCCTCCCTGAAGGCACCGAAGATACCGCCCGAGGCAATTTCTATTTGTCCCTTAAAACGCAGCCCGATGCCAGTCTAACGGGGGTGCTCGCCATTTACTTTCAACCCAAACTCGATGAGATGAGTGACCACCACGCTTTCGCCAGCGCCATGCTCAAAGCCGACTGGAACGAGTCCCTTGCCTTTGCCGTCGAAGCTGAACTGTCCCATGATAATCGGCCGCCGGAGGGAGTGAAGAAGACGGATACGACGTATACTTCGTCACTCATCTACAAACTGTAGCGCGCAAAAGGTTCCAGGTCCTCAACTGATATGCATAGTGACAAAGTGAACTCCTGGGGGAGTTCACTTTGTCACTATGCATATCAGTTGAGGACCTGGAACCTTTTGTGGAACTTATTTCAGTTTGAAGTTGAAGTCTTCGGCTTGGTCGTCGGTCATGACCCGGATCTGCAGGTCGAGAGGTTTTTCCTTATCCATCTTGATGACGAACTCGTTGTTTTGGCGGGTGAGAGTCATGCGCTTCTTCACCTTACCAAAGCCATAAGTGGCTTGCAGGGAGAGATCATCGACCTTCACTTTTGCGCCGGTCTTACCAACGACCTTCAAGCGCAGCTCTTTTTCTTTTGGAGTGACTTCCAGAGTGACCAACTCGCCGGCTTGACGGAGGTTGGAAAAACCTTTTTGCTCCGCATCAAAATCAACAGTTTGAGCATGGAGAGGTAGTGAAAGCAGTGCAGTCATAACTGAAACAAATAGAAGGTATCGAAATTCCATAGGGAATCCTCCAAACAATGGGACACATATTAGGTGAATTCCCTCGCGAAAGACAAACGGGGATTGTAACTCGGCGCACTAAACATTTGGTCTCATTGCGGGCATTGGAATTGGGACATTACTTCCCGCTAAATTCTCCAGCTGTAAATTGTCCATGTTTCAGATTGGTACGAGCATTGCTCATTGAAACCTGTTAGAACCATCAATCATCTAAGGGGGGTTACCATGAACAAATTATTTCTTTCTGCACTCGTTGGATTTGCCGTTTTCGCGATTCCTTTTGTCGCTCCAAACGCAGCTCCAATGCCAAAAGAAGTAGAAGTAACAATCGGCATCAATGATGCCTTTATTCCGGGCGGGTTCGATGCAGAATCCGAGGCCTATGTCGTAGTGAATGGCTTGTTTCCCAATGGCTGCTATCGCTGGAAAAGAGCGGATGTTAAGCACGATTGGGCAACAAAGATTCATGAGGTTCGTTCGGTCGCAAGTGTGAGCCAAGGTATGTGCATCATGGTCCTGGTTCCATTTACTCAAGAGGTCACTCTTGGTAAAATGGGAACAGGCGAGCACAAAGTCCGGTTCATGAACGGTGACGGAACATTCATGGAGAAGTCCCTCACTATCGAATAAACCGGTTCTCTACGGGGGAGGCTGAGGGTTGGCCTCCCCTGTTTGATTCACCAACTGAACTTTCGAGGGGCGACCGAAGATGAAATACTTTGGTTTTTTTGCGTTAATACTAGCCGTGCCCTTTTTGGGCTGTAGTCCTGGGGATCGTCTGCGCGAAGTCCACTGGGATAGCAAACTGCACCAGCCGCTCACTGCCGAAATTGCCACCATCATCAGCACTCCAAGAAAAGACAGCTTGCGGAAAACCAAGGTGATGGGTCATCAGGTGGAACATTGGCGTGGCATGGCCGGCGGATTTCCTGTTGCCGATACCTGGGTCAAAGTCGTACGGGATGAAAAAGGCGCTCCTCAATTTGTCCGTGCCCAATTGGCCCAGTTAGATCCGATTGCTGAGGATGTGAAAAAGGCTCAGCAGCTGGAGAAACGCAAACAGTTTGTTCTCGGGGTTGCCTGGAAGAAATACCCAGAGCTGAGAACGGCAAAAAAGATTTTTCCGGTGCAGGTAGTCCTCGATGGCAAGATGGTTGGTTATGAACCACACTTGGAAGTGACCTACTTCAATGCGGATGAGACCGACGTCATTCGGCTCAAACTTTCTGGAACGGCAAATATTCTTGAGCGCAAGTCCTTGGCTCAACATTTGGCCAATGGAAGTGGCATGGTGTTCTTGGGATTTCCTGATCGCACCAAGCTCACTGAAGTTGAATTCATGAACTTAGTAGGCGATGGGACCCTAAATAGCGAAACGGTTAAGGTGGAGTCCGACACCAATAGCAGGGCCTACAGCCCTAGCCACGAGTTTCGTTTTACGCCAGCCGAACAGCCTTTCGACGAAGTTCAAGCTTACTATTTTGTCGAGTCGGCTCTTAAGTGGCTCAGTAAGGACTTTGGATTTGTTCTTCCCTTTAAATTAAATGTTAAAGTTCATGTGGGTGGTCTGAGACCTTCTAATGCCGCTTTTTATTATAAAGGAAATATTCGGCTCGGAGACGGGGACAATGTGGTTTACCGTAATATTCCCCGAGACCCTTCGATTGTTATCCATGAAGCTGCCCACGGTGTGGTGGATGCAGTTGCTGGACTTCCCCATGAGAAAGAGGGCGGTTCGATGAACGAAGGATACTCGGATTTTATTGCAGCTTTGTTCTTGGATAATCCGAAAATGGCTGAGTACTCCTATTTAAAGGCGCCCTTTCGGCGAACTTTGGAGAATGATCTTCAGGCATTTAGAGATTTTAATGGTGGCCTTTACCATGATTCCACGGTTGTCAGTGGCACCATGTGGGATCTTAGAAAGGCTTTAGGGATTCAGTTGGCAGGCAAACTTGCATTGACGAGTTTGGCTCACATGGGTCCCGGTTCAGGTATGAAGGATTTTGCTCCATCCTTGTTGTCTTCTGTTGAAGAAGTCGGTTTGGATGAGTCACAAGTCGGGATCCTACAGGGTGTGCTAAATAAAAGGGGCTGGTTATGATGAAGAAATTCATTGTGAGTCTTTTAGTGGTGTTCGCCTCCGGCGTAGCACTGGGTAGCGATGCGCCTGCAAACAACACAATCACACCCATTTGTCACGGAGATGCCATTCTCGGTCAGTGGAAGTGGCACAAGTACATTTACGATGGTCAGGAGTTCCCTCCCAGCAATCCAAACCTCAATCTCATTTTTGAGTTTATGGAAGGTGGGCGTAATCGGCTTTACTGGGACAGAACCGGTGAACGAGGTTTTTGCGAGCGCTACGGGAACTACATCTTCAATCAGTGCCAACTTATTGACCAAGTCACTTGGGTCAACCCCGATAATGCCTTAGGCTGTGGTGCCGACCCTGATATGAAAGAGGGTCGCCAAACCATGACCCGAGCTGAAGTGCGAGGAGACGAGTTCTACTTGTATTTGAGTTTGGGGGGGAAGCCGTTCATCTACATCTGGAAAAAACTCCCTTAAGTTTGGCCAGTGAAAAGGGCTCATCTGCTTCGTTGATCAGGTTCTCGCTCGTTCCAACGTATTTCTACGGGTCTTCGACCCGGCCAGTTGAGCCTACTCCCTTCGGTCACTCAACTGGCTGCCTCCCTCGCTCGAACCCTCTCGTCTCGCATCTATGCCCTTTTGCCGGGCCAATGGACCTTTTGACCAATCTGGGGTTTGGCTAGTGAAAAGGGGTCGTCTGCGTCGTTGGGAGTTTGGTCCATGAGGCTCCCGATGCTTATCCCAGCTGAGTAAAAATCTTCGAACATGTCTATGGATCCAGCCTGTTGTGTCAACCGAAGATTGATAAGAAGTGAAGGCAACTTATGTCTATTCGGCTCTTATGGAAGGTAATTCCTAGCCCAGATAATTGATGTTGCTCCCGATCTCCTCATTGCGTCCCTGACCCTGGTTAGGCCTGCATGTTCGTTAGGTCCTTATCGGGAAGAGTCCGACTCTTTTTATCTTCCTTCTGTTGACACGGATTTTGTTTTTCTATGCACATTTATTCATAATCGCCCACATTTGCCTGGCATTTCGGTTAGCTAGGGCCACTGCCGCGACATTGAACCCCTTTTTCTCTACCCACATTAAAAGCTTACTTTGTTCCTGAGTGGGATATTGCTTTTTCACTAAGCTAGCGAGTCTGGCTCGCGCTCCCTGGATCAGCATAGTTCTTAAGCCAATGTCTCCATTTTTCGTTATGCCTCCAAGCCTTGTCCGTCCTCCACTCGAATATTGTCGTGGAACTAGACCTAGGTGAGCAGAGACCTGTCTTCCATTCCTAAAATTACTCGGGCTGCTTATTGTCGACAAAAATCTTGAGGCCACCAGAGGTCCCACGCCTGATATTTCTTCGATAGCCTTGCGGTAGAAATGGCTTTCACTACAGTAATCCCGGATCTTTTTTTCGAGCTCTTCAGCCTTTAGGTAATGGTTACGGCACTCAACGAAGAGTTCATAAATCTCATCTCTTATTATCCCACTGAGTGATGACTCGGCTTCTTCTAGGACCTTGGGAATAACTTTAAAGAATTTAGCCGAACTCGTAGGGACTAAAATGCCAAATTCAAACAGGAATCCCCGGATTTGGCTATTGAGAGCTTTGTAGTCCCTGAGTCTTCGATCTCGCATTTTGTGTAGACATTGTAACTCTTGTTGCCACGGGGATTTTACTCCTACAAAAAGAGCACCTGGCCTTCGGCTAGCCTCCAAAATAGCGCGAGCATCATTACGGTCATTCTTCTGGTGGCTCGCATAAGGCTTTACGTGCTGAGCTGAAATACGAGACGCATGATGTCCCATTTGATTGAGGCGCTGGCAAAGCCAATTTGAACCGGCACAAGACTCCATAAATATTTTCACCGGCTGATGGTTAGCCAAAAAAGAGAGGAGTTTCTTTCGATTAAAAACTTTGTCTATTATGACGCGATTTTGGCTATCTACGCCATAAACGTGGATTTTCTCCTTTGCAATATCAAGTGCGATCGTTGTAGTTGTCATTGTGGATCCTCCTGGTTTTGCATAACGGCTGTTTGGAGCCAAAAAATACCCGATTTATGCTTTTAAGGGTATTCCAGGCTGGATCCATTTATTGCGTCCGGCAGCAGCGCTCTCTCTCAGAGCGCAGCACCAAGCCGAACTCGATTTTCACTCACTGGGAACACATCGACCCGCCTCATGGAGAGCCACCCTCTGTGGGAGGGATGAGGTCGTGATTGGAACTCTGGATGGGAGTTCGGTCCATGAGGCTCCCGAGGCCTTGTGGCTCGGATATCAGATATCCGATATCAGATATCCGATATCGGATAGTTGGATAGAGTGGGGGCGGGGAGTTGCTGGGGCGGAGTGGGTCAAGTAGAATGGGCCGATGGAGAATGGGGCCCAAGAAGTCAAATTTGAAGTGGCATGGAAGTCGGAGGAGCTTTTCCTGACGAGTCGGGTATACTTCTCTCGAATGTTGGAGGAATGCCGGCGAGCCACCCAATCCATCGATATTGAAGTCTATATCTTTGAGGATGACCGAGCTGGAAACGAACTCCTCCACGTTTTAGAGCAAGCTGTTGAGCGTGGCGTCCGGGTACGTATTCTTGTAGATGGAATTGGCACTCCCAATTGGGTCAACAAACAACTGGAAACCCTTCCTGCTCACGGAATCGAAACCCGAGTTTACCATCCAGTACCTAGGCCATTCAGTCGCTTTTGGTGGTTTTTGTTCCCCCGTTTTTGGCGTACTTTGAGGTTTTTTCTCTCAGCTAACCGGCGTAACCATAAAAAAGTATTCCTCATTGATAGCAAAGTCGCCTTCGTTGGTGGCATAAATGTGAGTGAGTCCAGTCTTGAATGGTGTGATACGGGGGTGCGAGTTGAAGGTGAAGGGGTAGACTTGTTGGAAGAGGCCTTTGAGGAGAACTGGCAGCGAGGCTTTTATTTTGGCAAGAAAACCCTGCGGGAGTTCATGCGCAGAGGGAAGCGTTGCCGGGTACTGAGTCCGTGGATTCATCTGAATTCCACTCTGACTCTTCGTCGCCAAAGAATGAGGGACCTGATCAAACGCTTTGAGCGTGCCACCGACCGGATATGGGTGGCCAATCCCTATTGGGTTCCTGGTCCACTTTTGATTCGTGCTTTTATTGGAGCTGCCCGCAGGGGGGTGGATGTGCGCCTTTGTTATCCTGAAAAGACAGATGTGGTGTTTACTCGCTGGGTGAATGAACTCCTGCTTGGGCCTCTAATCCCTTTTGGTGTAAAGCTCTTTGTTTTTCAGCGGGGCTTTCTCCATGCTAAAGCCGTGATTGTCGATCAGTGGGGTAAGCTGGGATCAAGCAATCTGAACGCGCGCAGCATTTACCACGATCTGGAGGCCGACGCGGTCTTAAGCAAGAATGAAAATCTGGAAAAATTGGTTGAATGGTTTGAGGGCAACTGCCGGGGCTCCAAACACATTGCCTTGGATGAATTGGATCGGCGACCCTTTATGGAAAGACTTGGTGCCAGATTTGTCTTGCTTTTCAAGAGGTGGATTTAGGTGGGTAACGACAAGAGACTGAGACTTCTGACCTACAATATGCACAAGGGCTTTTGTTTTTATAGTCGACGGCAGGTTTTGGAGGAAATCAAGCGGGCGATCCGCGAAGTTAATGCCGATCTAGTTTTCCTCCAGGAGATTCGTGGTGAATCCTCGGTGTTGAATCAAAATGGGGTGGTGAATGGGGAGTTTGCCAGCCAGCTGGAGTTCTTGGCTGATTCGGTGTGGGATCATTATGCCTATGGCAAAAATGCCATTTATCAAACCACCAACCATGGCAACGCCATTTTGAGTCGGTTTCCGGTTAAAAAGTGGAGCAATATCGATATATCGACCAACCCTTTTGAGCGGAGAGGGCTCCTTCATTCAACTGTACTTCATCCAGAGTGCGGAGAACTCGACCTGATATGTCTTCATTTGAATCTGTTGGCCCGGGGCCGGCGTTGGCAGCTGGAGAGACTGGTGGGAAAATTGGCTGCGGAGGTGGAAAGTGGTCCCATTATCATTGCGGGGGATTTTAACGACTGGTCTCAGGCGGTCTCAGGTCAGATTGGCGGTGACCTGAAAGTCAAAGAGGCTCATCACAGTCTGCATGGCCGCTATGCTCGGACGTTTCCAAGCCTCATGCCACTCTTGTGTTTGGATCGGGTTTATTATCGAGACTTGACCCCGACACTCTCTCAGGTGTTGTCGGGTCGGCCGTGGAGTCAAATGTCGGATCATGCCCCGCTTCTCGTGGAGTTTGCCCTCAACCCCTAGTGGGCAGATGGCGTAAAGGCGAATCCCTGGGCTGGTCTTCCCCTTGCAGTTGCTCCGATCACAAGTGATTCACCCCTAATGAATTCAATAGGTTGTTGTTTCCTGATGAGGTCTTTGGTGCCCTTTTTGGTCAGCATTTGCGAAAAAACTGGAGTTCTCCGCCATTTGCTCGTGATTCTCATGGTATCTCTTGGCGGTTTGCAGGCCGCTCAAGGGTATGCCACGAAGCCAAAGGCGACCCAGGCTGTATCCTCATTTGCGAGGAGCTTGTTGGAATTTCAAGCCTACAGCCAGAGGAAACAAGTCGAAGCACGAGCCTATGCGAAGAAGAGATATCCAGGGCTGAATCAGAGTCCAGACAGGCAGCGATTGTTAGACCGGGCTCATCAGTCTGGGAACAGCCCCCTTCTTCTTCATCATGGAGGAGCCACTCGGGTTTCGGCCCTTTTGGTCCATGGCTTCTCCGATTCCCCCTACTTCATGGAACATATAGCTCAGCATCTGTATTCCCAGGGAGTAAATGTGGTGGTGGTTTTGCTCACTGGTCATGGGTTAGAATCCGATGCCTTGGCTGATTCAGGTGTGGTGACCCTCAAGGCGTGGCAAAAAGATGTTGATGCCGGTTTTCGCATCGCCAAGGGCTTAGGCGATAAAGTCGTTGGAGTCGGATTTTCGACTGGGGCTTCGCTGCTTTTGGAATCAGCCTCCTATACCCAGATTCCTATAGAGATGGCTCTACTGGGTGACCCGATGATGGTGGCTCTCCCGTTCCCGCAGCCGGATGGACTGATTGTTCCGCCTCGTCTGAAATTTGATGGCTTGGTACTCTTTGCTCCTGTATTGCGGGTTTTGGATTGGCGTGTGCGAACCCTTGGTCCCAGTGGAATGTGGATTTACAAACAGGTGTCTGATTACTCATTTCCACCGGAGGGGGACGACTGGTCTTTCAAGTACCTCAAAAAAGCCATCAATGGTGTGGAGCAGGTCCAGCGATTGGTGAATCACCTGGTTCGCTTCTCCCACTGGGACCCGAAGGGTTCTGGATCTCGCCCTCCCATGTTGGGGATTTTCAGCGAAGCGGACGACACTATTGACACTCAATTTGCCATTAACTATCTGTCGTCCCAAGCGCAAGAGGCCCGCTCTGATTTTGAGACCTATGTATTTGCCTCGCCCGAGGCCGTGGATCACACAGGGTTTATTCGCTTTCAACAAGAGGGCGATGAGTTTTCCTTTATTGATCATGCCCGCTATCAAAAAATGACTGATTTCATTGACCGGTTTCTCGACGATCATGGGCTTTCAGTATCAATCGAGTATTAGTAAGATTGATGAATGTGTTTCAGAAACTTTCAAGATCATCAGACTTGCATTTGTCTTATTCCTCCTTCATCATGGATTTATTCCAATGAAAGGGGGAAACCAATGATTCAGTACAATCGTCAAAACAAGTTGTTCACAGCTAAAGTCACCCCCGTTGAGACACTTTCTCGTCTCGTTCCTGATCTCGATGGGATGTTGTCGCCACGGTTTTGAGCGACGATTCTTTGTAGTTTGCTTAATTAAAATATGATTCATCATTGTGATGGATGATCTCCTTTATCGGATTATCGTCCAGCACTTTGCCGTCTGGTTATCAGGGTTAATCAGAGGCTTTTAAGATTGTTTCAACATTGCTTCGGCAATTTAACAGGAGGGAAAGTCATGGCTGCTTTACACCAAAAGCCTAAAGAAGTGCTGTTGGTTCCCCAGCCTTCTGCCCTTTCAGAGGCAGAAAAACAGCTTGCAAAAAAGCTGCGGGGACTGGTGCGATCAGCTCACCATTTGAGATCTTGGTTGGTCGAACGGACTAACGAAGTGTGGAATTTGTTATTCTACGCTCGTGTGGTTCGCCACCATGGCCCTGGTGAGCGACCCGAAGAATTGGAAAACCTGAAGGGTCGGTATCCCTTCCCAGGAGGCGGTTTCTAATGGCTGATTGCATCACTAATCCTTTGAGTCTAGGCATCTTTTTGTCTCAAGATGAAATGATGCCTGACTCAAAGTGATTAGCTACTAAGCAGGATTTGGTAAATTTCTTTCCCTGGTCTGGAATTTGCCAAAAGTAAATAAAATCCAGGGGTTCTTTTGCCGATGAGCACTTGAACTGAGGAATTCTAGAATCGGGGAGAATCCAAATGTCTTTACCAAAAGTACTATTGGTTGAAGATGAAGAAGCCCATCGGCTGGTCATCAAGAAGGCACTTCAAGGGCACTGCGACTTAGTGGTGGCCAATAACTTTCAAGAAGGAGTGGCCCAGCTGGGGGAAGATAGTTTCGACCTCTTTATCCTCGATATCATGTTGGGCGATGGGGATGGATTTGATCTTTGCGCCCGGATTCGCAAGATGGAAATGCACCGTCGGACACCTGTGGTCTTCTTGACGGCAAAGAGTGAGGTTTCAAGTAAGGTACTAGGATTCACGTTGGGTGCTGATGATTACATTGTGAAGCCCTGTGATCCTTCAGAGTTGAGGGCTCGTGTCGACTCCAAGTTACGATGGAGCCGAGAAGTAGTCGAAGGGGAGAAGGTTCTGGTTCAGGGACCATTTACTTTCAATTTGGAAATGCAAAGACTTGATGTGGAGAAGGACGGGGTACCGCAAACTCTTGAATTCACTCCTTTGGAGTTTAAACTCCTCTACTACCTGGCTTCCCACAAAGACCACATTCTCTCTCGCGATCAAATCCTTGATGCGGTCTGGGGGCAAACCACCAATGTTCTGGATCGTAGTGTCGATACCTACATTGCCGCTCTCCGCCGGAAATTGGGTGAATTTAAAAAGTGTATAAAGTCTGTCCATGGTGTGGGTTACAAGTTTAGCCTCGATGGCTTTCAGACCAAAAAGGCATCCTGATCAAGCCAGCGACATATCCTCGCATCCATAAAGCAATGGCCCGGATCGGAACCGACCCAGGCCACTTGCCAGGCGAAGTCTGCAGACCAGCAAACTCCAAACCTAATAGATGAGGCTGGTGTTGTTTTGGCGACGCCGACTCGGGACTTCCGTCAACATCGGCGTACTGATACATTCTATGAGCAATGGGCGTACCAGTCCAAAGGCCCCCAAATGCACAAAGCCCCTGTCGACGGGACAGAGGCTACGTTTTTGCGAGATAGATTGTCTCGGTACTCTTACTTGATCTCTTTATGAACTGTGTGTTTGCGCATGTTGGGGTTGTACTTCTTCTTTTCCAACCGCTCAGGATGAGTCTGTGTATTCTTCTTCGTTGTGTAGCGCGACGGAGGCACACCGGCCTTGCGAGCCTCAGTGCATTCAAGCGTGATAATGCGGACTTTTCCCTTTTTCTTTGCCATTTGAGCAACCTCCGAAGCCGGTACTTATAACGCGTCTAGTGGGCTTAGGCCAGAAAAAAATGCCTCTACACCCATACCAGAAAGTCGGAGGAGTCTCCAGAGGGAGGATCGAGGGCCGGCAACTCCATGGGTGGGGCTAACTCGGACCATATATAAGGTCAATCAAGCCCTTTTGACCGCTGAGCCACACATAGAACCCACTGTCAGGGCTTCGGGGTGTTGGCGGCCCCGCCCAGATCCCCACAGCGGGCTGCCAGGGCCGCCGTGATCCTCGGGTTGCGTCAGAATTCCGTTGGGCCGATTTCTCTCAGCTGCGGAGTTTTTCAGCCGGAAGAATGGCGGTGGAGTCGGGATTTCAGGGGAGGCCACCAATATGACATCTCTTTGGGTTCCAGGCGCCGTCGACCCATGTGAGTCCATCAGAGGGCTGGGATCAACCAGCCCCTAACAGTCCAGCATAGCGAGGACCCCCCGGGCATTTCGGGGGATCGAAGAGCATTGGCCAAGGCAAATGGCCATTTGACCATGACTTTGCTCTGGCCACACTTGGATGGGTCCTCAAATGGAAGAGAGAGGGGGCTCAGGTGAGACTGAGGGGGGTGTCTGAAAGTTCGTCCCTATTTTGTCACTGTAGCAACCTTCCCGGCGCCCCTAAACTACTGATTTTTGGTGGCTATTTAAGGGACTTTAGCAAGAAGTTCAGACCACCCTTCACTTTTTACCGGATGGCGGCGAAAGAGGCTCCCCCCGGCTAATTTTTACAATCGTGGTTTTTGGAGTGGGAAGAGGTGTTCCGAGAAATTGAATTTCACACAGTCTGAGAATACTTAGCCTGCTTTTGGTCCAAGGCGGTAAAGCATGAAGAAAGTTCACTAAGCATGCAGCATTTATAGGTTTGCACTCTGGCATGTTTGTTGGATTACCTGCCACCAAAACAAAAAGGTAAGAGTGTCTTTTCAAACAACAACTAACTAAACAAACATGGAGCAATAACATGAGGAAGATCATTGTTACTCTCATCGCTGCTGCGATGACGACTTCTCCGGCATTTGCTTTGTCTCAGAAAGCTTCTGAAGCTTCTGTAGGCATGGTCGGCGCCGCTTCTAATATGTCCGTAACGGTCCTGAAAGCAGGATCTGAGTTCTCTGGCGAAGTAGTAGAAGGAGCTTTCGAGTTCTCTTATGCTGCTGGCAAAGCCACTAGCGAACTCGTAGTTAAAGGTGTAGCTACCAGTGGTAAAATGTCTACCATGGTTCTTACTACCGCTTCTGATCTCGCTCAGGGATCTTTCAAAGCTTCTAGCGAGCTTGCTAGCACTGTAATCACTGCTTCTGGAAAGGTTTTCAAAGCTTCTTTGGATGCTTCTGGAAAAGCTCTTCAGATCGTAGTTGATTCTACTGGTAAAGTTCTGACTTGGGGATCTAACCAAATCGTTGGATCTGCTAAGTGGTCTTATGCTGGTTCTAAGAAGATCGGTAAGTTCTTCTTGAACGCTGCTGGTGAGATCCTTGACGCTTCTGGAAAAGTAATCGGTACTGTAATCGACGCTTCTGGCCAAGTTGTTAAGTTCGTCGTAGACAGCACTGGTAAGATCTTTAACGCTGCTTCTGAAGTTGCCAGCATCATCATCACTGCTTCTACTGACTTGATCAGCGAAGCTGCTAAGTGGTCTGGAAAAGCTGTTAAAGCTATCTTCTTGGGCGTAGCTGATGTTGGTTTCACAGTAATCGCTACTTCTGCTGCTGCTAGCAAGCACTTGGCTAACGGTCAGCCTCTTAAGGCTTCTGAAGTCCTGATCTACTTGCCTGCTAACATGCTTTATGCAGCTCTTTACTCTGACATGCACTACCAGAAGTTGCTGAAGTAATTCAGTAACGGTCGGTAAGTGACCTTGCCGGGCAGGTTCTGATGCCTGCCCGGATTACAAAAAAAGCCACACTGTCTCTTTAAGCTGTGTGGCTTTTTCTGTAATCCCCCTCGAGAAGGTCAAGTTTGAATTAAGAGTAAAGAAGGAAGATTCGGAGGATCAGAATGAAGGTATCACAATTTTCAAAACTAGCCCAAGTTCTGGTGCTAGCTGCGGGACTCAGCCTGACGACAAATGCAATCGCAGGCGGAAACAAGTGTAAAGAAGTGGACATTCCTAAAGCTGCTTTGATTAACGGCGGAATGTTAGCTGCTCAAACAATCGACACAATCAATAAGCAAAGAGCAAAAGCTCAGGCTCGCGGTGAAGAGCTGGATGTGGTGATTATCGCCCGTACCGGTACTGATCCTGGTAGTTCTGTTGTTATGCGTGATTTCGATGCTTCTGGTCGCTTTCTGACAATGAGAGATCTATACGGAAAAGATGATCAGTATGACAACAGCAACAACAGCAATCACCTTTCTCACATCAATAAGATGGTGGATAAATCACGCAAGCTGGTTTACTCTCACTTGGGACTGGCCTTCCGTAACCACCCTTTGGCTGAGCAAATTCAGGCTGAGCGTAACCTGCCCGAGAAGCCTTGGGTGATGGTTCACATGCTGAAGCCTTGTGGAACTCTGGTTCCTGACCTTTTTGACGAAGGTATCTGGAACTTCTTCTTAGATGACCCTTACAAGTACGGATCGACTGTGATCGTTCCTACCTATGATTTCCAAAAGCGCCTGGAGCAGGTTGTTCTACAAGATGAGATTTCATATTCCTTCTTGGGTCCGAAGTATAATGCTCTGGCTTTGTTTGACGATGTTCACGAGCAAAACTCCAACCAGTGGGTTTTGGAAGTGTTCGCGGCAGCCATGGCCCCTCGCGGCCAGGTGCGCAATCGGGCTGATGCAATTCGCGTCTTGAAGCAGACCAACTACATCCCCACCCGCATGCACCTGCGTGGCAAATATGCCTTCGCCAAGCTGTTTGGACCGGATTCAGTGAGCTTTAAAAAGCAAGGCGGATATGGTGACCTCGTTCAGGTGATCTCCGTGCTCTCTATGCGTGAGTACATGAAGCGCAATAAGATATTTATGAGCGAGACTCCCATTGACATCCCTGAGAATGTCTTAATCAAGGACGACTCGAAGTCTTATAACAATGGCAACAATTGGGATAATAACAACGGTGGTGATCACTAATTTGCGGTTTAGTTAGATTTTGACTTGCAAAGCCCGGTTTTAGGACCGGGCTTTTTTTGTTTTCCGAGCTTTGGCTTTATAGCCAAAAGGGAGAAGGAGGCTGGGCCTCTTACCTTCGCGAAGACGGGTTTTGTTGAGATCAATCAAGGCTACGAAGTAATCGCTCACCCCATGGGGAAGGCTCAAGCGCAGGCTGGGGCCGGTCGCCAAATTGGTTGAGGTTTCCTCCTCCTCCTCAGAACGGGGGCTGGCGGGCGGGGAGTTTGATTTCTGTCCACCTTTCTTGGCCACTCCTTTAGCATTTAATTCAGCCACTTCCGAAGGTGCATCCCACGGGCGGCGGGGTGGGGCCTTCTTTTTGCCAGGCTTGCGAGGTGACTTGGTCGCGGAGGAAGAGGTGCCTTTAGTTGCCTTTTGATTGGCTGGGCGAGACCTGCCCTTGTCCCCTTTCCCTTTAGCGGGTGATTGGGGGCTGTCGCCTACCTCAGTGGCCTGGTTTACAGGTGGGCGCTTTTTTGACTTTGCTTTCTTTAGATCTGCCAGAGAGAGAGCCACATCCTGGTCCTTTCTATTCAATTTCTGTTCATTCACTAGCTTACCGGAGTTCGGGCTTCAGAGAATCTCCGTTTGCCCGCCCCCATCCTCGTCAACCAGGAGTGGCCTCCTGCCCCTTCAGGCTTTCCTCACCTGCTGCTGCCAATTCCTCCGAAGAAGGGGACGGACGGGTCGTTTTTGCTGTCCCTGCGGCAAGTCCCTCGCCCAGGCGATTGGGAAGCCATATGACTTCCAAGAACTGGTTGAGTTCGACAGCGGCCTGTGTGCCTGGCGCGTACTCGGGCACCGATAAATGCATGGCCGTAGCCTCTTCGCCTTGTGTATGATCGCGGATTGCCATTGGCAGGCATTCAGCCACATTCTCAAGGTACCAGTCCTTGATGTCTCGGCTGAGGCGTCGGGATAATGTCAGTCGAGTCGGAATATAAAAATGGCGAAATCCCAATCGCAGGTCTTTTTTGACCTGAGTCACAAAATTGCGAAACATTTTAAAGTTTCTGAAGTTGTTGATCTTGCACTCAAGAGGAGACACCAGGACGTCGCTTGCGACCAAGGCATTGGTGATGAGTTGGTTCCAGTTGGGAGAGCAGTCAAAAACAATAAGATCAAACTCATTTTTCAGAGGCCCGACGACGGTCTCCTGTAGCCAGTACTCCCTGCGAGGTCGATGAAGCAGACCTTGCTCTAAGGCCACCAACTCCGGAGTCTCAGGGATATAGTAGAGATAGGGGAGGTCCGTCGGTAAAATAATCTCTTTCACCTCGGCTCGGCCGGCAAAGACGTCATAGAGGCCCCTGGTTTCTTCCATCCAACGTAGGGCTGAATCCAAATCATCGGCATCCGCGTCTTCCATGTGTCCAAGAGCCGTCGTGACGTCACATTGCATGTCCAGGCCAATGACGCAGGTTTTGATTCCGTGATTTGCAGCCATTCGCGCTAAGTTCAGCGCCAGGGCCGTTTTGAGAACTCCTCCCTTGGTGACAAAAAAACTGTACACCAAGGGACCATCGCCGACAGGTTTCAAAAACCCAAGGGATCGTCCAATGGAGTGAAGCTGCTCTCCGCCCCATCCTCGTACCCGTCGTTCGTCCTGATCATTTCGCCTTGCTCGGGGAAGAACTCCACGTTTCTCACTGCTAAGTAAATCCTGAGTCGATAGGATGGAATTTTCCTCACAACTGAACAATTTGGTGATCTGGGCGCGCGAGTAGAACATCCTCAATCCCCCTGTGGTTGCGGAATTCGACCTAGTTCAGCAGTTTTGGATAGAAAGGTCAATAGGAGCAATCCTTAAGTAACCGAATCTTCAAGAACGGCCTCCTGCCTGGTGAAAACCCGGTGGTGGGGGCTGTCTGTCTGGGTATGAGTCAACTAGGGAGGAAACAGACAATGCGCCTGCTTAGAAGGGTTACTATCGATTGAAAGACTGACGAAACCGAGCGTCGACATCGCGAATAGAGGTGGGGCCTGTCCACATATCCACCACTTCGCCAATTCGGTTGTACACGAAAAAGGCTGGAACAACCCCTGTGTACTCAGCGTGAATTTCCCTCAAGAATGCCGGCTGAAGGTCCTGCCTTTGGTAAAGGGAAAAACTGGGGGTAAAACTGAAATGGGTGAAATAATTGACGAGGTACTCGTTTAACTGGGGCGGGTCCAAAACGAGGCTGGCAATGCCAATTTTGTAGGGCTCGTAAAATACCTTCATGCGTTGAAGGTTTTTGAGATCATCTCCGCACCTGAGGCACTTGGAGTTCCACACATAGAGGAGGGTCGAGCGATAACCAGCCCCGATGATGGCTTGCTTGAGGTCAGGGCCGGTGACGGGGATCAAATTTAGCTTGGGCTTGGGTGCGCTAAGAGACTTAACCGAGGGATCGCTCTTGGCCCGTCCCCAGTCACCGGATTTTACAGCTTGTCCTTTGCGCATGGACGAGTACAGGGTCATCCCCAAAACGAGGAGCCCCCCCAGAGAAGCCATTGTCATGACCTTGCGCCGCTGATCAACCACTAGACCTTCATCCAGCCCATTTCAATAGGAGATTACCCGGTAGGAGCCGTTATCTTTGGCTCAATAGTCATTTAAGCAAAGATGAGGGATGTGAACAACTAGGATTAAAATCCTGACGGATGTTTAGACCTGGGAAATCGTGTTGGCCGAAGGTCTAGAATTCGTTTGCCGGTTCATCTCTATATGCCTGAATACCGACAAGAAAATTGTGAAAGCAGGTGTAAAGATTCGCATACCAATCAGTATCAAACTGGTTGTACTTACTCTCATCATCATCCTTGGCGTGGCCGGGGCGATCGCGTTTAAAAGTACAGACCTGTTTGAGAAGATCACTATTTCTCGTGAAAACGACTCCAACCGTGGACAGGCTGGAGCCCGCGCCACTGAGGTCGAAAACCTACTGATCGGCTATGTGGACAAGGTGAAGATGGTCGCATCTTTGCTACACAAAGAGTACACATCAAAAGAGGAAAAGGAAAAGGCGCTTTTTCTTACCTTTCGGCAGGATCGGGATTTGATCTCACTTGAGGTTTGGTCCCGTGGTGGACAAAAGCCATTGGATCGAGTGGTTAATGATGAATATCTGAAGCAGTACAAATTGGGAGCCGATTACATCGACCGGGTCCGCACTCACCAAAGGCGAAGTCAGAGACTCAACATGGCAGCTGTGTTCGCCGGCGAGGTGGAGCTTCGCAACTCAACTCTTGAAGGTGGAGCCCCTCTGGTTACTTTGGCACTTCCTTTTGTTGCTGACGATTATGGAAACATCACTCATATCGCTTTGGCCGATATTCGTTTGGACCGCCTGCAAAAGGTATTCGGCCGGGTCAGCGAGCGCTTGCTCTATTTGGTGGATCGCGAGGGTTTTCTGTTGGCCCACCCCGATGAAAAACAAGTTTTCGGTAATGTCACCAAGGCTGAAGTACCAATTGTTCGCGAAGCCCTTCGCTCTCAGTTAAAGCAGGGGCAGTTGCGCTTTCTGTCAGAAAAGGGAGAGGCCTTTACCGGGGCCTTTGCCCGCACCTCGATGGGAGTCACAGTGATCTCCCAGGCTTCGGAAGAGGTCATTCTGGAGGCGGCAAAATCTGTGCGGCGGGAAGCATTTCGTATTACTGGGCAGTCACTGTCAATTGCCTTGTTTGTCGTTTTTCTGCTGTCGCTGACATTGACGGCACCTATCGAGAAATTGGTGGATTTGACCCATGCCATTGCAGCCGGAAATTTCAACGTCCGTTCCAATGTTCGATCGCTGGATGAAGTGGGCCAGTTGGCCTCAGCCTTCGACGAAATGGTGAGTGGTCTTCAGGAGCGCGACAAAGTTAAGAACTTGCTTAATAAGTTCCATGGCTCATCTGTTGCAGACGACTTGATGAAGGGCGATCTGCACCTGGGTGGCAGCCGTAAAGATGTGACAGTTTTCTTCAGTGATATTCGTGGCTTTACCAAGTTTAGTGAAGGCCACACTCCTGAAGAAGTCGTCGATATGTTGAATGAGTACTTTCAGATCATGGTGGGTATCATTAATCGCCACGGCGGGGTGGTGGATAAGTTTATTGGCGACGCTATTATGGCGGTTTGGGGTGCTCCAAATCCGAGTGACCGGGATCCATTTAACGCTGTTAAAGCGTGCATGGAAATGAGGGAAGCTCTTGATAAACTAAATCAGACGCGGGGTGAGCGCGGTCAGGTGCCAATAAAAATGGGTATTGGACTTCATTGTGGCTCGGTGATTTCAGGAACAATTGGATCTGATGAGCGTATGGAATATACGGTTATTGGGGATACTGTGAATCAGGCGTCGAGAATTGAGGCGTCGACGAAGGCCTTTGGTACGGATCTGCTGTTGAGTAATGAAATAGCAGAAATTGTTAAGGGCGAGTTTATTGTTGAAGAGGCCGGGAAAGTGGAAGTGAAGGGTAAGAGTGATGCGTTGAAGCTGCACAAGGTTCGTGGGTATGTGGATGAGAGTGGGAAAGAGGTGAGGGTGCAGACGCAGTATTCGGATTATGAGGCCGAAGGCGCCGACAAAGTTAAAATCGCGTAAACTGGCCCCCTTGATTGTTGATCCCCATAACCTAACCTATTCTCCTGGCAAGCCATTTGCCTTACTACCTGGCAATGAAGCGAGAATGCCCTCACTGCAATAGCCCAAATCCCAGCCATTCGAAGTTCGGATCCTTCGTTCGCGCTTCGGACGGACGTAAACTTAAGCGATTTCGCTGTCATCACTGTCGACGAACCTATTCCGAGGCCACCTTTCAGCTTTGCTACCGGCAGAAAAAACGTCGCATCAATCCCAGAATCCGAGAACTACTCGCGTCCTGTGTCTCTCAAAGAAGAATCGCCCTACTCCTGGGCACCAACCGCAAAACCGTGGTTAGAAAGTTCCTCTTTCTCGCCCAGGTAGCCAGAGAGCAAAACCAAAAGGACTTTGAACGTCTGCACTCAATATCTGCTTTTCAATTTGATGATCTTGAAACCATCGAGCACACCAAGTGCAAACCCTTGTCGGTCACCATGGCAGTCAACCCCATCGAGAGGTGGATCTTTGGAATCGTGGTTTCTCGCATGCCAGCAAAGGGGCTTCTGGCTAAAATCTCACGCAAAAAATACGGCCACAGACCTGATGAAAGACCTCGACAGCGCAATGCCCTCTTTGAGAGGCTAGCAACAAAGACCATCCCCGAGGTTTTGATTGAGTCAGACGAAAACCCTCATTATCGAGGGGCGGTGAAAAGGTGGTTTCCCAAATGTGACCACCAAACGGTAAAAGGGGGCAGAGGATGTGTGGCCGGGCAAGGCGAGCTGAAGAAGCTTGGGTTTGACCCATTGTTTACCCTTAATCACACATTTGCCATGCTGAGGGACAACATCAGTCGCCTCGTACGCAAGACCTGGTGTACGACCAAAAAACCTGAGAGGCTGGACGCTCACCTTCAGCTCTACATTCATTTTCACAACCATGTATTAATAAAACAAAAGCGACCGAATAGGGCAAAGCCTTTGATGGAGGCTTCGGCCTCGTAGCCTAACGGCTGAGGGGACGTTCTCCGCAGATCAACATGTTTAAAACCCAGTTCGGCGTGGTGCTGCGCTCTGAGCGATGGCGCAGCTGCCGGACGCAATAAATGGATACATAGATATGTCTGAGGCTTTAAGCGTGTCGATCGCAGGGGCCGGACAATCAAGGAGGGATTGAGGCGGTTGGGATCAACAATCAAGGGGGCCAGTTTTTAGTAGGAATATTCGAGTTTGAGGTTGAGGTAGTGCCCACCAAGCTTTAACGAATTCAAATCCCCCGACTCAGCAAAACTATCCGGATGTGACGCGCTAAACGGATTCGCCTCATAATTCGAGTTATCCAACCTATACACGTATCCCGCATAGCCCATCATTTGCGAATTAATCCGATAGGTCCCCAGCACTCCCGCCTGGTAAGACAAAGCTGGAGCCACAGATTGTCCATTAGGTGCCGAACCAAATAATGAGACGTAGGCCCTTGCCTGTGCCTGGAATCCCAGTCGTGAACTCACCGGGCGCCACAGCTGAACACCAATGTGCGGTCCGTAGTTTTGCACCTTTCCTAGGCCTGTAAAGCCAGTACTTTCACTACCCCTCAGGTCGGGAAGTTGTTTAAGAAAAATGCCGGCTCCATAGAGCACTTGGTTTTTTCCCCAATACTGTTTGTAAGTTCCATGTATTTCGGCGGCGGCGAAGGTGTATCTTTCGCCGCCTAAGTCAAACCCACTTAAATCCACAATACCAAACCCGCCCCATAAACTTTTGGCGTTTTGGTAACCTACACCCAGCCGCCCTGTGCCACCCAAGGCATTGAAGGTGGAGACCGAGTTCAGTTCGCGGTCTGTGCCTGTGTAGTCCACCTGGGTAATGAGATAGCTGGCAATATAGTAGATGTGCGAGGGCCGTTCGAGAGAGTCTCTCAATTGGGCTTCTTCAAGTGCTGCCGGGCTGCGAATTCCTCCACGGACTTCAAACTCCATTTCGGCAATTTCGGACTTTTCTCTTAAGTAAGATCGAGCCTGGACCTTGAGTTTATAAAATCCGGTCGGATTGGAGAGATCAAAAGGGAGAGGACTTTCCTTATGTCCTTTGACCTTGCTGACGGTCCTCCAGCTACCGTCTTCACCCGAGCGTCTTTGCACGATACAGTCATAGGCTTGGGCAAACTCCGGAGCCTTCCAGTTGAGCTCCTGGACATATTTGGTTAAAGGCTGCTGCAGGTTTGGCTTTTCCAGAGGAGCGCCCACCAGACTGAACTTTCGCCATTGTTCGGGAATTTCACCGGGATCCAGATTTTCCCCCATCAAGGCATAGACTCGCCACTTGTAGATTTTGGCGACGGGCAGATCCAACTCAAGCTTGTTCTCCTCTACCTCCTTGCTCGATTTAAACGATCCATCTTCAGATTCGATTTCGACCTTATATCTGCTGGCGCCAGAGAAAGCCTTCCAAGAGAATCTGGTTTCGTATTCCTTCGTTTCCTTGGTGCGAATCCCTTTATTGGCTTCAGGAGTTAATGGAGTTGGGGGCGGGATCTTAACCCAAAATTCCGAGGGCTCACTCCACTCACCGGGAACTCCTCGGTCGTCGTAAGAGCGAAGTTCCATGGTGTAAAACCCTGGCTTGAGGTCTCCACTCCATTTGGGCTCATTGGTTTTAAAGGTTCGCGAGGGTTCACTGGAGTCGGGACGGGGCTTGCGCGTCAGGCGGATTTGATAGCTGGTGGCAAATTCGACTTCTTCCCACTCGAGATTAACGTCTCGGCGAACCGTGGATGACTCAGCTCCAATGGCCTGAGGTCCGCCGGCCAAAAAACTGAGCGAGCCTAGGCTTCCTAAGCAAGCGGCAAAAACCCCTTTTACCAAAAGGGTTTTCACCAATGCCACCTCTCCGGCAGGGCGGGGCCGCCCTCGGAGAATCCTAGTTGATATGAAAAGATGCCGGTTACTTTTCAAGAATTCGACCTATCTATTTCACCTGAATTGTCTTAAGTTTTGGTGCTTTAATATCACTTGTCTTTGGTACCTGAAGGGTTCGACCTGTGCTCACCGGACCGTTTCGACCGTGTTCGTCTACACTTTGAAGAAATACTTGATAGTCGCCGGGTGCTAACCTGGTTAAATCCGAGTTAGTTGAGGTTAGAGTCATTTCCTTAACCTTTTTCCCCTTGTTGTTCTTCAGCATGAGCTTATACTTTTGCGCTCCGTTGACAGGATCCCAGCGAAGACTTAGGTCCCCCTTGCGGTTGGCCTTTAGAACTTCGGGAAGCTCGGAGGCAAAATTGGGACTTGGCAGGAGAGGTTTGGGAGTAACGTTGACTTCTTTGACACTCGATTTGGCTACGGTTTGGTTCTTGTCATTCAAGGCTTCGACCAGAATCTGCCAGGTTCCTTCTGTATCAACATAGGTGCGAAGGTCAGTGGTCGTAGTTACTTTCCATTTTTCGCTGTCCATGTCTGATCCCTCAGGAACCAATTTGTAGCGCCAACGGGTGACAGCGGGATTGTCGCCCTTTAACCACTTAACGATCAATGCGGGCTTCTTGGTATAATATTGGTAATTTTCAGGTTCTGGTCCCAGGGCCCAGTCCACGCGAGGCACATCGGTAATGGTGAACAGCCGGTAGGGAGCCGGTTCTGATTTTTTGCCATTGGAATCCACAGAAACCACGGTCCACCTGTATACGCCGCTGGTGAGATCATTGGCCCTTACCGGAGAAGAATTAACCTCTGAATCCAAGATCGGTGTGAATGTGAGGTTCTTAACATCTTCAATAGATGCCAGACGTCGGTCAGCAGTCTCACCCTTTTCAATAGTCACTTGATAGGCAGGAATTCCAGCGACGGGATCCCATGAAAGAAAGAGCCCTTTTTCAACGACTTGGTTGTAGCTGATTGATTGCTGAGCCAGTGGAGAGCGAAGTTCTGGCGGAACAAGTTCGGCCCCGACTTGGACTTGAAAGACCCGCACTTCACTGGACACAGGTTGCAGTTTGCCCTTGATGTCCATAAAGCCTGTTAGCCGCCAGTAGTAGGCTCCAGATTTATTTAAAGTGATGTCTTTAAAGTTGAGCTTGTCGTTGAGAGGCTCCTGCAAAATGGAATTTTTCAACTGAGGATCTTCGGCCACTTGGACAAGGAGACTTTTGAGCTTGGCCGGGTTGGCCCACTTGATGCGCACGGTGGGGTCGGCTGCTTCAATAACCAACTGTGCCCGGTTCTCAGGTTCAAGCTGGACGGGAGGGACCTTTGCCATCACGGCAAATGGAATGACGGCTGACTTCAAAACCGGCAGGCCCGGCTTTGTGGGTTCCGCCACGAGCTGCCAGTAGTACTTGCCGGCTACTGAAGTGACGGCAAATTGACCTTTGTCGCCAGTGGCGAATCCCTCTCGGCTGCGAACCATACGGTTTCGGCTGCGGCCACGCTCAACAAACACGCGGTAGTCGGCAGAGAGTTTTTCCCACTGAAACTGCACCGGCTCTCTGCGTTTTGAATCGATGTAGACAGGATCACCAGGAAGGGGAGAGAGAACCTTGATTTGTGTTTTGGTCACATCCATTCCCTGTTGGCTCAGAGTTCCTGACTTGTCTTTGTCGAGGGTAACCGTTTTCTCGCCCTGTTTGACCTGGGCAGTTCCGCCATAAACCTGAACGTCAACTGAGTCACTCTGGCCCTTTTTGGAGAGACTGATATCAGCATTCTGCAGATTGATTTCGCTTTTTCCTGATTTGAGTGTCAGTTCTGAGCCTGGAGCTCCTTGGCCCGCTGTTTTGACAAATAGGTTACCTTTTAGGAAATCAAGAGAGAGCCCGCTGTCCGTTTCCTCTAGCACCACCAGCGAATCAGGTTCGAGTTCGATCACTGTTCCGGATTTCAAAAACATGATTTTTGCTTCTGAGTCATCGGACGTGCGAATGGCCTCACCGGCAAACAAGTTTTCGTCCTTGGAGATGGTTTCCCAAATCACGCGGGTGAGGGGTTTCCGTTGCACTTCGTTGGTGAGATCCTGCAAAAGTGCGATGGGTTCCTGTCTTCCCGTGCTGGCAATGGAAACATTAGTACGTCGGTACCAATCTTCGGTTGCGTAGTAGCAAGCTGCGGACAAACAGAAAGCGAGTATTAAGCGTCTTAGGTAGTTGGCCATAACCGATTCTCCTTATGTAACCTATCGGAATTTCAAGAAAATCGACTGAGAAGCGAATTGGAAAACTGGACCTCAAAATTGATCCAAATTGAGCTTGAGGAATGCTAGCCAAAGGGCTAGATCCAATGACTTCAGCGAGGTTTAAAAATGGAACAGAATTGGCGAAAATGGACGGAAAAAGTTCAGGCATTTTGCGAGGCCAGAGACTGGGATCAATATCATGGCCCCAAGGACCTGGCCATTGGACTGGTTACTGAAGCGACTGAGTTGTTAGAGATCTTTCGCTTTAAAAATGACGATCAGTCAAAGGCCTTATTGCAGCACCCCAAGCAGAGAGAATATGTGGCGGATGAGTTGGCGGATACCCTATTTTTTCTCCTTCGCTTTGCTCAGAGGAATGACTTCGATTTGGGGCAGGCTCTGGATCAAAAGATGGCCAAAAACGCAATCAGGTATCCGGTGGAAAAGGCCCACGGTAAAAACGACAAATACGATCAGCTATAATCGATTTTCAGAGCAAATCTAAAGGTGACCAATGGGGCATTAGGGGCGGGCCTTTTGGCGAATATCCCTCAATTGCAGCATAGCGCTGAGTGCATGTTGAACATAATCGATGCGGATTTCAGTCGCCCTCTGGTTGAACTGGCGAATTGATTTTCGGTCTTTCCCTTTTTTAACCGGACCGATGGCTCGAGGGATCGCACCTTTAAAGGGGCCTTCCTGGCGGATTTGGTGTTTGATTAGGAAGGCGATGCCCAATTCACAGATCCGCAAAACCTCGGCTTTTAACTCTGCTTCAGAATCTGGCAAAAACTCATAAGCAGCCAGCAGTCCCTCAAGGCGAGTGGCCGTCGGAGTGGTTCTTCCATCGCGGGTGGAGCCCCCATAGGCGACGGATCGAGAAGACACCGAATCAAAATCCTCAAGCATCTTGCGAACAATTTGTTTGCCGTGTTCGATCAACATCTCTCGTGGTGCGGGAGGGTCTTCAAACTCGTCAAGATGGTAAAGAAGTCCCTTGGTGGCAAGAAGAGCCCAGTGATCGGCTTCCACATTGGTGCCTTGGCCCTTTCGCTTATTGGCCAAATAGGAGAGCCCCTTGGCGCTGATGGTGAGCCAGCGGACATCCGGATCAATGGCATAAAGCATGACGGCCCCTAGAGCGGCTTCTCCCGGATAGTACAGCGAGACCCAGGCATTGGAACGCCCCTCCTTGTCGGGAAAATACTTAGAGTGAAAATTGCCATCCTTCATTTGCATAAACTCAAGAAATCGGCCGACCTCTATTAGCTTTTCCTTAGCGATAACACTGGGGTCGAGATGGTAACTACTGACCAAAGCCACCAGGCCCAAGCCAGCTCCACCCAATTTCGATTGGGGACGAAACTTGGGATCGCGAAGGATTTCAGGAGTGGACCACAGGGTGGAAGTTCCGGGGGCTGCCCGCACCGGTCCTAGAGAGTTATCAATTAAATACTTGGTCGCCTGCAAAGTCTTAGCCTTAAAATCCTCGTTGGGGTAGGCCTTGAGATACATAGCCAGAGAATAGATAGCGCCTGCGTGGCGAAGGACATTGTATTTGTCAGGGACCTCAATCTTTGAGTTGGCATTGACGCGGTAAACAAACCGCCCGTCGGCTTCAATTTGCTTTTCTAAGTATTGGGCAGCCAGATAAATGGCCTCCCCCAATTCCTCATCGCTCACAGGTCGGAGGCGGTTGGAGTCAGTGAACCTCTGCCATGCGAAAATCGAAATCAACAAAAGCAAAACAGCACCAACGGTGCCAATAACAATCTTCGAACGTTTCATGGTGCCAAGCTTACCAAACTCAGAGCGCAAAACAACTAACTTGTGCGGGTTGCGGGAATCACAGTCAGGTCCCTTTAATCATTGATTCCTAATCTTGAGGATCATCTTCGAGGGGAGTTCGGATTCTACGCTTCCCCGTGGAAGTAATGAAATCGGTGGCTTAGCTGAGCCCCTGTGGACTGGGCGTTACTCAGGGAGTTTTCGTTTTCCGTATGGATGTAGCTACTCTCAACAACTTCGATTCCATCGCGAATCATGTTGTTGAGCACCCGGTGGCGAATGAGTTTGCAGAGTCCTTGTCCCTGGTACTCGGGCAGGATACAGGAGTAAATGATGCGCCCCCGATGGTACCTCGATTTTTTCAGCAGTTGGGCCAAGTATCCGAGAGTCGAGCGCTGGCCCGTGAGGGCTTCTTGGTAGTCGGGAATGCCCCAGCAAAATCCAATGGGTTTGTCCTTGTGGTAGAGAAACAAAAAGTAATCGGGCACGATGGCCAAAAGGGAGTTTTTCAGCAGCTCCCAGTCTTCTTCAGGGGTCAATGAATCAAAATCAGGGTGATGGTGCATGGATAAGTTAGCCAGGCGATTGTAGATCATAGCGTCCCGCTTAGCCCGCCATTTGCAAAAGGGGCGAATAGAGTATTCAGCGGGACATTGAGCAACTGCTGTTTGTTTCACCTTTTGGCGGGTGGAGGTGTCGAGTTCAGTTCGCAGGGCTACCAAGGTAGAGGTACGAGAGGCCAGGGGTTTCAAGAGTGCGCGATCCCAACCCCAATCGTGGGCGGTGAGAAAGGTGCTGTCTGGCTCTGGGTTTTCAGGAATTGAAATACCCAGGCAAAAATGTCCATGAAGAGGTCCCATCCAGCCCATGGGGAGTTGTTTGAGTTTCGACTGAAAGAGACTTAATATTTCTGGTCCCAAATGTTGATAGTCGGGATCGAGAAGAAGGTTTCCCAAGCGGACGGGCTGGAAGCCAGCCTTGGAAAACAACACGGGAAGAACCGCAACTAAAACGCCACCATCCCAAGCGCCCCACAGTACCTGCTCAAAGCGGCGGCGGAGGATGAGCGAATCCCCCTTAAGCAGTTTTTGATAGATGGGCAACAGGCCTGGGGCCCGGTTGTATTTCTCGGTGAGCCAGTTGAAGTGCTTCTTTAAAAGGGGAAGGGCCTCTGCCGCTTCAACGGTTTTAAATTCCACGAGAGCCCTTGTGCAGAGCCCACTGCCGTGAAGCGATGACCTTCATATAGCCCAGATTTTCTTTCCATCCGGGAGTGCTGTCCCACTCCGACTTTAAATCTCTTAAAGCTTGAAGCAACAAATAGACCTCAGCATCCTCATGAGTTGCAGACAGCGATAGGCGCAATATCCCCTGACCTTTGGGGACCGCAGGAAAGAGAACGGAATTGACATAAACACCCAAGTCGAGAAGCTTTCGCCCTGCCATCAGGGTTCGCACATCGCCTCCAACTGGAACCGGAATGATTGGCGTGTCTCCACCGGGAACGTCATCAAAACCCATGTCCCAAAGCTCCCGGCGCACACGCAAAGAAATCTCTTTAAGGCGACTTCTCAGTCGGCGTCCTTCTTGCGATTGGCTGATCTCAATGGCGGCCAGGGCTCCAGCCACGGCATGGGGCTGAAGTGTGCCTGAAAAGATGTAGGCCTTGTTGGTCACTCGCATGAGATCAATAAAGCCAGACTGGCCCGAAACAAATCCTCCGTAGGAACCCATGCCCTTTTGTAGGCCACCGACCAGAATCATGTTGGAAAAATCAAGATTGAACTCTTCCGCCACCCCTCCGCCGGTTTCACCCATGATGCCTATGCCATGAGCATCATCTACATAGAGAATAACTTGGTGGGACTGGCAGACCCGATTCAGCCATTTTAGACGGGGGATTTCACCTGACATGGAATACACGCCATCAATCAATAGGGCATTGGTGTGCGATCCGTGCTTTTGAAAGTTCTCGATCAGTTCATCCTCATTGCGAATATCAACTTTAATGAGTCGGGCCCCTTTGGCCTTGGCGATGAGGGCCGCCTGATAAAGGCTGGTGTGAGCAAAGCGGTCCAAAAAGAGGGTGGTATTGGGTTGAGTAAACAATGATGAGATCACACCTTGATGGGTGTGAGAAGTGTTGGCACAGATGAGGGTTTTCTCTGCCCCCACCATTTTGGAGATTTCTTGTTCGAGTCGCACAATGTTGGTGTGCGAGGCAAAAATGCGCGAGCATCCCGAGTGGGTGCCAAGGCGATCAACCGCAGCTTTAACCGCGGACTTAACCTGGGGATGTTGCTCCAGTCCCAGGTAATTGGCTGAAGCAAAATTCACCACTCGTTTGCCATCAAGAGTGATCTGTCGACCATCGACATCTGAAATCAAACAGTTTTTTAGGTGAAAGCCATCGAGGAATCGAGCCAAAAAACGGGTGCGGCGAAGCTCGCTTGAGGCCAAGTGCTGGTTTGTCAGACGGGCCAGAGGCGAGTCCCCAGTAACGGATTTCAATTGAACCAAATGACCCCAGAACTCCTCATTTAACACTTTGCCCCTCCCATGTACCCGGGGCAGAATAGGCGCTCTGGGCGAAAATGACCCCTACCTTTATGGCTTTAACAAAAAATTCAGACCTCTTGCTCAAGGTCAGTTTAAGGCCGTGAAAAGACCTCAGAAAACTGCCGTAAAGACCCTAAAAGTGGTCTTTGTGCTTTCGGACCTCGGCAAAAACTTGCCAGTCTTCCAGGTCCGGAGAGAGCCCCAGCTGGCGCTGGATTTCTTCCGATTTGGGGCGCAAAAAGGGGTTGGTCAAGAGCTCCCACTCAAGAGTAGTGGGGATGGTTGGCTCCCCCTTTTTCCTGGATTCCTCGACCAATTTGAGTCTTTCCAACAAGGCCGTATTTTGAGGCTCCAGGCTTGTGGCAAATTCGCCATTGGCTTGGGTGTACTCGTGGGCGCAAAAAACCTGAGTATTGCGGGGTAGGGTCGAGAGTTTACTAAGACTTTCCCACATTTGTTCTGCGGTCCCTTCAAATAATCGACCACAGCCCATGGCAAACAGAGTGTCGCCACAAAAAAGGCTGCGGTCCTCTTTAAACCAATAGGCCACGTGACCGAGGGTATGACCAGGGACTTCAATTACCTGACATTCAGATTTGCCGAAAAGGAGCTGATCGCCTTCCCGCACAGTGAGTGTGAGGCCTGGTAGGCGGTGTTTATCTTTGTCGGCGCCAATCACTTGGCAGGAATAGTGATCCCTGAGCTTTTGTACGCCGCCGATATGGTCAGGGTGATGATGGGTGATGAAAATTTGATCGAGCTTCCATTCCCGCTGATCCAAGGCCTTCTGCACGGGATGGGCGTCGCCGGGGTCGACCACAGCGACAGCGCCGCCTTCTTGATCATGAAGGAGAAATATATAGTTGTCTTGAAAGGCAGGAATCAATTCAACGGCTAAAGCCATTTGCACTACTCCTTTAACAGATTCAGGTATTCCTTCATCACAGATTCAAGACCCATATAGAGGGATTCACAGACCAGGGCATGGCCAATTGAAACTTCCAATATTCCCGGAATGTTTTGGCGAAGAAACTGGATGTTCTCAAGGCTCAGATCATGGCCAGCATTGAGCTCCAGTCCTGCAGTGGAGAGCTGAGAGGCTGCGTCTGCATAAACTTGGGTGACCTTGTCCTGTTGGTCCGTGCCATAGGCGGCGGCAAACATTTCAGTATAGAGCTCCACTCGCTTTGCCGAAGTTCGCTTTAGATCTTCAATAAAACCAGGGGTGATATCGTAGGGGTCGACGAACAAAGAGACTCTCATTCCCTGGTTCTGCAGGCGCTGGCAAACCGAGGTGAGAAAATCCACATGCTCACTGACTTTCCAACCCGCATTGGAAGTCAGAACATCTGGAGGATCTGGGACCAGGGTCACCTGGTCGGGACGCACTTCTTCCACCAAAGCCAAGAACTCCTCAGCCGGATAGCCTTCAATATTGTATTCCCGGTAGCCGCGGCCCTGATCATTAAATTGGCCGATCATAGCTTTCAAATCGTAGACGTCCTGAATTCGAATGTGGCGCCCATCGGGGCGGGGGTGGACGGTGATTCCCTGGGCTCCGAATTGCAGTGCGTCTTTGGCGAATTGAACCACATTGGGTTGGGAGCATCCGCGGGCATTGCGAAGAGTGGCGATCTTATTCACATTTACACTGAGTTGAATCATGGGCCCAACATAGCTGAGAACGGAGCGACAAACAAGTAGTGCTCAGGGACTTTGCCATAGGGGATGTTTTCCGTCACAATGAGTTCATGTTGTGGAGATTAGTGTTTATTCGTCATGGGGATCGAGATGCCTCGGCAAGTGAGGTAGATAATGGCCTTTCTCTGAAAGGCCGGGAGCAGGTAAAGGGTCTAGAGAGATTCATTAAATCTCGGCAGAAACGGGATAAGGAATTTGCCTCAGGGAAAATTCTTTGGTTTTCAAGCCCCAAGCTCAGGTGTCAGCAAACAATCAGTCCTTTGGCAGAATTGGTCTCTGGCGCTAAGCCCCAGGTGGATCCGCGGGTGGATGAGGCGGCCTTTGGCGAATCCGAAGAGGATTTCACGCAAAGAATTGAGGAGTTTATCCAAGAGCTCTCTCGCCAGAATGCTCAGTGGGTTTTTGTCTGTTCCCATGCGGACTGGCTGCCCATCGCCCTCGATTATGTAGGCGGTCGGGCCTTGCCCATGAACAAGGGGGCTTGGGTCGAATACACCATGCTGGGTGTCGGGGGAGAGCTCTCTTGGATCTGCCCTGATCCGCTTATTTTCAGTCTTTAGAAATCTAAGCCATTGAAATGACTAGGTTGGCAGATGACTTCCGTCGTCATGGCGAATTCCGCCTGACTGAATCCTGACAGAGTCCTTCGCCGGACTCCGCTATAAGGGAATCAACACAAAGAACAAAAGCAAGGAAGGTCACATGGGAAAAACCATTACAAAACTGAGTCAAATCATCTTCACCGGATTGTTGTTAGCTCCTCTCTCAGCTTTCGCTGCTCCAGTATTAGTCAATGGCGCTGGGGCCACTTTTCCCTATCCTCTCTATGCCAAGTGGTTTTCCACCTACCGGCAGGTCGATCCCACTGTTGAAATCAACTATCAGTCCATCGGTAGTGGCGGGGGGATCCGTCAGTTTCTCGCCGGGACGACAGATTTTGGCGCCAGCGATGCCCCAATGAAGGACAGCGATTTGGCCAAGGCCAAGACACCTATCCTTCATATTCCAACTACTTTGGGAGCCGTGGCTGTGACCTATAATGTTCCGGGATTGAATCAGAGCCTCAATGTGACGTCGGATGTTTTGGCTAGGATCTTTATGGGCGAGATCAAGAAGTGGGATGATGAGGCTATCCAGAAATTAAACCCCAAGGCCAAACTGCCAAAGAATCAATTCATTGTGGTCTGCTATCGCAGTGATGGCTCGGGAACGACCAGTATTTTTACTGATTATTTAGCGAAGGTGAGCCCGGAGTGGAAAAGCCAAGTGGGTCAAGGCAAGTCTGTCAAGTGGCCGACAGGTCTTGGCGGTAAGGGTAACGAGGGAGTGACCGGTTTGGTGAAGCAAAATCCCGGCGCCATTGGCTATGTGGAGATGACCTATGCATCGACCAACAAGCTTCCCGTCTTTGCCATTCAGAACAAAAAGGGTGAATTCATAAGCCCATCTGTTGCAGCGGTGAGTTTGGCAGCGGCAGGAGCATTGGAGACCATGCCAGATGACTATCGTGTTTCAATCACAGATGCAGCTGGAAAGGGGACATATCCCATTGCCGCCTTTACCTACCTGCTCGTCCACCAGCAGATGGAAAACCCAAAGGGCGAAAAGCTAGTAAAATTCCTGCGCTGGGCGATGGATCAAGGACAGAGATTTGCTCCGGATTTAAACTATGCGCCTCTGCCAAAGAGCCTGATTTCAAAGGTCAATAAGACGATTGGCGGAATTAAAACCGGTGCCATGGCTAAGGGGAAGATGAACTAATTGCCTTTTAAAAGGAACAGTGGTCTATGGATCGGGTGTCCCAAGAGATACCAAACTTTTATGATCGAATAATTGAGTGGGTGGGCCATTCGCGGCGTGCAAAGCGCCGCGAGGTGCATTTGGCCGATCGAGTGTTTTATTACGCTCTGAAGGCTTCCTCCTGGTTGCTGGTGGGCATTCTGATCCTCATGTTAGCAGTGGTTTTCGAAATGTCCTGGCCGGCGTTTAAGCACTTTGGCTGGCGGTTTTTGATTACCAATGAATGGAATTCGGTGACCAGTGAGTTCGGTGCCTTGTCCTTGATTTATGGTACAGTGGTGTCCTCGCTGATGGCCCTGGCTTTGGCTGTTCCAGTGAGTATCGGTGTGGCCTTGTTTCTCAATGAGCTAGCGCCCCGTTGGTTGAGTGTGCCCCTGGGATTTTTTGTGGAAATGCTCGCGGCCATCCCAAGTATTGTTTACGGCCTGTGGGGCCTATTTATTCTCGCTCCATTTTTGCGCACTTATGTCCAACCTCCTTTGGTTGATACTTTGGGGTTTCTGCCCTTTTTTGCCGGCCCTCCCCTCGGTGTTGGTATGATGGCAGCCGGTGTGATTTTAGCGATCATGATCATGCCTACCATTACAGCTATTTGCCGGGAAGTGTTTAAAACCATTCCTGCAGCCAACCGGGAGGCGGCACTTGGCCTGGGGGCCACCCGCTGGGAAATGCTTAAGCTTGCGGTGATCCGCAGCTCGCAAGCGGGAATTTTGGGCGCCACAATTTTAGGTTTGGGGCGAGCCCTGGGGGAGACCATGGCGGTGACGATGGTCATTGGGAACAATCCGGATATCAGGGCATCGATTATGGCTTCGGCACAAACCATGGCCTCGATCTTAGCCAATCAGTATGCGGAAGCAGATTCTGATCTGCACCTGGCTGCATTGACGGCGGTTGGCTTTACCCTGTTCTTGGTCAGCATTGGCATAAACGGACTCGCACGGTTTGTTGTTTGGAGAGTCAACCGTAAGTTTCAGAGGGGGCATTAAAATGGAATTTGCCAAGACCTCTCTGCGGGAAAAACGGCGCAAGTGGAAAAGCCGGGGCATGATGGTCCTTCTCATGCTGGCGGCCCTTTTGGGTGCCTTTCCTTTTGTTTACATCAGTTGGTATGTTTTGGAGAGGGGTTTTTCCTCCCTGGATTGGGCCTTTTTTACACAGCTGCCAAAGGGGCCTGGTGAAACCGGTGGCGGCATGGCCAACGCCATTCTCGGCAGCGGGGTACTGGTCTTTTTGGCCTCGCTCGTGGGAATTCCCTGGGGAATGGCTGTGGGTGTTTATCTCAGCGAATTTAGTTTTGGTAAGACGGCCAAGGTTTTGCGTTTTACAGTTGATCTGCTGGCCAGTGTACCCTCCATTGTCATTGGGATTTTTGTCTACGGTCTTATTGTTGTGCCCTTTGGATTTTCGGCCTATGCCGGTGGGGCCGCCCTTATGGTCATTATGATTCCAGTTGTTGCCCGTTCGACTGAAGAGATTTTGAAATTGATCCCCGCCCATATTCGCGAGGCGGGTCTGGCATTGGGAATCCCTCGCTGGAAGGTCATTACACGGATTATTATTCCTGGGAGCAAGGCTGGGGTCATTACCGGAATCATGCTCGCCATCGCCCGCATTGCCGGTGAGACAGCTCCCTTGTTGTTTACAGCATTTGGTAACCAGTTTTATTCCCGTTCTCTCAATCAGGCGACGGCCTCCTTGCCCGTGCAAATATACACCTTTGCCAAGAGTGGCTTTGAAGATTGGGAACGACAGGCTTGGGCGGGGGCTTTGGTCCTGGTGTTTTTTGTTTTACTCATTAACCTGATGACTCGATTGATGATGCGATCAAGAGGAGCAAAAGCCCATGCAGGTTGAAACTTTGGAGAGAGAAAGGGCCAAGATGAGTTTACAGCCCGAGGTTTTAAGAGTTGAAGGCTTGAATGCCTGGTTTGGTGACTTCCATGCAGTAAAGGGTATTGATCTGTCCGTTCACCAGGGGCAGGTCGCAGCCCTCATCGGCCCCAGCGGTTGTGGTAAATCCACATTTATCAGGTGCCTCAATCGGCTGCATGAGGAAGTTCCGGGCGCAAAAGTGAAGGGCCGGGTGGCGATTGGCGGTCAAGATATCTATGGGCCGGGCTCGGATCCTGTGCGGGTGAGGCGCCATGTGGGAATGGTCTTTCAAAAGCCCAATCCCTTTCCGGGCTTGTCCATCTATGACAATGTCGCCGTTGGCCTAAGACTTGGTGGAATTTCCAAGCGCACGGTCTTGGATGAAAAGGTGGAAGGGGCCCTGAAGCAAAGTGCCCTGTGGGGAGAAGTGAAGGATAAGCTCAGACAACCGGGAACGGGATTGTCGGGTGGTCAGCAGCAGAGGCTGTGTATTGCTCGCGCACTAGCCGTAGAACCACCGGTGCTTCTGATGGATGAACCCACCAGTGCCCTGGATCCGATTTCAACAGCCAAGATTGAGGACCTGCTTCATGAGTTGAAAAAGGAAGTCACGATTTTGATCGTCACCCACAATATGCAACAGGCGAGTCGAGTCTCGGATCGAACAGCCTTCTTTTTGCTGGGAGAATTGGTGGAGTACGGTGAGACCACACAGGTCTTCACCAAGCCTCGCGTGAAAAAAACTGAAGAGTATATTACTGGCCGTTTTGGATAATGAGGAGTTTCTGCTGATGGATCGACACTTTGAAATTGAGCTCAAAGGCCTTAAGCAATTGATTTTGGAAATGGGTGGCTACGTGGAGAAATCCATCGAACAGGCCTGCCGGGCCATCCTGGACAGAAATCCCAAGTGCTTTGAAATGGTGAGTACCTATGAGAAGAAGATCAACGAGGCTCACAAGGAAGTGGATCGTCAGTGTTTGGAAATGCTCGCCCGGCAGGCGCCAGTGGCCGCAGATCTTCGCTTGGTGTTGGTCATTACAAAGATCAATACCGATTTGGAGCGCATGGGAGATCAGGCCTGTAATATCTCCTACACAGGGAGGGACTATATTTCACGGGCGCCCGTGGCTACTAAGGTGGATTTGGTTGAGATGGCGGCAAAAGTCCGTGGCATGGTGCGGGATTCCTTGGATGCCTTTGTGCGTCTTGATACTGATCTTTCGCGAGATGTGATGAGTCGCGACGATCAGATTGATCAGGCAAAGGATCAGATTTTTGCCGAGCTCAAGATCTATATGAAGGAAAACCCGAGCGAGATTGAGGCCAGTCTGGATTTGATTTTGATTGCTCGCAACTTGGAACGTCTGGCAGACCATGCCACTAACATTGCCGAGGAAGTGATATTTCTCGCCACAGGAGATGATATTCGTCATGGAACTGAATCTACCGACAACAAGCCATCAGCGAACTTCTGAAAGAAAGAGGATAGAGATGTCTCAGCGAATTCTTTTGGTTGAAGATGAACCCGAAATCCGTCAACTGGTACAAATGCAGCTAAGTCGTCAAGGCTATGAGGTCCTTGGCGTTGATTCGGCCGAGCTTGGATTGAAGCATCTTCGCCAGGAGCCCTTCGCCCTATTGGCCCTTGATTGGATGCTGCCAGGAATGAGCGGCAAGGACCTGACTAAAACCTGGCGCTCTATCGAAAAGGGAAGTCACCTTCCCATTCTGTTTGTCACCGCTAAGGCAGCTCCCGAACACATTGTAGAGGGGCTGGATGCGGGGGCCGATGACTATTTAACTAAGCCTTTTGACAATACTGTGTTGCTGGCTCGAGTTCGCTCCCTTTTGCGTCGCTCTCAAGTTCAACAGTCAGCTCTCTCTGTGGGCGAGGAAGATAAGGCGGGTTTGTCGCTAAAATATGGTCCCCTGGAGTTGGACAATTCGGGATTTCGTGCCTTTTTGGATGGGCAGGAATTGGAACTGACCCGTTCGGAATTTAAGCTTCTTCACTCGTTAATGGAGAGCCAGGGCAAGGTGTTGACTCGCAATCAATTGATTGACCAGATCCAGGGTGAAGGTGTTGCTGTCGTCGGCCGCACTGTGGACACTCACGTCTTTGGACTGCGCAAAAAGTTGGGTACTCACTCCGAAGTCATAGAAACCGTTCGCGGTGTGGGCTACCGAATTGGCTATATGGAGGACTAAATTTTGAAGAAGCCCTCGGTCTTCCCCTGGCGGCTATTCCGCTGGTTTGTGGGAAATCAGTTTCTGATGATTTTGCTTCTGTTTTCGGTCTACTACCTGGCGGAGTGGGCGCGGATTGATGCTCTCACCGAAGGTGAGTTGAAGACTGAGCAGCTTGCACTGATGAGGCGTAGTCTTGGCATCGGACTTTTATTAACACTGGGAGTCACGATTCTAATGGGCCGGCGATTGGTCACCCCGATGGGTCGGCTTATTGAAAAAACCCGACGAATGCGAAAGTTTCCTTTTGCCGGCGATCAGTTGAGTGAGGAAGAGCTGGGCTTGGAAGAGACGGGCGAATGGTACAATCTTGAGCGGGCGATCAATAAACTAGGAAGAGATTATCGCAACAAGACAGTGCGCCTGTCGCGAGAAAAGACAGAACTGCGCGCAATTATGGCAGCCATAGGCGAGGCTGTATTGGCGGTTGATATTGAGGGTAAACCACTGTTTTACAACAATCAGTTTGCTGATCTTTTCCGCCTACAAAGTTGGGATGAACGAAAAGTGGGCCTGGGTGAGGTCGTCAGGTCTCCAGATATTGTCGAGGGTTTGAGGTTGGCGGCAAAGAGTGGAATTGCCAACTGTGGCGACTTGGAGATTGTCCTGCCGGGAAACAAGCAAGCTCATCATTTTAAAGTGACTTACACTCCGCTGAGAAAAAAGCATAATGATGAAGTCTATGGCGTTGTGGCTGTGTTTATGGATCAGACTAAGGTGAAGGCGACGGAAAAGATGCGAATTGAATTTGTCGCCAATGCCTCTCACGAACTGCGTACGCCGATCACTCCTTTGAAAGGCTATATACAAACTCTCAAAGAGGATCTCCAGTCCGGGCGAACCGAGGATGTGGCTCAGTTTTTGGAGGTCATCGAACGAAATGTGAATCGCCTCAGTGATCTGGTCAGTGATTTGTTGGATCTTTCTCAACTGGAATCGGATGATGCACTTGTCAGCAAACCCACTTCGACTCGGGCAGTGACCGAACGTGTGTTACAGCAGCTTGACACTAGAAATCACGATCTCGAAGTGGATCTTCAAGTCGATGAAGTTCTGGGGGATCCGGTTCGCATTGAACAGGTGTTGAGAAACCTTCTGCAAAATGCGGTTCGCTATGTTCCCGCTGGTCGTCGTATCGAGGTCCACTGGGAGGAAGGTGCCGAGGGGAAGCCCTGTTTACGGGTAAAAGACTTTGGCCCTGGCATTCCTGAAGCCCATCTCAGTCGACTGTTTGAGCGTTTTTATCGCGTGGATGTGGGGCGCAGTCGCGAAACTGGAGGCACGGGAATCGGCCTATCCCTGGTCAAGCATATCATGCAGTCTCACGGCGGATCGGTTTCCGTCAAAAGCACACCTGGCACAGGGACTGAATTTACCTGTCAGTTCTAGCGACCTAAATCCATTCACCGAATATTGACGGGTACATCCAACTCGCTCGTGGGTGATGATGTCGGTCGATAGGAAATGGTCAATGTCGTGTTGCGGACTGATTCCGGATACTGATCAAAGTGACGGGAGAGCATCAGGTATTTTGCCCCCCCGGACTCCAGGCACATGTGGGCGTTACAGTGAGGCGAGGACCACTCAGTATTGACAGAGTTTCGCACCTCCATGGCTGAGGGAGAGCGAGCTGTAAGGTGATAACCAAAGGGGGCGGAGCCCGGGTTGGCCAGATAGAGAAGCTGAGTTTCAATCAGGCTGTTTCGTCTAATCTCCACACCAGCAATCTGTGAACGATAGAGTCCCTTGCTGTTAAGACCCCTGGCGCTGAGCTTAAAGAGCTTGTCATAATAGTGGTAAACGGGACACATGCTGTCGGTACCCACTAGAGTTTCAAACTGATTCTTGGTGCTGCGGTAAACAAAGGGGAAGACACCGATCACGTCTTGATCCGAGTTGGCGTAGCGGATGTGTTTTTCGATCAGAGTGACCATATCCTTTTGGGCCTGAGGGTTGTTTTGAGCTTCCATCAAAAACCCATCAGGAATCAGTGCAATTTTCTGATGGCTGAACATATAGGACTTAAGAAGACGAATCCACTCGGGAACAGATCTCAGCCCATTGATCTGGGCGTGGCCACAGCTTTCGAAGCTTCGATAGCAGTTAAAGCCAATCCACTCATAAAGCTCCAAGGGTAAAAACTGACTGTCCAACTCGACTGAGTTATGAATCAGAAACATCGGCTTAGTCGGAAATGTTCGCTTAACCATTCGAGCGACCGTGTCCAAGGCTTTTTTGACCTGGGAATTGCTTAAGCCCTGGTTGCGGCCTCGCCAGTAGGGTTCATCGGTAGGTCTAAAAGCCACGATGGAGCCGATGTAGGGGAGGACCAGATTCGCAAACTGACCCCAGCGAAGCTGGAAGTCAGGGCGTAGGACTAAGCGCTCACCTAACCTGTTTTGATCCAGGCCAAAGAACACGGCGGACATAGTAAGGACCACTTGCTTTCTTGCTCTTTGGGCGTAGCGGAGCTTGCTGATAAAGGCATCCTGTTGTTGCCTTGGACTTTGGAAATGCTCCTCAAATCCATAATCGATAAAAATGGTGTTACCCCACTCCTTGAGTTCATCATGAGTTTCCTTCCAGTCGGGGTAGAAGTTGCTGAATTTGGACGCCCGAACCGCAGGGTACATTCCTGCATAAGCTATGTGAGAGGCTAGGGGGCTGAGAGGAAACTGGTGAATGTCCAAACAGGAGTCATCCCACTTGGCCAAACTCCCGGCAGCTGGTAACTCACCACCATCCATATTATTGCTGCCAGGATTGCCACTGTTGCCACTGGGATCGCTTGAAGAGGCGTCCGTGGACGAGGAGTCCGTCTGATCGGTGCGATCAGATACAGAAAACTCGCAGCTGGATAGAAATGTTATTATTAATAGAAAAAAGGACAGACGGAGCCATCGATGGCTCAAAAGAAATATCTTCATTGAATCACCCACCAAACCAAAAAAAACCTTCCTTGCCCTAAGGAGCAAGGTCGGGGCCAGGTGACATGTAACAGGGAGTGGTTAGAGCGGGAACCTACTCAACAGGTGCTCATGATTTCGACATCAAAAAACCAGGCTGACCCCTAAAGAAAAGACATCGCTTTCTTCGCTGGCCTTGTTTTTGCGCAACTGATAGTCGGCCTTAAATACCAAGTTCTCCTCTGGTCTATAGTTAAAGCCAATTGTCGTGCGTGTTCGGTTGAGGCTTGGGTCCGCGGCAATACCTTCAGGCATAGCTGAATTGAGATTGTATTGGGAGTGGCGAACAAAAAACGGGAAGGAACCTTGTTTAGGTTTCTTGTAAAGTAGCTCGAACAGATCAACGGCGGCTGTGACATAGTAGCCGCGAGCTTTGGCGGGAATGTCGGGAGTGCCAGTAATAGCCAGAGAAATGGAGTCCGGGTTTTGAATGCGTCCTTCAACGGCGAGGGCTGAAACGCTGAAGGCCTTCCAGAAGGTTTGCATATGTACTTCCAGGAGTCCCACGGTTCCTTGATCAATGGTGGACGAGTCCTGGGCCGTGTTGCCAACAAATCCTGAAAATCCGGCAATTCCCCAGGGGGAAACATGATCCACGCGGACGACGGCAGCAAGATCTTCGGCCTTTGCTAATTGTCCATTCTGGCGTCCATCGCGAATGAAAGTGCCTTGGGTGAAATTTTTCGAGGATAGAGAGTTATAGATCGACGCTTGATAGTGAAGGCCTTCCTCCGCGCCCCACAAGGTGATTCCATGCTCGGACCAGGTGGAGGGGATTAAATAGGTTTCCACGTCTGGAGGACGAACACTGTAATAGAAGATTCCATCCTGACGTTGGTTCACCAGACCGATCGGCAAAAGCTGTTGGCCAATGCGCAGGTTGTAGCGGGCCGAATAAAGAAGGTCCACATAAGCAAAATCAACGCGGACCTGACCTTTGGGAGAGGAGCCTGGTGCGTGGATCTCGGATCCGGTATTCTCAAAAGTGAAACGGGAGTTGAAAATCATCTTGGCATTGAGTCTGTAGCCAATGTGGGGGCTCAACTTCCAGGTGTTCAAAGTGGGAGCACTTTGGTCCTTATCGTCAGTGAGTGACAGTAGCTCCGCACTGCCGCCCACCGAGACCTGGCTGTCGCTGTAGTAGATCTTGCTGGCGGCGACCCCAAATCCATCAAAGACTTTAATTCCCGAACTGACCATGTCGGGGCCAGTTTGCAGGCTTTTGAGACGAGAGGCGAGCATCTGCAACTGCTTTTGCATACTCTCCTGTTGAGCCCTCAAGCGGTTGACCTCACCCTGCAGATCACTGGGATTCACGGGAGACAAGGCAGGAGGAGGGACAGGAAGACCGGCCGGGCCCAGCTGGTAGGCCGGCGTCTGGGATTGGCTGTCGGGAGTGCTTTCGGCTTCAGCCGTGTCCGAGGTTGTTTCAGCGGTTTCTGCAGGGGTAGGAGAATTGGCTGGAGTCGGTTCGCCCGATTCAATAACCTGAGTTTCTTCTCCTTGATTTTGCAGTGATTCTGGTTGCGCTTGGCCCTCGGCAACTGGGCAGCTGAGGGCAAGGACAAGAGAAAGGAAAACTGTGGTCGCCACTCCCGGCTGTGATGGCCTCAAGAAAATTCCTTCGGTGAAGAGATGTTGCTTATCTATTGTCTCTAAGGCCCAGAGCGTGGTCAAACTTGAGTGGCTGGAGATTGACCAAAGTCGTTTTGATTTATTAGGGTAGTGAAAGGCCAGGCAGATTCTTCCTGGCACAAAGATGAGGTCGGCGATGAAAGCAGTGGTACAAAGAGTTCAGCGAGCCAGTGTCCAAGTTGATGGTCGAGTCGTGGGTGAAATTGGTCCCGGACTTATGACTTTGCTTGGAGTGGAAAAGGGCGACTCGGAAGACCAACTCAAGTGGATGGTGCAAAAGATCCTTGATCTGCGCATCTTCCCTGACCAGGCTGGAAAGATGAACCTCTCCTTGCTTGAAACCGGCGGTGGCCATTTGATCGTCTCCCAATTCACTTTGGCTGGAGATTGTTCCCGAGGCCGGCGGCCCGCATTTACCGGGGCTGAAGATCCTGAGAGAGCCAAAGAGTTTTATTTGCGGGCCATCGAGCTGAGCCAGGCAGCGGGAGTCAAGACTGAAGCGGGCGAATTTGGCGGCGACATGAAGGTGGAGCTGGTCAACGACGGGCCGGTGACACTGATTCTTGAACGGTGAAAGACCGCCCCCTTAACTGTTGATCCACAAAATCCTTTATCAGGGAAGACGATCCTTCGCCGACCATCCTCCGCAAATCCTCACGCGCCTTTCGGTCGCAGGCGCGTCTTCGGACTGCGTCAGCATTGCCGCCGCAGTTCGGATACGCCCATGCGCGACGGCGGAGGATTCGGATTTCCGTGAATGGCTCGGCAATCGGATCGATTCCTGAACAAAGGCAGCACACAGTTTTGTGGTTCAACAGTTAAGGGGACCTGTTTTCAAGAATTTACTTGGAGAGGGAAAGAAAAAGGCCTGCCCGGGAGTGGGCAGGCCGGATTGAGATACATTGTCGTCGCCTTGCAAAATGTCTAAATATTACTGCTTGGTTCCTGTGGCCATAAAGGTCCATTCGGAGAAGGCCTTGGACTTACACAGGTCGGTGGCGGCATTCGAGAAAACCGGCCCACTGGTATTGCTCTCCAGATGAAACTGACCACCAAAGACTACTGTGCGGCTTTCAAAGATTACATTATAAGTACTGCCATTGGGCATAAAGCGAATGGCCAGCTCTTCCTCTTCGAAGCACTCCAGTCCATCGTAGCCATTGGTTCCACTACATGAGCTATGTTGCACATCCTTACCAGGGTTGTCGTCGCAGGAATACCATCTTCTATCATCATGGCGTTGTTTAAATCCGCCTCCTCCGCCGGGCATCGGGTGCCACTGTTCAAACACATAGCGGGTATTTGGACTTGGGCCTTCACTGTCTTGAGTATTTGTGGTGACACTTGCAACGGTTTCACCATTATAGGTGTAGTTAAATTCTATTCCTTCGATCCAAACGCGCATTTTTGTAGGATCTTCATCACAGCCATTGTAGTCGCAAGCGGGTTCAACGTGGATACGTGGCAAAGTCGCATCGTGAGGCCAACGGTCGACAAAATCACGAATACATCCGGCGTCCGTGTTTGGGTTGGATGGTGCCGATGTGCCGACCCAAGCATTATTGCTGTTACAGATCGTGGCGGTGTAGTCGCCAGCTGAATGGGCATCTCCAATAAGCGTGACGAGCTGAGTTTGCCAGTCCCCTACGTTCTTATTGTTGGCCCAATCGTTGAGGAGAGTTCTGAATGAAGAGGGAATCGTAGTTGAGTTTCCTCCCTCATAAAGGTCAGCAGTGGTCGCCCAGGTGATAGCCGTTTCGGCCTGCGATTTGAAACCACCAATGTCCGACCAGGTCAGTCCCATATTAGATGCAAAGGAGAGAAGACCTTCTCCTCCTGCCATCATTGAGGTTGTCGAGTTACTGGCTCCCCAAACGGTCACACCTTGAACACGGTCACCGGCTTTGATGATGACTTGGCCGTTATCGCTAATGTCCGAGTTGGCAGTTGCATCGTAAATGTTGACATCCACATAGAGACCAATTGAGCCCGTCAATTCAGAGGCATTGTCATTTAAACAGGCATCTTCTCGATCACTACCGCTGTTATAGGATGTTCCAGAGTAGTCGGAATCTTCAGCCAAAAAACACTTGCAGGCTGCTTGACTGTAGATAGTCCCGCCACCTGAATTGTCGCAGGCTAGGTGGTAAATACCGTTAAAGGTGCTTGCGTCGGTGAAGTTAGAGCTGGAATCCACACGGTTGTCGGTGGTCACTGCGGCATCGATTGATCCATCCGAATTAATGGTCACATTGATGCCCATGTCTCCGCTGGCGACAATTTGGTCAGAGTCCCCAAGAGCGCCAGTGGCGGGGACTTCGATGGACCCGACTGTTTTAAAAGAAGCCCCATCAGTAGATGAGCGGACAAAGCAGCCAAAGGCCGTGTTCTTTGGAATTCCCGATACCGTGTAGGTTCCGGAACTACCTCCATTACAGACCACAGATCCAGAAGCCGCGGTCGGGCTGTCACTAAAAGTAACGCAATAAATTTGATAGTGGTTGCCATCGGAGCAAGCTCCATCCATGGCACCCAGATCGTACATTCCAAGAGAGGAACTAGACACTCCCGTGGAGAGACTTCCTGATATAGATAGAGTTGAAGATGACCCTGAGCCACTTTCGCCTCCGTCGCCGCTACAGGCGCTGAGGCCAAGTGCTACAAATAGAGAAATAATAGGCGCGAATGTTCTCAATCTGCGTTCCATCGACGTCCCCCTTTGGCTGATTGAGCCTGAGTTTGTTTTATTGCGGTTGTTGGTTTCGCTATTTTGAAATTCCAGCCGCCAGTTACCTATTCTACGGATTGAATGTAAAAAGGGGATTAAGTTGTGAAAGTGACCACAAACCTTCATAAAGTTGTGACAAGTTGACATGGATCAATGTGGAATTCGGGCGGAAAAGATTTTTACTCTAAAGATCTTCGTAGTTTACGTAGGTCCAAATTTTTTGCACACATTTTCTAAGAGTGGGACACGAGATGTAAATGGCGTTTAAACTGGCCCCCTCGCTTGTTGATCTCAGCCTCGTGAAGGCTGTCTTGGGAGTTCGTCCTCCTGCGATCAATAAGCTTAAAACCTCAGACATAGCGTCCGGCAGCAGCGCTCTCTCTCAGAGCGCAGCACCAAGCCGAACTCGGTTTTAACCATATTGATCCTCCGGAGTCCGGCATCTCAATTCAGGCTCCAGTTTTGGCTTCGATCAAGAGATCCGCTTCCCCAGCGAGGAGCCGCCCAGCCCTTAAGTTGGGAAGTGTGAATGCGAGGTGGATCAACAATCAAGGGGGCCAGCTCTAATGGCCTGAGCTTTGTGCTTCATTTTGAGAAAAAAGGATGAACTCATTCCTAGGGGTGAAAGTGTCGATGAGTGGTTATGGACAAAGAGATCAAGGTCTCCATCCCGGGCCGGGAGGAGTTAAGTCTTAAGTATCAAGAGTCCGGTAGCCAACTGCACCTGATTCACCTTAAAGCTATAGGTGGGCCAAGTCTGCTTGGATTGGTGGCTGAGTGGAGAGGAAAATTAAAGGGACCGATAGCATCCCTGCCTCTTCCGGAGGGCCCCTCAACAGGAGCCATGCTGCTACGGGAGGTGATCCTCAGAGCTCAGGGCAAGTGGCAGTTTCCCTATGAGCATGAAGAACTCTGCCACTGTCGAGTGGTCGCGACGGCCAAGGTGGATGCGGCTGTTCTGACCGGGGCTCACCATCCACGAGATGTGAGTAAACAAACCTCCGCGAGCACGGCCTGTGGCACCTGCCTTCCCGATGTGGAAGCTATAATCGCCTATCGATTAGGGAAATAATCAACGTCGCTTCTTTTTTTGCCCCTGAGGTCGGGCGGTCTCGGGAAAGGTTCCGGATTGGGCATAGGACTCGAGCATCCTGGCAATGTAGATTCGGCAAGACCCACCACAAGCACCAACTCCAGCCTTGGTAGCGTCAAAGACCCGATTTAAAGTGGTGCATCCTCGGGTGATAGCCTTCTCAATGGTTTCCTGATCGACGTTGTTACATCGGCAAACAATTGGACTTTTTGGCTTTCGTGGTGGTCTTTGTTGATTCATTTCCTGTTGGAGGGTGAGGGGATATCCAGCCGGTGGAGGATCTGATCCACAACCTGGTTCTTTAAATCCGCGTATTTTCCCTTTAACAGGGCGCCGGCAGCAAACAAATGGCCTCCGCCCTGGAAGCTTTCCGCAATACCAAGGATTTCAATCTTCCCTTTACTGCGCAGACTGAGCTTGTATACGTTGGGAGCTTCTTCTCGAAAAAGAGCTGCCGCCTGAAGGGAGTTAATGTTCATGATCATATCGATCACGTCTCGGGCATCATCCATTTCCAAATCATGATCGTCCAAGTCCTGAGACTTGAGTTTTAGCACAGCCAAAGTGCCGTCGCCAAAAAACTCAATTTCACTGAGGACTTTGGAGAGAAAGGCGACCTTGCCAATTGAATGAGTCGAAAATAGATTCTGGTGGATCTCTTCAGGATTTCGCTCGTACTCAAGTAGCTCCGCAGAGATTAAATGAGAAGTGGGTGAGCTTTTGACGTAGCGAAAAAGCTGAGTGTCGAAGGCAATGCTAGTGTAAAGAGCTCGGGCAATATTCTCATCCAGGCGAATCCCCAGGCCCTTAATGATAAAATAGGAGATTTCGCCAGTGCTTGCCGCTCGGGTATCGATAAATGATCCTGGAGTGGGCTCAGGCCCTTGGTTTAAGACCGGGTGGTGATCGACAAAAAGGATTTCCCGGCAGTGTTTCTCCAGCTCCTGGTACAGGGGCTCCACCATCCGCCTGTCATTGGTATCAAAGATCAATGCCAATTCAGTTGGATCGAGGGGGCGGTGGGGACCTTCAAAAACCTCTAGTACCTTCTCAGGCTCCAGGTAGGAGTACTTAGACGGAACATCATCGACCGTCATCACCCTAACCTCGTGCCCGTTTTTGCGAAGGGCATGATAGAGGCCTAGCATGGCACCAAGGCCATCGCCATCACATTGTTTGTGAGTGGTCAAAAGGACCGACTTCACACTTTGAATTTTGCGCACCAGGCGCTCGACATTGAGAGAGTTCATACGCGGTGTTGTGAGAATGGCCCTGCCCTCCGATTCGTTCCTTCTTTTCGGCGTGTTTCACTCTGTGGCTAAGTCTAATCTCATGTTATTACCTGAATGACTCATTAGCCACATTTACATTGTCTCAGAATGAATCAAAAATCGCCAAAGAAGCGAAGACCCAGGGCGGCAATACCGAGGAAGCTAAAGAAGCTCAAAATGTCGGTTGTCATGGTGACAAGAACACCACTGCCAATCGCCGGGTCTCGATCCAACTTCTGCAAGATTAGGGGAATCAAAGCGCCCCAGCAGGCTGCGACCAGGGAGTTCAGAAGCATGGACACAAAAATAACAATGCCGACAAAAAGCGAGCCTTTCCAAACATAAACGAGAATTCCACAGGCCAGCCCAGTGATGAGGCCCAAAACCATCCCGACTACAGTTTCGCGGATCACAGCCCGAGCTTGTGAGATGTAACTAAAATCACCCGTGGCAATTCCCCGAGTGACCACGGTGAGAGTTTGAATGGCTGTATTACCGCTGATACCAGCAACAATGTTTTTGACTGAAGCCAAAACAATCAGGGTGCTCATGGTGTCTTCGAACAGACTCACCACGGAGCTGGCCAGAGCCGCCAAACAGAGATTAAGAAACATCCAAGGCAGGCGCTTTTTGATCTTTTCGCCTGTGGTGGTGTAGACCCGATCATCCTCTTTCAAGCCAGCCTGCGCATAGAGGTTGGCGGTCGCCTGCTCCTGAATAATATCCAGCACATCATCAACAGTGATGACCCCGAGAAGGTTGCCATTTTCGTTCACCACTGGTAGGGCAATGAAATCGTAGTGGGACACCAGGCGGGCCACTTCTTCCGAGTCGTCTTCTGGACGAACCGTGACCAGCTCCTTTTTAATTAACTTGGCCAAGGGAGTGGCGGCAGGGGCAATGGCCAAAGCGCGAAGAGATGCCACTCCCGCAAGACGACCGTCATCGTCCACGCAGTATATATAGTAAATGGACTCTTCCTGGGCGCGGTTACGAAGGACCTCTAGTCCCTCGGAGGCCGTTAGGTGGATGGGTAGGGAAAACACCTTTGTTTGCATCATCCGCCCGGCGGAATCCTCTGGATACGCCAGGAACTGCCCAATACGGGCGCGTCTTGGAGCCTCCATCTGCTCCAGAAGATCCACTCTACGTGCCTCTCCCAGCTGGGTCAGAAAATAAGCGCCGTCTTCCTCAGGAGCATAGACGAGCAAAGCGAGAAGATCTTTTTCGTTCATTTCCTCAAGGATTTCAGCAAGTTGTTGCTCAGGAACTTCAACCAGGGTTTCAAAGTCGCGACCCAAGTTACGGAGGGCGGTCAACAGTAGCCTCCGCTCCCGGCTATTCAAAGTCGACATGAGAGTTGCTAGATCTGCGGCTTCCACCTTCGCCAAAATGCCATGCAAAGGGCGGCTGGAGCGGCCCACTAACAAACGCTTAATAATGGCGGTATTGGTCGGATTTAGCTTCATAATTCTCAGTCATTTAAACCATTTACCGGTTATAACAGGATCATCTCTTTTGTAGTTGTCTGCGTCAAAGAATTAAATATAATAGCCTGCTTTTATATCACTAATTTGATCGGAGTGGAAATGGCGACTGATAAACAGCCCATGACTTTGACTGGAAAAGCGATGCTGGAAGCTGAACTTAAGAGACTGCTGACCCAGGAGCGTCCGTCCGTCATCCGTGCGATTGAAGAGGCCAGGGGCCACGGTGATTTGAGTGAAAACGCTGACTATGATGCTGCCAAAGAAAGGCAAGCCTTTGTTGAAGCCCGGATTTCTGAAATCCAGGGTAAGCTGGTTGGCGCGGAAGTGGTCGACCCAAAGTCCATCAAAGCTGACCGCGTGGTGTTTGGAGCGACAGTGGTTCTTCAGGACTTAGACACCGATGATGAAGTTACCTATCAAATCGTTGGCGAAGATGAGGCCGACGTCAAAAATGGCAAGATCTCCGTATTTTCCCCTTTAGCACGTTCCATGATCGGTAAGCGCGCCGGCGATGTGGTGGAGTTCAAAAGCCCGAAAGGCGAGCGGGAATACGAAATCTTAAGCTTCAAGTTTGTTTAGCTGTCGTGCCCGGTCTCAACCAAAGCCGGGTCGTAAATGTTACAGGCTGGCTTGCTGATTCACCGCATTTCAAGAGAAGATGAAACATCCAATTTCCTGAAGTGAGGGAGTCCTTTTTGGCCAAACACCTTTCCCGCCACAGCGGAGATGCTCATTTTTCACCCATGAAATTTCGCAGAGGGTGGATTTGGTTTTTGATGGGCACCCTGATATCATTGGTGGCGGCTTTCTTTGTGCGCACCCTGTTGAGTCCGGGGCAAATCCGCTATTGGGTGGAGCAATCGCTCCAAGAGGCCAAGCTGCCAGTTCAGGTGGAGTTCTCCGATATTCGCCTGGAGTTTTCCCGAGGGTTTTTTCCCTGGTTTGGTTTAGTGGCAGAAGACGTTTCGATCCTAAGTCAGCAGTCCTGCAAGACCTTATCTGAGTTTAATGTGGACCGGCTGGCTATTCCCCTCTCCTTGACCGGACTGTTGGACAAGCAGCTCTATGTGTCCCATTTGTATCTGGGGCAGGCCCAGTTTCGCTATATGCCAGCCGAATGCCCTGGGGAGGAGGAAGCCTTTGATCCTTCAAGCTCAAAAGAGGCGGGCGATCAGGAATCGACCGCGTCTCAAATCGGCAGACCACCTGGGGCCACTCGGTCGGGCTCTGGTGGGGATGAGGTCGGGTCATCACCAATAATCGGCCGTTTTCCCTTCGCCCAGGAGAAGATCGACAAGTTGGGGCAGGATTACCGCGCGGCCTGGGAGGAGCTTAACTCTCAAGTGGCTCAGCACCTGGGTGAAGTTTTGATCGAGAAATTCGAATTGTTGGATGGTCGCCGTCCTGGTTTACGTTTGGAGTTCAGATCTTTGAGGTGGTTTGCAAAAGAAGTGAACGATGAACCAACCTGGCAGTTTAAATCTCGATTAAGACTTGGTGGAGATTGGTTCGAAGGGCACTCCAGTTCCAATTTTGACATACGCATTGGCCTCACCCAGTCCAAGACCGATCTCTTTCTTGAAGGTAACTACAAGGAAGGAAAAGTCCGTTGGGAAGGGGCTTATGATTGGAAAGACAATCACCTCAGATTGGAGCTACAGCAGAACCAGGTGCCGTTGAGTCCCATTCTGCAAATCCTCAAAGAACGAAGAGTGGTGACCAACGATATTCAGCCCAAGTTTGTGTGGTTGAGTTGTCATCTGGCCTATGAGGGTCCGATTCTTTCCCTAAATGAGAAACCGATTGTGATGGAACCTTGTTCTCTGCAAGGGGATTTGGGTGAGGTTTCGATTGCATCCTGGCGATGGTATCCGTGGCGACTACCCGTGTTTGATCCCATGGAAGTGACTCTAAAAGAACTGGATTTGCAGAAGCTCGTGCAGATGATTAATCGCACCGGCTTGAGCGGAATCTTGAGTCGATTCGGCACTCTCTCGGGTGTCTTGCGGGTGGAAAACCCCAATCAGATGAGTTTTAGGGGGGAACTGCGCGACATTGAAATGGCCTTTTCGAATAAAGGGGTTAGAGGAAAGCAGAGTGTCCCCTTGTTAAAGGGTGAGTTGAATCTGGTTGATGATCGGGTGTCTGGGTTATTTCCTGAAATGGAGCTAGAGGACGGGGAATTTGGCGGTAGCATTTCGTTTAATCTCGATAGAGCTTTCCGTGAAGGCATGCTTCAGGTGGCCATTGATAGATTGAATTTTCATCCCTCGATTCAAAAACTGATGGTCAACGGCACGCTGACCCCTGTCTCTATCTATGGCCAGGGGAAAGTGGAGAATGGTGAATTGGTCGCTTGGAGGGGGGAATTCGGCATTCGCGAACTCAAGAGTGAAGATTGGAGTCTTGAGGATGTGAAATTGTCTACCGAGTTGGCAGAAGGTCAATTTGTTTCGCAAAATAAAATTAAAAGGATTGAGTTGAAATCGGGTGGTGATTTTTATCGCCTTGTCCGCCCATTGTTTCTCGATGAAAAGGGTCTAGAGGAATCCTTGGTGATGCAAAAGGTGAGTGGCCGCGTTCAGTTTGGTAAGGACACTGGAAGCTGGGACCGTGTTTCGGCGACGGCCCTTGGCAGGGTTGTTCTGTCCTCGTCGGGGAAGTGGTTGGCTGACCGGTCCCTAGAGGGGACAGCCTTCGTCGATTTTCCCGTTCTCAAACTCTTGAGGTGGGATATATCGGGAAATTTGGATCGACTGCAGATTCAGCCGAGCGCAAAAATGTTGAAGGAGTTGGCTCGTCGTCACCCGGAGATTCGCCCGCCTGGGTCGATGGAATTCGTTCGCACAGGAGATATGTTGGTTAAGGAAATCTCCAGTCAGAGTGTGGAAAAGCTCAAAACAATTGGCCAGAAAGTCATTGAGACCGCCCGCAAGATTATACCTGAAGGGACGCCGACGGATGAGGCGAAGCTGGGGCCAGAGCAAAAGAAAAAGGCCTCGCCCAAGCCGGACAAAAAAGTAAATCCGTCGTCAGACGATCCAACGCTTAAACAGTGAGTGGAGGAAGGACTCACTGGCTTTTGCGGCGGTTCCATTAATTGCTTCGGAAAGCTTCTCACCTAGAGTTTTCTTTTCAGCCAATTCCAAATGATAAATCTGCTTATCGGCCATTTGCGAAATGAGAAATTCGTCGCTGGTCACCAGCTCATCTACCAAGCTGAGAGCAAGTGCACGCTCGCCAAACCAGTGTTCTCCAGTGGCCACTTTCTCCAAATCCAATTGGGGTCGACACTTGATAACGAATTCCTTAAAAAGCTTGTGGGTATCCTCGATTTGCTCGGTGAACTTCTCCCGACCCTTGGGGGTGATTTCTCCCATTAGGCTCACTGTGCGTTTGTATTCACCACTGGTGATTTCTTCGTAGTCCACATCGTGTTTTTTGAGCAGGCGGTGAAGGTTGGGAACCTGGGCCAAGACCCCAATGGAGCCAACGATGGCAAAGGGAGCGGCCAAAATCTTATCTGCGGTACAGGCCATTAAATAGCCGCCACTGGCAGCCACCTTGTCGACACAAATCGTGAGAGGAATCTTGTGTTGTTTAAAGCGGAGAAGCTGAGCCGCAGCTAGCCCATAGGTGTGGACCATACCGCCAGGGCTTTCCACTCTCACAACGGCTTCATCTCCAGGCTGAGCCACACTGAGAACAATACTAATCTCGTGGCGAAGACGGTCAACCTCTTCGGCTTTGATGTCACCTTCAAAGTCTAAGACAAAAAGGCGAGGCCGGTGATCGGATTGCTTTTCCTTAGCCTTGTATTCCTTCTTTTGCTTTTTAGCCTCGTCTTTCCACTCCTTTTTGCTAAAAATGGCAGACTTTAACAGATTCGTGTAACTACGCAGCTTCTCATTGAGGTCCTGGACTTCCAGGTGTTCCTGGCGTTCCTGTTGCTTCCGTGCCACTAAAAGGGCAATGGCAAACAGGATCACGAGAACCCCGATCACAATAACGGCGACCTTTCCGCTAAATACACCAATATCAAGAAAATACTCCACAGCTTCTCCTTCACCGATAATGCAGGGGCTAAGATAAAGCCTCTCCCGATGTTGGTCGAGCCTAAACTTGCGAAAGTCTCCCTTTTTGTGGGCAAATCCGGCAACATAAGGGTGATGCTGTGGAAATTCGTACACATTGGCTTGTTTCTGGTGGTGGGCTTCGGCTCTCTGACCCCGGTGCAGGCTCAACGGGCGGAATTAGATCAAGAGGAATATGACCAAAAGCTCATGTACCTGAACAGCCGCTACAAGGATTTCTACCTACATCGCAAAGGCAAAGAAAGGCGATTGCAGAAGCTTCTCGACTCAGCCGGGAGTATGCGCCAGCAGAGAAAAGAGTTGGATCAGGTGCGGGAAAGGCAGCGGCAGGCCTTTGTCAAAAAACGAGCCTCAATGCCGACCCCAGAGAACTATGAACCAGCCTATTTGAAAAAAGTGGAAAGGCGGGAAAAGGCTCAGGAAAAGGCGCGACTCCAGTACATTCGTCGACGAAAAACCCTGGAGCGAATTCGTGAATCAGCACGAAGTATTCCTGAAACCGAGGAAAGTGGCCTGGATGATCCATTAGAGGATTTACGTTAGCTGGGTCAACTCTGCTGGGAGGGGTCCACTTCCGTGGGCAGGATTTCAGCTAGGGGCAGACCAGTGAGTTTACGAATTCCTGCCAACAAGTGCCACATAATGACCATGGAAAAACCCATCAAGGGTAAAGCGATCACCACAAAACCCAACCAGGTCATTTGCGCAATTTGATCATTAAGAATCGCGCTTCGCTCCAACTCGGGAAGAGCCCGATCAATCTCAGTAAAAATTCGTGCGGCCAGGACAAAATTCAAAAGACTGGATAGAAAAAAGGAAGAGGCAAAAAGGTGGGTCGATAGGCGTAGGTGGCGGGCAAATTGCTTCTCGTGTTGTAGTTCGCGGAGTCTGGTATCCACTTTGGGCATATCTAGGACATGGAGATTGTAGGTGATGACCTTCATTAGGGGCTTGCGGGTAAAGGCCGAGCCCATCACGCCAATGCCTAACACAAGGGGGAAAGCCGCCTCTTTGACGGCAAACCAAATACCTTCAAGTTTGAGTAAGGCTAACCCGCCGGTCAGGAGAATATTCACCACTCCGAGCAAGGAAATGTAGTTCTTGTGATGGCGGGTTTGCCAGTCCCAAAGTGCATAGGCGACTGGGAAAGCTAGGGCAATAATCAAGGCGATGGTAGGGCCGTTCTCCCCTAGTCTTTTGGTCAGCTGATTGAGAATGATGACCGGCAAAAGAATATTAAAAAAGATAGAGACAAAGGGGTTCTCTTGTTTTGCCGGAGCGGATTTGGGGTGATTTGCTGTCGTTGTCATAGTCAATCAATGTCGCCTTTGGTCTTGGGGAAGTCAACCTACTGATGAGGTCGAGAGTCTAGTCTTGGCTGGAATTTTTTCACCTAATTATCAGAGATGCCGACAAGTTACTGAGAAGCAGCATGGATTTTACAACAGATTGGACCCCCCTCGGATTTGCCTTCCTGTTACTGGTGATCTACCAGGTGAAACACTTTTTAGCCGACTTCCCACTGCAACGTGAATATATGCTGCGCAAGACTGACGCCAGCTGGGGATTTTTTGCTCCTCTTGCCGTTCACTGTTTGGTTCATGGGACTCTGACCCTGGTGATTGTTCTCATACTGGCTCCCCATCTGTGGTGGCTGGCCCTTTTGGATGTGGTGATTCACTTTATTATGGATCGAATCAAGTCAGGTCCCCGCTATCTGGGTCGCTACAACGATAAAGCCAAGGCAGCCTACTGGAACTGTTTTGGTATCGATCAGATGGTTCATCACCTCACCCACTTCTATATCGTTTGGGTAATCATCCACGACGTCTATCCCGGGTAGTTTTCGAAACCGCACCCCTCATATTGTGATCCGCAAATTTTCGGACGCAGAACCCGTTCCTTATCCCCTCTCGGGTGACCAACTCCATCTTGAAATCTATCAGGGCTGGTGTATCGTCATTGGCAAGTGGAGGTGAGGGATGAAAAATAGGTTGGGCTTGGTAGGTAAATTGGCTCTAATGGCAGCAGTTCTGACTGTTTGGTCCCTCGTGTCAGGGATGGCTTGGGGAGAGGACGATCATCACCATCAACATGGGGCAAAACAGACCTCTGGGAAAAAAGAGGCTCAGCTATCGCTCAATAAAGGTCAAAAATGGCCGACGGATAAAGTCCTTCGCACACGGATGCACGACATCCATCAGCTGGTGGAGCAAAATTTGGAGCGCATTCACAAGGGTCAGATGTCCGATGGTGAATTTCAGACCATGGGTGGATCCATTGAGGGCCACATCAACGATATCTTTAAGAATTGCAAATTGGCTCCAGCTGCCGATGCCCAGCTGCACGTGATTCTGGCCAAAATGATCAAGAACAAGGATCTGTTGAAAAAGGAAAAGGCGAGCAGTAAACAGCGCCACCAGGCTGTCGAAGGCATCATGGGCGGACTCAAGGACTACCACAAGTATTTTGATGAGGCGTCGCCGCGATCTTAATGGGTCGAGTAAGTTCCTGGCGGGATTCAAAAATATACACCCCCGCAGCCCTCACATTTTTTCAACCTTGTCCTGGGTCTCCCGTATCGGTGCGGGGGCCCGTATAAGGGTCCTATCTTTTAATGGAGGGTCTTTGGATGAAAAGTTTGTTGGTTTTTGTCGTCATGTTGGCGGCAGGTCTGGCTCAGGCTTCAAATCGAGAGTTCGTTGAATCATTGGAGTGTAAAGGCACAGCCTTCCGCCCAGGAAGTTTTCAAGAAGGGCTGGGAGATTCTGCTGCCCTGTTTTTGGATGTCGTCAAAAAAGATGGCAAGATCTATTTGGAGGAGTTTGGCGGAAACGTTTACAGCAATGGCTACTATGGGATCTTTCACGGAAAAGACCTGGCTGAAAAGCCGTTTCAGCGCGCGTCCAAGTATAAAAACCACTATCGCTTTCAGGATTTTGATGCAGCCTTTACGGCCGGTGCAGAGTCAGGAATGTGGGGCTATCTGGTGGTGAACAAAGATATTCACAATATGCGCGATGGTGGAGTCAAGGAAGTGGACGCCCACTATATCTTCCAGGCAGGTGATCACATGGGTGGCACGGTCGACTTTGTTTGCTCTCGTTCCTGGTAAGCTCGATTAAAGTGTATGCCTGAACTGCCGGAAGTTGAAACAGTCCGCTTGGGATTGGAGAATTTGATTCCAAGCGGAACTTCCATCGAATCTGTTGAGCGGAGACACAGATCTCTTCGTGAGCCCATTCGTCCCTCGGAGTTAAAGAAACTCAGTGGTCAGGCCCTCCTTGGATTTCGCCGCCGGGCCAAGTATCTTCTTTGGGAAACTGACTCTTTGATGGTGGTATCCCATCTAGGAATGACCGGGTCTTGGCGCCTGCTTGAGGGGGAACCCGGAAAGCACGATCACCTGTTGGTTTACCTTAAAGGTGGCCCAATACTCGCCTACAACGATCCCCGTCGCTTTGGCATCTTTCGCGTGTTGCCGAAATTGGATTGGGAGAAGGCTCCGTACTTTTCTCAGCTCGGGCCTGAGCCATTGACTGAGAATGAATTTTCGCCGGGTTATTTGTTCGTCCGATCACGCCGTAAAAAGGTCGCTGTTAAACCTTTCCTCATGGATCAAAGAGTCGTGGTTGGGGTGGGCAACATCTACGCATCGGAAGCCTTGTTTCGCGCCGGAGTGAAACCCACGAGGGCAGCGGGCCGCATCACACGCAGGGAATGCGCGAGAATTGTGGAGGCCTGTCGGCAAGTCCTTGGCGAGGCGCTGCAGGCCGGAGGAACTACCATTCGTGATTTCCGGCAGGCCGGAGGGGGTGAAGGCTACTTTGCCCAAAAGCTCCTGGTCTATGGTCGCGGCGGTGAGTCCTGTTCTCGCTGCAAAAACCCAATCAAGCAACGAGTTATCGGTGGGCGAAGTTCCTTCTGGTGCCCCAGCTGCCAGAAGTAGGGTCAAGTCCACCTCATATTCACCGGTCTTCGTAGTTCTTGTGTCTACATGAATAGGAGTGCAGGGATGCAAAGGGGGACGTGTGCCTGGTGCCGGAAAATTCCAGTTTGCCAATTTCACTCCGCGTTTTGGTGTGGAAGCCTACGCCAACGAAAGTCTAACCCAACTCCTCTCGGGCTTGGAGATTCCCTGTAGCTATCGAGCCGTAGTCATGCGAACGGGGGAGGGCTTTGCCTTTTCTCTGGTCATTAACTCCACCTATGGCATTTTTAGTTCAGAGGCCTTCGTCAGTCTGGCCAAGTGTTCGGGCTACTCCCGAGGTTGGCAGATGGAGCAAGTCTATGAGTTGGTTTTAGACATGAAAAACCAGCTGCAATCCTGGTTGCCAGGTCACCTTAAGATCAACGAAGGCGTCTTTAAAGACGGGGAGTGACACCTGGAGCGAGGGCTGGTAGATCAGCCCAATGCACCCGCTTCGTACCCGTTGGGCGTATGTCCTCTTTGCTTATTTCTGCCTATTTGCTTTGGGCTTTCTCGACAACGCCCGCGGCCCCGCCTTTCCATCGATTCTCAGTGATCTCAATCTAAGTGATGAACGGGGGTCCTGGTTGTTTTCGGCGGCGAGTATCACCAGTTTTGTGGCCAGCTACAGTTGTCGGTGGGTTTTGCCCCTTTCCGGATCATTGTGGCTTTTGCGCCTGGGATTGATGATCATGGCTGTCGGAGCGGCAGCCATTGGCCAGTCTGAGTCCCTGTTGTTTTTGATTTTTGGATCAGCCCTTTTGGGCTTTGGGCAGGGAGTGACGGCAGTATCTCAGCACACACTAATCCAGGAAAACTCGCCAGAGTCTCAGTGGCGCAGGCTTTTCTCGGGACTCCATAGTACCTATGGGTTTGCATCACTGTTGGCGCCACTTGGCTATGCCCACCTGATGGGGTTGGGCTGGCATTGGAGCCGGGTGTTTCTTTTGTTTTCGGCCATCCCCATTTTGGTTTTACTGTCGAGTAGTCTGTTAGCCGCTCGTCGTATACCAGCCACCCCTCCGGTCCGTCATAAGGTTATGGGAGATTCCATAGGACGGCAGTACTTCTGGGTCGCTTTGTTTCTCGGGGGTTATTTGGTCGGCGAACTCTCCATTAGCACCCGATTGGTTCTTCTTCTCCAGCGTGGGCGCGGATTAGCCGCAGATCAGGCGGCGCATGCACTGACTGGTTTTTTTCTCTTGTTGTTTCTGTCTCGACTGTTGTTTTTCATTAAGCCCGTCACCCGTTGGTCGAGCCGGAAGATCATTCAGTTTTGTCTGGTCAGCTCTTTGCTCAGCTATGTATTGGCCCTCACAGGACACCACATTTGGTTTGTCCTCTGTGGGGCACTGATGGGGCCCTTCTTTCCGGTAACCATGGAGATGATGGCAACTATTTTCGGTGTACGCAGCGGCCACGCACTTTCTTTGGCCATGTCGTTTGGCACATTTTCAATTGTCCTTATGCACTACGGCCTCGGTGTATTGAGTGATTGGTCGAGTCTTCAATCGGCGCTATGGTTGGGTCCAGTGTCGTTGGTGCTTTCCTTGGTTGTTCTTTCAACTCGGGTGACGAGAAACCCATTACCTTCCCATTGAAAGCAAACATTGAGGCCATAGATTTCAAAGCCGTAGCCATCCTTTATATTGGGCGATTGCTTGGCCTCTAGCCGGCGGTAGGGTGTGGGTCGCGGGTCTCGCTCCAGACACTCTCGAATCGCGGATTGAATCTCATTCAGGGGCAGGGCGAGAAATTGCTCTGCCTCAAGAGCCTTCATTGTTTCGAGAGCCAGGGGGGAGAAAGTAACAGAATAGATGGGGTCAGGGTGTTGGCTCAGCCATCCGTCACTGGCTTCGGGAAGAGAATCCCACTCAGGTATGTAGGGCTTAATATCCAAAACCGGTGTGCCTGAGATCAAATCCACGCCGCTAATATGCAATATTGATCCTTCAATCTTATCCAAACGAACGGCGCTCAGACCGATGGGGTTTGGTCGGTGAGGGCTGCGGCTGGCAAAAACTCCCGCTTTCTCTCCGGCCAATCGAGGGGGGCGAACCTTTTTGAGGCTTGCACGGTTGCTATTGGCGTGAAAGACCCACAAGAGCCAAATATGACTGAAAGCCTGTAAGCCATCGAGCATAGCTGGTGCATCCAAATGTTCGGAGAGCTTTATTACAGCTCTACTATTTGGACTGATACGACCTTGCTTCGGAGTGCCGAACTTCTCGGCAAAACAGGATTGAACCACACCGATCGGTTCAAAAGACCAACTGGCCATCACTGACCCGCCATTACCGTAATCAATATCCTGCGGGTGTGAGGAGCTCTTCTATGTTCCCAAAGATAAAGGCCCTGCCAAGTTCCTAGGGCCAGCCGTCCATTCTGAACGGGAAGAACTAGAAAAGATTGGGTGAGGGCCGACTTCAAATGGGAGGTGGTATCGTCGGGGCCTTCAACCGTATGAGTATGCCAGGCTTCGTCTTCCGGTGCCAGCCGCTCCATAAAGGTCTCCAGATCATTTTTCGCAGTAGGGTCGGCGTTTTCCTGAATGACCAAAGAGGCAGATGTATGTTGCAAAAAGAGGTGGACAAGTCCGGTGTCGGGCAGATGCCCTTCAAGAAGCGACTCAGCTTCTCGATTAAAAAGATAGAGTCCCTTGCCATGTGTGGAAATGCGCAATTCGGTTTGAAACATAGGCCTGAATTAGCACCTGGACCCTTCAGGATCAACCATAATGTGTGGGTTAGATTCCCAGGCTTAAACCACGGCCATTGGTCTCCGGAATACTGTCAACATAGTCGCGGAGAATGCGCTCATGGGTACGTTTTAACTCGATAAACTGTAGGCCAATGCCAGAGGGGTAGTGGCCCACGGATATGGCCCTGCGGACCACGCGAGCGTGGCAGCTGATGCGTTTTAGAGAACCCAAGTTAAACTTCACAGTAATGACATCACCTGCCCTGACGGGATATTCGCCATCTCTCTCTTTGTCGAGAGGGATAAAGGCTCCCGTTCGTGAAAGGTCAAAAGTGCGAGCCTGAATGGTGGTGCCTCGCACAGGTTCAAGAGTCATGGGCAAAGACACCTCTTTCCGTGGGGCCTGGAGCCACCATCTCTTTTTCGGCTCTCGCAACAAGGACCAGACTGACGGCAGGAATATAAACCCCGCCAGAGCGCTAAATGCTCCGGTGGCCACCCAGGTTGTGGCTTGTGAAAAATCATGACCTGCAGCCGAGACAACCCAATTGTTCCAGCCGACCATAAGAATGGTGAGGGGAAGGGTCACCCACAACCACTGTGAGGCTCGCAGAATGAAGGGTATGTTAGCCAAAAGGCTGAAGGCCACTAAGTAATTGAGCAAGGAGATCTTGCTCAGCAGCTGCGGCCATTCATCCAGGCCGTGTCCGTAAAGCACGAACACTTGCACAGGAAACGAAATCACCAATCCAAGAAAGACCAGAGCCATAAGAAGGAGGAGTCTAGGGCGCGCTCTCATCGCTGACCTCCCTTTCGGCAAAGTGATAGCAATAGCTGCTCACTCGATTAACGTATTTTTTGGCTTCCTTCAGATAAACGGCATCCAAAAACTGCCGACCGGATTCATTAATGGCTCTTTTTACTCGGGCCGCACCTGAGTGATAGGAGGCTAGGACCACCGGCGTAAAGACCTCCTCGGGATGAGGAAAGGTGGCCTCCAGCCGGGAGAAATTCATTTTCATCCGCCAATAGCGCTCAAAATATTCCAATAAGGTCAGGCCGCCACGAATGGAGAGCTCAGGATCCAGACGCCAATCATCCTTAGAGGTGATCTTGCCGACTTGGATCATTGTTTTGACCAGGCCGGCGGGAAGGCGATTGATCTTCTCCGAGCGAGGCCAATTAGGCTCGTAGCGAGAAATTTCCAAGTCACCAATTGGTGTGACCTGGGTTAATCCGATGGCCTTGGCCCAGCTGACAGCTTGAGGATCAAAGCCGGACTCCTGTGCCACTAGGCCGGTCACCAAGCTTGGATTGATCTCATGCTCCTTTGACCAGGCCGCGATCTTGGTGAGAATCTGTTGAGACACATCAAATCGCCCGGTGGTGTTGACCTTCAGGTGTTCATAAAGAGAACACTCGGGACTCATCCACTCTTCAATCACGGGGGGAGAGCGGTCCGAGTGGAAAAAGGCAACCTCAATGCGATTATCTCGATCAGGGCGGACGCGGAGATTTGGGAATTCCAGGTTGAGAGTGCGTTGGTCTTCATCCAAATAGCTGACCATTGAGGGGAGAATTTGTTTGGTGACATCATAACCATTGAAGTAGATCTTCCAGCGGGAGGTTTCAGAAATGCCCCTCGGATCATGGATGGCGACCTTAAAGCTGTGTCGACCATGAAGGACCTGGCGATCCGGATTGAAGCGGATATGAGCCTTGGTGGGTTCAGGAGAATAGAAGCCCTGAGCGTCCTGGGCCCGCGCCACCTCGGGTTCGCTCGCGATTTGAGCTTTAAGATTTGTTTGACCGGGGACACCCAAGCTATGGATACCGCCAAAGGGGGTCGTGGGGCCTACACAGCCCATAAGAGCGAGAATTGTGCCGGCTGCGACCAGCACCGATGGCATAGATTGTTGGAACCTCTGAATTGTACCCACAGTGTTATCTCATCGGATTTTTAACTTCGATGATTGAGTCATTTTGGGAAAATAGCTGAGGGTTTTCCATGGTTTGGCATCCTTTGCGCAATATTAACGCCAAACACCAAAATGTCGCAGCCCTTGTTGAGAAGTTCGACAGATTTTGAAGACCCAAGTCGAGGCTTTAAAGGCAAACACCGCTTGCCCAGTCTGGATCTCATCTCTAAATTGAGAGGTGCTTGTGAGTTGAATTTCGCGGAAGAGGCTTCGGGGTGTCAGACATCACAAAGGGCAGTTGGGTCAGTCAGGTGGAAACGAGGGGCGAATTTATACGTCGGCCGGCAGAATCCAGTTCGCCAGTGGCCTTGTTGCTTCACGGGTACCAACAAACAGCGGAGCGGTTTTATCAGCGCCTGGCGGACGCGATTCCGCCTGCATTTGAAGTGGTGGCTTTGGACGGCCCCTTTCCCGTTCCCTTTCAGCAGCCAGAGGGTGAATGGCGCCTCGGATATTCCTGGTATTTTTATTCCACTCGGCAGAAATACTACTATATTCCAATCAGTGCTGGTGTCGATTATGTCAGGACATGGCTAAAGTCCCAGCAACTTGAGTCCAGGGTGCAGAAGATAATCGGATTCTCCCAGGGGGGATACCTGGCTCCTTTTTTGGGCAAAACATTGCCCTCGGTGAATCAGGTGGTGGGATTACATTGTCGATTTCGCCACGAAGACTTGGAATCCCCTGGGTCCTTTTACTTGGATGCCATCCATGGTGAGAAAGACTCTTTGGTCGATCCCGAGATGGCCCGGGAGAGCCATCGCCGCCTCCTCGAACAGGGGTGGCAGGGGACTTTTGAGCTGATTCCGGATTTGGGTCATACGATTAGTGGAGAAATGAAAAATCGGTTGACGACCAAACTGGAGTCGAGGAGGGAAGGCCGATGCTGACCCTGTCGGTTTTGTGGAATCGAACTCTCAAAATCTTTGCTGGCCTGATGGGTGTCTACTCACTGCTGCGCCTGTTTTTTTACCTCACCCACATGGATGTATTTGTTGGGGTGGAGTGGAGAGAGATTATAGAAGCCTTTATCCACGGTCTGCGATTTGACATGGTGGCAGTGGTGTTTTCCAATTTCCCGGTTTTTTTGTTACTGCTGTTTCCACCGATCATCCAGGAGATGATTTGGTTTCAACGTCTGAAGTTGCTGTTGTTTATAAGCCTAAACTTGATATTTGTTTCTTGTAACCTGGCAGACATTGAACTCTATCAGTTCACCGGGCGGCGGATGACTCTGGAGCTGTTTAATCTGGCTGATGATATTCAGGATCAGATTTGGCAGATGGCCCTCTATTATTGGTATTTGACTTTTGCAGCCGTGGTGATTGGCTATGGCCTTTATCGCTTGTTTCCCCATTACAATATGTATCAGGTGAAGGAAGTTAGGCCATTATGGAAACGAACCATGGGTGGAGTTTTGCTGTTGCTGATGCTCACCGTAGCCGCAAGGGGGGGGCTGCAGCTGAAACCTTTGAAGACGACGAACGCTTTTATTTTTTCGCATGAGGCTCTGGGGGTTTTGTCCCTCAACACCACCTTCACACTTTTGCGCACCAACAAGGGAGAGGAGCTCAAAAAACGTAGCTACTTTATCGATGAAAGTGAGATCGGCGAGATTCTCCCCGCACCGGTGGTTTGGCCTCATGCGCCGACTCATGAAAATGTGGTATTGATTGTGCTTGAGAGTTTTGCCCTTGAGTTCATGGGGCTTCCTCACGAGGGTAAGGGTTATACCCCCTTCTTGGATGACCTAGCTCTGCGCTCTTACTTTTTTCGCAACAGCTTTGCTAACGGCCGTCGGTCTATTGAAGCAATTCCAAGTCTACTTTCGGGTCTTCCCAGTTGGCTTCAGGATCCATTCATTACTTCAAGCCTGTCGAGCAACAACGTGGAAGGCTTGGGTCACGTTTTGAAAAAGGAAGGTTACCAAACGGCTTTTTTCCATGGTGCTGAAAATGGCACCATGTACTTTGACAGTTATGCTCAGCGAACCGGATTTGATCACTATTTCGGTTTGAACGAATACCCAAATAGGGCGGACTTCGACGGTAACTGGGGGATCTATGATGAACCCTTTCTCAAGTTCACCGTCGATCAGTTGAGCAAGATGCAGACTCCTTTTGGGGTTGTCGTGTTTACCCTGAGCAGTCACCAGCCCTACAGTGTGCCGCAAAAGTATGCGGGCAGGTTTCCCAAGGGCACTCTGGAGATTCATGAAAGCATCGGTTATACGGACTTTGCTCTGAAGAAGTTTTTTGCCTATGCGGAAAAACAGGATTGGTACAAAAACACTTTGTTTGTCCTCACCGCAGACCACACCACCAAGTCGGATCGCCCTGGCTATGAAGATGTGCTGGGGCGCTATCGGGTCCCCATCATGTTTTTTCATCCGGGACGTCTGTTGCCTGAAACGGATCCCGCCCAGCCAGTTCAACACGTGGATGTACCCCTTTCCATCATGCATGTTCTTGGTTTGCGCCCTGAGAAGTGGACGCGACTGGGGCATTCTGTGTTTGATTCCCAGACGTCTTGGGTGATGAATCGATCAGAAAGTGCTTTTTGGTATTTGGATCGAGACTTTTTTTTGTTGTGGAGCGAGGGCAAAGGCGCAGATTTTCACAGCCACGAAGACACGCGTGGGATATCCCCTCTAAAGTTTGTTGAAGAATCAAACGAAAGGCGGCTCAATCGCCGCCTTCACGCTCTTCTTCAGTATTTTTTCAACGGAATGATGGGTAACAACCTGTCGGTCGAGATCCCCGCTGATCCTAATTGATACTGCAGGGTTCAGTCTTAAGCGTGACCGCTGCGGTTTTGACATTCGCTTTGGATGTGCCACCTTTTCCCTTTAACAGGAGCGAGGTGTTTAGGCGCAAGATTCCTTCTTCACCACACTGGGAGACCACTTGAATATTGTCGTCACGAAAGTAGTAGCGACTGGTCTCACCAGAATCGGTGGTTTCGATGGTTCCTTTAACCTCAGGACTTGAGTTGCCGGCGAAAAAGGCTTCCATTTTTGTCTGCAAAGATGTTTCGGCATCCATATCGAAGTAGCCACCCATGGCCGGAGACTCCAGGACCAATCTTTCCCCAGGTGGAAGAGAGAAAGGAATAGCTGCCGAGCAGGCCTGGCGCAAAATCCGGGACGAAGACTTGGATTGATCGAGCTCGTATTCCCAAAAGACAACAATCAAGCGTCCTGAATACTGGCTGTGGAAGACATAGACATTGTCGCCGCCGGGACAGCCGTTACCAGCCACATCCACATCACCCAATTGCACATCGGCCGTTGCTGACTGGAGAAGTCCAAAGGCCATAACTCCGGCCAAGAGCCAACGCCCTAACTTGGATGCTGAGGCGACTGACTGATTCCTGGATTGAATTTGTTGCTTGCGACGAGTTGTTTTTTTCATAGTGGTCTCCCTTGGTTTCACCCTACCCCTTGAAATGAAACTTTAGATCAGTGGCAAGTTGCCACTGATCTTTGTCACGACGGTGAACTGCAATCACTGTGCCCGGGATTAGAGTTCACTTTGGTGTCGGTGCGCACCGCGCGGGGCGACAGACAATTCTAACAATTGCAAGGATTGAGAGGTCTGTTCAAAGAATGCTATTGGGATACGACAGATTGTTCATGGCAATCCAGTTCGAGAAACAGGGTGGGAGAATCCTTCTCGCTAACAAATAAATGGCGAAACCCATTGCGGTAGACCTGATCAGGGGTGGCGTGTTGAACAACAAAGCTCCTCAATCCCTCCCGCACCCTGAATCTCAGGTTAGCCGGAAGTGCAGAGCATTCCTCATATCCTAGGGACAACAACAGGTCGTAAGCCTGTTCCCAATCAAGACTTTGGCCAAAGAGGGATTTGAGTCTCAGGTGGTTGATCTGAGTGCCAATGCTGCCACCTGAAGACTGCCAAGGGGAGTGAATCTCGTCGGTCGGGCCTTCTTCATCCCCATCCTCGTCGGAACACGAGCTGAGTCCTACTGAAAGCAAAACGACACCAAGCAAAACCCACCAATTCCTTCGCTTCAAATCGAACTCCTTGTCTACCAGCTAGTATCTCCCCTATCGGCGATGGAGGGGAGCCCAGAAAAATTTCTAACGCATTCAGTCAATGGGGAGTGTGCTAGACAATCCCCATGGCACCCCCTTATAGCAGAACGGCGGGGAGGGGTTATGCCTAAAATGTTTCGATTTGTCGTCATCCTGGGAAGCTTGATGTTACTGGCTCTAAGCGGATGCACTCCCCCTGATAAGCCCTATGAAACTGTGCATACCAGACGCAACGAAGTGACACCACTATCGGTGGCTGAAAATCCGGGGATTGGTTACACCTACTATCTGAGTGGCCGTCTGCTTCAGGCTCAGTACATTTTGGAAACGGCATTAAAAAAGGGTGAGGCATTGCTTCCCTCCGCCGAGGAAAATCGCAAGTGTCGGCGGGATCGCATTCTCAATTCTGCGAATAAGGGTCGTGAGGTCTTTTACTTCAAGTATCAAAATTGCCAGGTACAGGATGATCGAGTTGAGGCGCGAGTCTTTGGTGAAGAGAGATATGAAACCCTCTCTGCTTCTCGTGGAGCTGATGGTCAGCAAGGGGAGGTATTGGATCACCTGAGCTATACCACTGAGGATCTGGCCGTAGATTTGAAGCCCCTTAAGGGCGTTGATTTGGCTTTGGAGAAAAAGGCCGAAATCAGTGAGAGGCTGTCGATGGTTGCGGACTTGGTGACCTCGGGATCATTTGTGGATGAGCAGGGAGCAACCCAGTGGGAAGATAAGTATAGCTTTTATTTCCGCACTGCCTCTGGCAACGAGGTCTTTCAGGATCTCATTCTGGGTGATATGTCAGCCAAAGAGAACATGACAGAGACCTTTCAGGTTTTTGGTTTTTTCACTGTTCGTGACGGCAAGGTGGTGTCTTTTTCTGATGGCGAATTGCGACTGAACACCAGTGGCTCACGAAAGCTGAGGTCCAAAGACCGATCGGTGGACTTCTCCAAATACGGCACCACCAAGATCGTCTTGTCGACCTATGCTGATAGTCCATTGGCGATTGCCGGCACTTGTAGTTTTCCTGAGGGCCGATTGCGCCGAGTGGTCTTTGAAATTCCCAGGATCTCCAATCCTCCTGAAGAAGACAAGAAAGCCACCAGAGCCTACGATTTCAAGGGTGACAGCCTGATTGAACTTCGCACAGGCCACCAACTGGGATGGACCGGCTGCTTAGCTGAGTCCTGGGGGCGGGCTCTCCCTTACGGGCAAATGTTTTTGCGCTAAATTTTTAGCCAGATAATTCAATAAGTTAGGGTTAATCTGTCAAAATCTAGGGTGACTGTCAAAGCCGCCACCGACCTGTTCTATTGCTGAACAAGTGGTTAAGCCCTCTCACTGGAAACTCCACCCTCGGGGTGGAGAGTTGGCCCTGTCGTTGCAACCTTACACTTGCAGGTTGGAGATCCTTGGTTGGATTTCAAATGTCATCTTGAGCGAAGAAGTGATGTCAGGAGGTAGCCGTGCGGCGGTTGTATGATGCGACCACTCGGATGCCTTGGCTGGTTTTCTCTGTGTTGTTTGGGTTTATTTCTTTAGGGTTTAACAACTGCAGTGAACCGTTTCGAGCCAAGTCATTAGGTAGTTCAGCACCCAGTTCCATGCAGGTTCTCGGTCTAAAGACAGTGAGCGATTTGAAATTCTACACTCGCTTAACTAAGGGCGAATACCGATATGTGACACGGGATCTCCTTGACGGTATGAGTGCGGGAACGATCTCTGATATGGATAACGTCATCAACGGATTTACTGAGAATCTCTATGATGGCTCATACAAGAACCACACCTTGGTGAATACTTACCCCAATATTGAAAAGGATCAGTTCGAGTTTGCCCGTAAGCTGGCGGGCTATTTTGTTTCCTCTAATCTTTTCAAACGCCTGTGTCCGGCAGCGGGCTCCTGCGCAGACTCTTTGTTGCAAAATCTTTTGCCACGCATGTGGAAGAAGTCCTTGAGTACACAGGAACAGGCTAATCTGAAGAACTTTTACAACTCCTATACGACGGCTGACCGAGATTTTTATTTTCTATTCCGTGTCTTCGCATCCCCCTTCTTTCACTACAAGATTTTTAATGCCAATGAAGGAGATCCGTTGAAGCGCAGTTTTAAGATTGGCAACTTACTTTCTTATTATATCACCGGCTCCTATCCGGATGATGAATTACAGAATGATATCGAAGCAGGAAAGCTCGTTGATGAGCAGGTTATCCGTGATCATGTCGAGCGCCTGCTTCAGGCTTCCCCGGTGCGCTTTGCAGAGATGTTTGTCCTTCAATGGCTCAAGGTCAGCACCTTGATGTCATCAACAACAAAATATAAAAATGTATTTGTGTCAGACATCATGCTGGAGCCGGCTCTGATCTTTGCTCAACTGATGGGTGACGGAGACTACATATCCTCGTTAATGGAGCTCAAATACAACGTGGTTAATCCGGGGTTAGCCGGTCTATATGGAATTTCGGGGATCACTAGCGGATGGTCCCGAGGGCAGGGGACCAAAACCTTGTTCGGAACAGCTTTTATGTCCTATCTGACGGCCGACCACGACACCGACAATCCCAACCCCATTCGCCGTGGTTCTTATGTGGTGAATTATCTGTTGTGTAAGGATATTCAATTTCCCACCAGTGCGATTCAGGAAAAAGTCGACGAAGTCGTGAACAACGCCCCTATGGACCTGTCTCCTCCGGCGCGCATGGCATATTTTCGAGGTTTTCCCGCCTGTGCTAGTTGCCATGACCAATTTGATCACCACGGCCTGGCTCTAGAGGAAATTGGTGTCTTTGGCGCAACACGCACAAAATACTACACCGGACATGACGTGGTGGCGACGGGTCGGGTGGAAGGCATACAATTCAACAACTCCCTGGAATTTGTCGGCAAACTGGCTCGCAGTGAGGCCTTTAACACCTGCTTTGCCAGCCAGGTTTACAATTACATCACATCCAGTCCCTATACTCAGGGGTTTAATGCCATCGAGAAGTCGGACGTAAAACCAGCGATAGCAGGTAAATCTATCAGGCAGGTGGTTGCCGAGATGGTGGTCCGCGGATTGGGAGGGCTTTAATATGACTCACAAAATAGATCGACGTCAGTTTTTGGTGGGCATGGGATTACTAAAAACCTTAGGCCCCATACAATTGCTCAGTCTCCTGGGTAAGCTGGACCAGGCCTATGCGGCCAGTGATCGCAAGTATTTGATCACCATTCGCACAATCTTTGACTTCTGGGACAAGAGCCGGACCAATTTTAACAACGACCTGGGGCCATTGAAGAGCTATCAGTCGCAAATGACCATCGCCACTGGTTTGGGTGCCATGGGTGATGGCAGTGAATACCACAATGGTAAGCAAAAGCGCTATGCGACCGCTTGTCGCCCTGGAAACCGCGACAACACCACCTACGGAGGAGGAGCTTTTAACGGCAAGTCCTTTGACGTGGTGGTTGGCCAGCACCTCAGGAGTCAGCACAAATCAAAGGTAGATGTCCTTGTGCTGGGGGCCTTTCCTTACTCGAGTCTGCAAACCACCTTTGAAACCATTTCCTTCGCTAACAAGAGTCAATACATTAGGCCCGAGTATGACATGAATCGTGTTCTCAACAACATCAAAGGAGACTCCAAGGTATGCGGCAGTCAGCCGGTCAATCAGACTCCTGAGCTGTTGGGAAAGGAAAATAAGGTTATCGATCAGGTGATGTTGGATATCAGCCGAACCCAGGCAGGATTAGATACAGAAACCAAGGAACAGCTACAATCTTTGGAGTCCAAGTTTGCCGGTGTTAAAGCGACCAATGAACAGAAGATTCAGGATGCGGTGGACTTTGCTGCCACATGTATCAAGATTCGTGAGAACCCGCTGTCCCACTCCTACTCGCGTGGGGCGACCGTGGCTTCCAAATTTGATCCTCAATTGAGGGCAATGAATCATCGTGCGGCCCTGGCTCTCAAACTTAACTACGCCCGATCGGTGACGCTCAATTACAATTTTAGCGGCCATGGTCAGGGTGGAGTTCGTGGATATCATGATCACACTCACCCCGGGGGATTCACACGCTCGCCAACGACAGAGGAAAGAAATGCCCTCTATGAGATTTCGGCCTTCCAGGTGCAGATGTTTGCCCACTTATTGAAGGAGCTTGCGGATATGGGCATCCTCAATGAAACCTTGATCGTCTATTCTCCACACGAGAGACCCACTCACGATCATCGGGATGTCCCCATTGTTGCCTATGGAGCAAATCGAAAGGGAACCTTTGCGGTTTCAAATCGCTATAATCACGATGTGGGTCGAGACGTGCTCTCTCACTTCAGCGTGCCCAACGCCGGAAGCTTCGGAGGAGAGACCGCACGCGGTGGTATTCTCGCCTAAGAAGTTAAATCGACTAATGGGCTGCTTGTGCTGGGGGCTTCTTTTTGGGCCTCAGCCAGCCCATGATGGGCCAGTGGTCGCTGACGCCAACGGGGCCGTGTGATTCAAAGCGTGCTGGCGACAACCAACGATTGACTTGGTACTTGCTCTCAGTGGGAATGTAAATGGAGTCAGGCTCAATGTACCAGCCAGCCGATCCACTTTGTGACATCTCCTTTGAAAAGACCAGGGCGTCTAGGAAGGACCAGGATCTCTTGGTGTGATAGTAGTTTGTCCCGCGACAGCCCTTACAGCCAATCAAATGAGAAATTTGAAAGTCCTTTGCTAGGCGGGTACGGTATTGTCCAGCCTTGGCTTCTTCCTCGGCGGCAATATTGAAGTCGCCGCCCGCCATATACATCCTGCCGGCAGGCAGTTTATTCTTAAGCTTAATCAAATGATCAATGGCCTGTTCTCGCCAGTACTGGGGGTTAGAGGGTGATGGGAAATGGACTCCAAATATGGTGAGGGTTTCCCCATCAGGGAGTCTAAGATTAGTTTGTAGTATGCCACGACTTTTCTCCATCCACTCCTGGTCTTTTTCGCTTTTGCCTTTAAAGGGAATAACGTGGAGCTGGGCCGGCTCGGCTTGGGGGAGGCGCGACATCAGAGCTACATCAATCCCCCTCTTGTCGGGCCCCTCGATTAATACCAGCGTTTGATAGTTGGCCTTTTTCAAATAGCCGTCACGCAAGCGTTTCAGGACCCTTTCATTTTCCACTTCTTCCATCATAAGAATATCGGGACCCCGCCCATCATTGACCTGCAAGATGACATCCGCCAGGCGTTGCATTTTGCGCTCAAGAATCTCATTTGACCAATCCATGTTTAAACAGGACTGAAGATATCTGGTTCCTTGTTCCTCACAGGCCTGGCGATGCTCGGACGATTTCTTTTTGAAATCCAGTGGCAAATAGGCCCAATCATTGCGATTAGGATCATGGACAGTATCGAATAGGTTTTCCACGTTGTAGGCCATGACGGATACCACGCCTGGCTCTTGGCCCTTGTGAGCCTTGTGATTCGTTGTGGCGCAGCCCGCCAGGGTCAATAGGAGAAGCAGTCCAAAAAATTTTTTCACGGCGTTTTCCCTTATTTTGCTCCCAGGAAGGGAGTCGCTCAAAACACTTACAAGCCGACTTCGGGATAACACTTGGCCGACCGCAGATTCAATCCTTTTGCCTTGCAACATAGTGGCATCCATGGGAGAAATCCGGGGCGAGGCCTAAAACCTAGGCGTGGCGGCCATTTGCGGCCTTTCTTGTCCGATCTGGGATTGCTGGGGGAACTGAAAATGACCATGAAGATCCGCTTTTTTGTGACAGCCCTTATCGCTATGAGCGTGAGCCTAGGGGCAGGGGCCCAGGAGCCCGTTTCAGCACCGAGTCAGGATGGGACAGGTGAGATCTCAACTGACGTGGATGGGGAGTTGGTGGATTCGGCTTTGCCCACCGAGCGCAAGCCTCTGGTTCCTCTGACGGAGCAAGACAAGCAGAGTAATAAGCGCTCCCCCTTTTCTTTTGGCTATTTCAACTGGACAACAGTAAATGCCAAAGACTACCGGGAAGGTGATGGGCAGTTTTCTTCATACAACTTTGTGTCCATTGACTACCGTTTAAGCTACGACAGCAAAGTTTCATTTCGTCCGGTCTTTTTTCTTTCTAGTGCAGGTAAGGATTTTTTTGGTGAAGATGTCGAGTCCGACCTGGCTATGGGTGATGCCTATTTTCAGTACTTTCACTACAACCTGGCCTTGTTGCCCGGTGACATTGGATTGATTGGTGCTTTGCGCTTGTATTTACCACTTAGTGATAATTCCAAAGACAATAAAATGCTGACTCGGGTTCAGGCCCGGTTATTGTTCACCACTCCCTTGGCTCGTGGAGTGGAGTTAGCCTATCACATGTATCCTGGCTACTACTTCTACTCCCAGAGGGGAACAGTGAATTACTTTGGTGCGGCCAAAGGCAACAAACAGGCCGAGTTGGAGCACTTTCTCGAGTTGAGCGAAAGAGTGACGCAAAAATTGGGATTTAGCCAGCGAGTGGGAATTACCCATGAGTGGAAGTACGATGTTCCATCGCAAAATGTGTCCTCCAAAAGAGACGAGTTCCTGAACGTCAGCCTGATGGGATCCTATGATGTAGGACCTGTTAACTTTCGTGCCGGTGTGATCAATGACATCAAATTGCGAGAGTTCTCCAAATCGGCCAAAGCCAAACAATTGCCTCTCAAGTTGTTCCGTGAAGAGGAACTGCAATACTCTCTTATGACCTACGTGCGTTTCTAGAATGACCAGATATTTTTGGTTGCTGCTGACTTTTCTATTCTGTGCACTCAGCTTTGCCACAGATGATGCCGAATTGGTGGTGAAGCTCGGTCAGGGCCGTGCAAGTGTGTCCTCCTATGGGTTTGAAATCCCCGAAAACTGGCAGAGAAAGCTTGAAACAGATCTGATGACCGACCGGGATTTGGCCGACCGGCTGATTTCCTCGGCCACCACGGAAGTCAGATTGAGCGGACCTGCGTTGGATGGGGTGGAAAGCAAACTGAGTTCAACCCCCGAGGCGGCAATTGAAGAAATCATGACTATGATTCGTCTTCAGGTACTGGGAACCTCAGGTCGATCTAGCCAACGTGGTGGCGGGACCGAGCTGGGGAACGAGAATCGCCGTGTGGTTGTGGGGGGACGTTTTGAGTTGAAGGAAGGTGAAAGCCTTGAAGAGTTGGTTATCCTAGGCGGTCAGGCCGAAATCCGTGGTAAGGTGGCTCGCCTCAGCGTGATGGGCGGTCGCGTCCACCTGTACCCCTCGTCCGAGGTGACCGAAGATCTGACTAATGTAGGAGGGCAGGTCAAGGTCGAGCCCGGTGCGAAGATTCAAGGGGAGCCTTACGAAGTGTCGACTCCTTTTGATGATTCATTTCGTTTCTTTTTTGAGTCTCATGATACCTGGGACCCGACAGAGTATTTTAAGAGTGCCACATGGCTATGGGGCTTTCGGCTCTTTAAGCTTTTTGGCATTTTGATTGTGACTTTGATTCTAGTGCAGTTGGCTCCCGACTTCTTTGCTGATGCAAAACGGAATTTACAGGATTCGGCCGTTGCCTGTGGACTGTGGGGGCTTCTCTACGCGATCACTTACATTCCTGTGGCCATCGTCTTGACGATCACTTTGCTGGGGATCACCCTCTTGCCGGTGCAGTTTTTCTTTTCCCTCTACCTGGTGACAATTGGCTGTGCAGCGACCATGGTATTCCTTATTGGACGCGCTAGGTTTGCGCAGGGCAAGCACCTGTTGGCGCAAGTGGGGCTTGCAGTTGTCGTCTTTGAGGTGATCGGTTGGATTCCTGTCGCCGGATCTGTCTGGCATGTCCTGGTGAGTCTAGTGGGTCTGGGAGCTACATTCCAGGTGATTTGGCGACGCATATGGAAAAAGAAATCTCAGTCGATGGGTCATAGTCATCCCGTTGGGCCAGAGGGGGATAAGATCTAGGCTAGGCATTGCCTTTACTTTGATCCCCCCTGTACACTTTTTGATGCTATAGGAGGGATTCAGGATGACGGATTTTTTTCAAGACCCACCCGCATTTTCCAATACCTATCAGGAAGACCGCCTGCTTCAGGCTTTTATCAAATGGAGAATGCCGGCAGAGTTTTATTCAATGGTGAACGAGGACCTCATGTCCCTGGGTAACAAGGCCTGTGGCGAATTTCTTGACCTGGCTCGGGAGGCGCAGCGGGACCTGCCTGAGCACATTCCCTTCGGAGCCTGGGGGCATCGGCAGGACCAACTTAAGATGTCTCAAGCCTGGGACAAACTCCATCGCATCTCAGCTGAAGAAGGCATGGTGGCCATTGGCTATGCTCGTGAACAGGGCTCTTGGTCCCGGCTCTATCAGTTTGCTAAGCTCTATTTGTTTCATCCAAGTTCAGCTTTTTACACCTGCCCCCTGGCGATGGCCGACGGGGCTGCCCGGGTGATGGAGGTCTACGCCTCTTCATCAGTCAGAGATCGGTTTTATCCCCGATTGACCACTCGTGACCCAAATCAGTTTTGGACTTCGGGTCAATGGATGTCGGAGAAGACCGGAGGCAGCGATGTGGGACGTACAGAAACCATTGCTAAGGAAACTGGGAATGGAAACTTTGAGCTACACGGTACCAAATGGTTTTGTTCGGCAACCACCAGCAAGATGGCCTTGGGCTTGGGTCGCCCTGAAGGTGCGGTCCCTGGGAGCAAAGGATTAAGTCTTTTTGCCATGGAAGTTTTTGACCAGGAGGGCAATTTTGATCGTGTTCGGGTGTTAAGGTTAAAGGACAAGATGGGCACGAAGGCCCTGCCGACGGCGGAACTTGAGCTTCATGGTATTCCCGCTGTTATGGTTGGCAATCCGGGCCAGGGAGTCAAAACCGTGGCGACCATGCTCAACATCACTCGCATGTACAATTCCATATGTGCCGTTGGTCAGTGTGCGCGGATTTTTCAAATTGCCCGCGATTTTTCCCGGAGACGAGAGGCCTTTGGTCAAGTGCTGCGGGAGCACTCTCTGCATGTGGATACATTGGCCGATTTCTATGCATGGTGGTCTTTGGGAACGGTCTTAACTTTGGAATTGGCTCATTTGTTGGGACGTGACGAAACTGGTGATGCCAGTGAGGGGGAGAAAGCGGTTCTACGTTTACTCACCCCGGTGGTGAAACTCTATACGGGCAAGTTAGCGGTGGCTTTTACCAGTGAGCTGCTGGAGTGCTTTGGTGGAGCCGGCTATATGGAAGACACGGAAATCCCCATACTCTTTCGGGATGCTCAGGTGTTCCCTATTTGGGAGGGTACCACCAACGTATTGAGCCTCGATGTCTTGAGAGTTTTGCGCAATCCTGAAAACTTGGAACTATATTTTGTGGAAATTCAGGAGAAATTGAAGAAGGTGACGGGACTTAAAGAAGAGCGAGCTTGGGTAGAAAAGGCTCTTATGAATTTACAGAGTCACGTGGCCTGGATGAAGTCGGCCAGTGAGGATGAGGTTCAGGCGGGTGCGCGCAGCCTGGCTTGGACGCTGGGACAGATTTTCGCCGCTGCCACTTTGCTGGAAATGGCGGAAGGAGTGTCGGATCCTGGGCTGAAGAATTGGGTTGCACTATTAGCTCGTCGCCTAAAAAGTCGCCCTTTGGCACCGCTCACCACGCCAACGACTGAAGAAATCAAGGCGGGTGAAGACCTGATTATGTTTTAAGAGGGTGCCAAAAAGACGCAGGTCCAGTGACAATATTTTGTCACTTCCACCCTGGTCTTTAGTGGAGGCGGTGGGTCTTTGTGCGGGTGGTAACCCCACAATTGGTACACAGGGCTTCCTCCCTTAAACTGCAATTGTCTGGGTGAAGACAGATCTGAATCATCAGAGGAGCTTCGCATAGTGGGCAGTGGTTCTGAATTTCAATGAATAGTTGGTGTCGCGTCGAGAGTTGAGATTTTGACGGTTGTTGGTGTAGATCCATTTTATTCCTCCGCAGGATGACATCAGATGAAGTATGCAAAATCAGTTCACCGCCTTTGGTCGGGCGAGCAAACTGTTTCCTGCGTTGCGCAAGATGCAACTTTTAGGCAGAATGGGACATTGTGAAAACCACTAAGAATGTTCTTCCTGAGAACTGTCCGCAGTGCGGTAGTCCCCAGCTAGATCGAGAAAATCCCTTTGGTAAAATTGAGTGCCAAAACTGCTATTGGCTGGCGGATATCAGTGACTATGCGGTCGGGCCGGAGAGTAACTGGCGTACATTGGGGAAAGGAATTTATCTTTCTACCTTAGTGGGATTGACCTTATTTATGGGTATCCAGTTGGTGCTTTGGCAGAAGTTTTCACTTGAGGTTTCCTGGATTCTCGTCAAGCGGATCACCCGCCAGGCAGATGTGGAAGACTGGTTGGATATGGGCGCAATCTGCAACTCCCTGGAGAAGTTTGAATGTTCTGTACATGCCTTTTCCCAAGTGATTGGCAAGCAGCCACGCAACCGGCAGGCCCTGGCAAATTTGGCCATTGCCAATTGTCAACTGGGGGATTGGAAGCAGGCGCAACGATTTTTCGAGGCCTACTTTTCATTAGGCGGTGAGGCCTTTGATACCATGTTTTGGTACGCTCGAACCCTTAGCCGGTTGGGTGAAAAAGAGCGCGGTCTGGAGTGGTACTACAAGACGCTGACCCAAAAAGCAGACTTTCTTGAAGCGGCAACGGAGCTTGTTGACCATCTCATGACGTTGGAAAGATATGAGGAAGCCCTCGCCTTTATTGCTCACCTTACCGGGGGCCATCCTGAGCGTGATGTCTATTGGGGGCAAAAGGTGGTGAGTGTTAATGCCTTCATGCAGGGACATGAAAGCAAACGAAAAGAGGAGCTATTGGAGGATTTCAAGGTTCCATCCTTGAATGGAGATAACTACTTTTTACCAATTTGGACAGAGGACCGAGGTAATGTCCAATTTGTTTTGGTGGATGAAGGCCAAAATGATGTGATCTTTCCCCGCCATGCGGTTGATGTTCGGTTGATCGAGAAGGTTATGGAAAAGAAGGATCTCAAGACAGACGATGAGGTGAACGCAGTGGAGATTCCCCGTTTGCGGGTAGGACCCTGGTGGCTGGAGGACGTGCGGGTATCCCTGTGTGATGACTGCCAGATGCGAATGGGTAGAGGGTTACTCAATCAGTTGAATATGAAGGAATGGGAACGCTTTGGTGTTGATTTTTTGGTTTTTTCCAGATGAACTAGTGGCGCGCATTAGATGATAGGAGTATCAGTATGTTTTGGTTGAAAACGATCGTAAGTTTGGTTGCAATGATTTCTCTGACTGCACAGGCCGGTGAAATGTACGGTGTTAAGATGGATGAGGGAATGAAGGTCGGAGAAAAGGCTCTAGTCCTCAACGGCATGGCTCTGCGTAAGGTTCGCAAATTTGGCATCCCAATTAAGGTTTATATTGCCGGACTTTACCTTGAAGCCAAGACGGATGATTCGGATAAGATCTTGGGTGCCCCAGCTATAAAGCATTTGGAAATGGAGTTTGTGCGAACTGTTGAAAAAGAGAAAATCACCAATGCTTGGGACGAGGCCGTCTTTAAGGGCTGTGTGGAAGATTGCAGCAACTACAAAGGTCCACTGAAAGAATTCAATGCCTTTATGGGTGAAATGCGCAAGGGCCAAAGGATCTCCGTGACCTTCTATCCTGACAAGGTCGAAGTCAACCAGGTGGGTCGAACTCCAAAGAAGGGCACCATCGAGAGTGCGGCTTTTTCCAAGAATCTTCTGGCCATTTTTATAGGCCCCAAGATGTTCAGCAAAGAGGTGAAAGAATCATTGCTGGGCAAGGGAGAAAAAGAGGATAAAGGGGACGAAAAGTAGATAGGCACCCTACTACTGAGCTCCCACACCCTTCTGGAGGGCCGGAGCAATGGCGCTCCCCTCGACATGTTTAATTTCTCCAAATTGACAATAGTCCATCCACTTGGCCTGATGGCGAAAGGATCTATCCGGATAAAACCGATCCGGTCCTCGAGCAAAAAAGTCGGATTCGTCGGCCATCGCGGCAGCCACCTTTTCGGGGTAGTCACGACTTCCAGGTCGTAGGTCTTCGATGTGAAAAGATTTGTAGAGTACGACTTTGGACGACTCATCCAAGCCAGGTGGAACAACCTCTGGATACTGCTGGCTGGCGGTGCGTAGGTTTTCGCGAGCCTTTTGCGCCAAGTGAACCGCCAGGCCAGGACTCTGATTGATTGAAGATAGGTAACGACAGTTTGCCAATTGATATTGAACTTCGTCGAAATCCGCGCTGTGGGTCAATGAGTCACAAGAATTCTCTCGAATTTTTGCCAGATGCATGACATCGGAGTGACGCTTCAAGACGGCCGCAATTTCAACTAGCAGATGTAACCGAATGCGGGTGTGAAACCTTAATTCCTTTCTTGCGGCGAGAGAGACCAGGTGAGGTGAGTCTTCGATAGCAAGTATGTTTTTAATTTCCTCATCGAGGGTCTTATTGAGGACATCGTCGGGAAGAAGAAAGACCTGTGGGTTCGCACAATAGGTCTGATTCAAAAGGCGGCGAATTGCAAACTCTTGGGCAATAGGAGATGACGCCCAGGCATTGGCCTGGCTGAAAATGAGCCCGACTAAGAAGCCAATCAGGTTAATCGATCGCATCATCTAATCACCACCTCACCTCCATGATATTCAACACTTATGCCGCCTGAAATGTCTCAGAATGAGACGTGAGCGTGGGCTTATTTCGATTTGAAGCCTGGTGGCCGCATTTCGGTAACAGATGTTTAAAGCCTCAGCGCTCCAGGCAGGGCTTAGGATTTGCCCGACTCAAGTCCTTGTGCAAAGATCTTTGCTTTTCCGGGGACATAAAAAAGGGGGGGACCATGGGAAATTCATTCTCTAGAATGGGATTATTGCAAAAGTTATTTGTTCTCACACTGGCCTGTCTGAGCCAGCTGGCCTTGGGGTCGCCCGTTAACAAGGCAGGGGATCCCTTGCTGGCCAGGGTGCAGATGTTGAGTGAGGGAATGTCCCGTGTACTGTTGGAATGTCCGGAGCGTGTATGGCCCGGCATGAATTGGCGGGATCCACAGGTGGTGTATTCGGACCACGAGAAGCAACAGGCATTTGTTTGGAACGAGTTCGGAGGTAAGGACCTTTTTAGAGCCATCGATTTTAGTTTGTTGCCACCAAGTATGGCCTTTGGTTTTTATGCTAATGGCGAATGGAAGGGACGGGATGCCTTGGCCATTAATTTGGCCTTTACCGGCAGGATGCCGGCGGGCCCTTTCCAAAAGGATTTTGCACTCACACTCGCCGTTCATGAAGGCTTTCATTTTTATGTTCAGAGTCAATGGGGCCTCCCCAAAGACGAAGGCACTCGGGCAACTGAATACCCGGCTGATTGGCAGCCTCGGCGCCTGCGGTTTGAGCTATTGAATGCACTAGTTGAGGCCTTTGAGAGGGGAAGCCATTTGCCGGCTTACCTTTCGGTTGCGTCCTATTGGCGCCAGGAATTGATGAACCGGTATCCAGGATTGGCGGAAACCTATAAGCAAACGGATGTAGCTGAAGGTTCGGCAAGCTATATGGATGGAGTGTCTTCAGCCATAGCCTGGGGCGGTTGCGGTCAGTCGGAACAGGAATTATTGGATGCTATGCGCGGGGCTCTGCGGACGGAGTTGGTTCAAATCAATGAGCCTGAAATGGAAGTGTTTGGTCACGACCACTATTCCTTGGGGTTGGTTTCCGGGTTGATTATGCGCGAACAAGGACGCATGGGCTGGGAACATCAGGTATCCCTGGGTGAGAGGCCGGTTGATTTGGTTGTGGAGGGAATTCTCCCCATGGCCCCGCCGGAGAACCATGAAATCCGTGAGCAGGTGAAGGCTGCGGTTGAAAAGTTTAATTCGGAGACTGGCAAAGTGGTGGATCCTTTTTTGGCGACCATGGCCGATCCCGCCTCGATCCGCGTGGTAATGCCTTACAAGTTGATTCAAGGGGCTTTCGGCACCCAAGGCTTTATCTTGCCAAAGGCCGTTCCTGGCATGGAACTCATTCTGGCCATCGATGTGCGCTTTGGCAGTGCTGACGGCCGACTAAATGGGGAGTTGAAAGGTCAAACTGTAGGTGTGGTTGAGGATGGAAATCCCTGTGCAACGGCTGACGAAAGCAAGAGCCAGTGGATCATTCCTCTTGAAGCATCGTCCCTGCAAACGGACGGTACTTTCTTTGAAATCAGCAGCCCGCAGTTTCAGGTGACGGGTCCTCACGAGCGTTTGGTATCCCGGCCTCAGGGAGGTGTGCGGTGGTACTGCCTAGAGGAGAACACCGTCAGTACACCCGAGGGGGCTATGAAGCCATTGAACACTGTGAAGCCACTGGTCACCCGAACGTGGTGGTAGTGCCATAGGTTGCGTCTCGCCCGGTTCCCTTATTGCAGTATTCTTCTTATTGCCAAGATGGCAATTGGGGGACGGGTCTGAAAATGAGACGGATTTTAGGTACTTATATCTGGGGGACTATGATTCTGGCAGTCATATTGCTTGGCTGCAGTGGGGAATTTCAGGCCCGCAACAGCCTGCGCCTTGGCTCAGAGGAAACACTTTCTCCCCTGCCGGGGGATCCAAGTTTTAAACGTGAAATCAAAGTGACGACGGTGGAAGAACTCACCAGTGCTCTGGCTCTTGCTGAGCCAGGGGACGACATCATCATCGGTCCCGGAAGTTATGAGATCGAAGGCAACGTGATGATTGCGAGGGCCGGGACATCAGAGGAGCCCATTCGTCTACGGGCAGCTATGGCCGGCGATGCACTTTTGGAAATGAACCCAGGTTCGTCACCGACGGAAGGCTTTGTTGTTCGCGCTCCTTACTGGATCTTGGAAAATCTGGTGATCCGTGGTTCCTGTATTCCGGGAGACCATAGCAAGTGCGAAAACGCGGTCCATATTCGAGGTGAGGCCGATCACCTTATTGTACGCAATAACACCATGACAGAATTCAATTCTATGATTCGTGGTAGCGGCTCTGGGGTCAGTGGGTCACCATACAAATTTGCCAACGATGTGTTGCTGGCCAATAACCGGCTATACAACTCATCAGCGCGGGACACTTCTGGCAATGTCAATTTCATCGATGTCAGTGGCGGGGCACGTTGGACTTTTCGCCGCAACTTTCTCTATGATTTTTCCAAGAATTTGGGAGATAAGACCAGCTACGGAATATCCTTGCGGGGGAACTCCCGAGATGCCGTCTTTGAGTCCAATCTCGTGGCTTGCTCCCGATACCTGGCCAGTGGCACTCGCGTTGGACTTTCTCTCGGCGGTGACGGGCTCTCTCTCTCTCAATCCTGTGAAAACATGAACTGTTCAACGGAGCATACTAACGGTACTGTCCGCAATAACATTGTGATCGGCTGTAGTGACGCGGGCATTTATCTTAACAAGGCCAATAATACTTTGGTGATTCAAAATACCTTGGTTGGCACTGAGGGAATTCATGTTCGGGACTCAGAAGCGACCGCTCGGGTGATCAACAACCTTGTCTCTGGTTCGATTTGGGCAAGCAACAAGGGAGGCATCATCATGAATACGGGTAATCAGATTCGAGAAGGGGAAGACCTGTTTAACAATTATCTGGCTGGGGACTTTAAACTCACGCAAAAAGGTGAGTCGGATATGGATACCACCACCCGCGATCCGGCGGCCCTTCATGACTATTGTGGGCAGGTAAGAACAGCAACCACTGAAGTGGGAGCTATCGAGTACGGGACGGCAACATCGAGCAGCTGTCTTGATGAGCTATTAGGCTTTTATCAGGCCTTCTAGGGAGATCTCCTTAGTTTTCCAGAACTTTGATGCGCAATCGCTGCTTGTTCATGGCCTCGCCGATAATCAGTTGGGCTGATTTGGCGTAGACAGAAAAGAACTCATCATTAAACTCAGCGGTCTCGAAGTCCAGGCCAGTGTCATCAAATCGAGTGGAAAATGTGACGAAGCGGGCGTCCTGGGAAACTCGAATTTGCACTTTTTTGTCCAAGCCACCAAACTTGACCGCGATTTCCCGGTCACTCATGTGCTCCCGCAACTTGGCCATGCTTGCGCGAGTGGGAAGTTCCAGGGTGCAGGAGTAGGCCAAATTGTCCTGGTCGCGAACCAAGACGCGGCCACAGATCTCATTGTCAGTTGGCGTAAAGGTGAACTTCTTGCGACGTAAATCCATGGGCGCATAGAGGCCACTGCTTCCGGCTTCTGGGGTGAAGTAAGCACGGCGCTTGAGAGTCTTGTAGTTGACCTTCACTGCTCCAGCAGGAACAGCCACAAAAGTCATAGCCAAAAAGGCGACCAAACCAGCCACTCGAAACATTCGATTTCCTCCTGTATCGATAAATCCGTTCCCACAGGGAGCAACCTCTGTGCCGGATAGTTTGACAGTCATGGAAAAATCACAGGCTTTTGGCAGCCTTAAAGCTCCGAGATTGGGCCTTGAGTGACAATATTGGGCCAGAAATTTGGTTCCAGGTCCTCAAACGGGATGCGCCACAACAAAGGAATCTCATAAGTGAGATTGCTTTGTTGTGGCGCATCCCGTTTGAGGACCTGGAACCAAATTGCTACTCCCAGCACTGACTCTGATTAGTGTTGATAGAAACATCATTCCAGCCAACAGATCCGGGTGCACCATTACTTTCGGTGCCAGTTCCCCCTGATCCGGGGTTGGCGTCTGGCGCCGGGAAGTTTCCAGATCCCTGGCAGGCACGGCCAATCAGTCGGCCACCACCACCGCCACCACCGGCTCGGGCAGTTCCGGTCCCAGAGGCGCTCCCTCCTGGGCCACCCGTCGCGTAGAGATTAAGATTGGTATCCAGTGTTTGAGCGACGACTTGAACAGTACCGCCACCGCCACCACCACCGGTGTCCTCACCAGCCCCGCTAACATTATTGCCGTTCATTCCATCCGATCTAAAGATGGCCATTCCAGATCCGCTGGTACGATTGATGGTGCGGGCATAGACGGCCACGATACCGCCACCATTGCCCCCATCACCAAGGGACTGGGAACCGGCACCACCGCCTCCACCCATGATGAAGAAGTCTTCCCAGTGACAGGTTCCTCCGCATTGCAGGTCCATCGTGGGAGCACCCTGGCCTCCAGCTTGGGTGCCTGAAGCACTTCCGCCATTACCACCCGAGGCTCCTCCTCCTCCGCCGCCGCCTCCGTAGAGGTTAAAGCCACCACCAGCATTGCCGACAGGGCTCAGATAGTTTGATTTGTAACCAAGATAAGAGTCTCCGGTGCGCGACGTGGCTGTCCATTGACCCCCACGGTAGCCGTAGCCGCTGGCGGTAATGGCAAAGTTGCTGTTTCCAAGGTAGTCCATCACTCCATTCACTCGAAAAGCGAGAACACCTCCGCCCGAGGTGTTAATTTGCAGGGAAGAAGCATCAAACAGTCTTGTTCCCCCAGAGGCATCCAAAGTTAAGTTATTAAAATGAGGAACTCGTTGAACAAACACCCGGCAGAAGCTGCCCCCCTGATTGACGTCCGCAGTGGTCAAAGCAGAGGCTGAAACCGCCGATCCATTGAGAACAATCGGGGCCAAGAGGGTTAAAGTGCGTGAAGTGGTATTAAGGCTGCGCACATAGTTGTAGCCATACATACCGGGCATCAACTCAGGTCCACAATTGTCAGCGTCTTCCGCCAGCACCATCCAAAGAATTTCGTCGCCTACTTCAAATTCGGTATTTGGAGAGTTAAGAGTTCCCCCCTGTAGGGTGAGGGTGCCCCCATCAGGCGAAACGGCCTCTACGAGGCGCTTGGCCATTAGGACCTTCCCGCCCAAGATGGATATGTCTGCTGCTGGGTTGGATACATTCGTGCTGATCGTGCGAGTTCCATCAGCACCTGTTCCGAAGGTGGCCACACCACTTCCGATGTCACGCACTTCTGTAGCGGCCCCATTAAGAAATTTTCCGCCGGCGTCGTAGGGACAAATCACTACCTGTTGATCATAGACATTGGTGGGACTGAGTCCTTGTAGAAGGACAGAATTTGCCGCCGCACCGGGAAGATCAGCCGCGAACGAAAAGCCAAACTTTGTCGTCAGCTCGTGACAGGCGATTTGGTCATTGAATCGATAATCACTGTTATGATTGGGGTCGTAGCGTTTGAAGACTTTTACCCCCGTAACGGCGCCCGGACCGGTGAAAACTCCCGGCAGGGCCTGCCAGGACAGTGCGGCTGTGTTCAAGCGACTTTGATAGAGGGATTGAGCGGGCGTCATACCGTACTTGCCCTTTTGCATGGCAAAGATCCCTTCAAATCCATACAGGCCACGGCCGCCGCCGCCCTCACCCAATTCTTCCCACTGGAGTTTTAGAGTATCGACAAATGGAGTTCCGCCAGTGCAGGGTCCACTGGTTTCATCTGCTCCACCGGCCGTGCGGTGAAAATCTCCCGTGTCGCCCGAAGTTCCCGACCATTGAAAGGGGACTGATCCACTACTATCCACCCAGGCCTTGCTCATGTTGGAATTGTCACTCACATCATAGCAAACCGTTTTGCCCGTACTTCCGGGTCCGGCAAAGCCCATAAAGTATTCGCCGGCTGGAATCATTTCGTAGGGTGCCGCTTGATCGTGCATTTCATCCGCATAGAACACCGGATGTTTCATATGCATCATCCTGGTGGATACAGCAAAGTCTGGATGACTATAGTTCAAATTTGAAAACAGCATTTCGCCCGTTTCGCGTAGGCGATATTGCAGGGGAGTCGTTTGAAACAAGTGTGCATTCATCCATCCGCCGGCCGCGTACAGCTCATGAACAAGCATCAGGGGTTTATTGGCTCCAGGGGGCTGGTAGAGCATTTCCACCACGCCTGTTGGACCAGTTCCGTCCGCTCTAATGTAGCGAATCCCAGCCTCAGCACTCGCTTCGCCATTGGCGAGAGTTTGGGTGACCACCTCAACAACATTGTTGCCGGGAACAATATTTACCAATTGATCTCCATAGTCGAAGATGGTGCCGCCGGTGAGTTTGTCGGTGACAATGAGGACCTGTACCAATTGGTTTGGCCCCTCTTGAACGGGGAGAATAAACTCGGGTGGAGGCATTTCCTGGACAGCACTATCGTGGTGCATGGGTTCCCAGCCACCAACAATGGGTGGGCCACCTGCCGGATTGTGAACATTGATGGCAACCTTGGTGATTTGGTCACCACTGCTTTGGGCACCATTGCGACTTTGGTAAATATCCTGCAGGGAGAGCCTGACTTGGGTTTTTCCACTCGGGTTGCGCTCGCACCCCATGGAGAAAACCAGGGCCAATAGAAATAGAATATGGACGGGGGAATAAACGTACTTCTTTTCCATATTATGTTTATCGGAAGTTGTGGGCGTACATTTGAGAGGTGGTGAATCGTTCTGAGAATGTTTTTTTAATTCTCAGATCGATTCATCAGTGTGGAATGCCTGACACTCATAAAAAAAGACAGGTCATTGACCTGTCTTTTTTTGTTCCTGGCAGCCAAAAAGGCGACTAGAACTTAATTAGGCTTTGCGAGCAGCGTAGTACTCAGTGAACAGTCCTGAATCGAATTGAAACGGGACATGCTCAAGACCAGGTACTGCCTGAACAACGCCTACTTGGGCTCCATTTTCTTCTTCACGGCGGAGGAAGTCAGGAAGCTCAAGGCGGGGGGCTTGTTGGGCACGAAGATAAATCTGGTTTTCGTAGGCCTTAGGTTTAAGGCTTACTTTTGCACCAGGCTTCAATACACAAGAACCAACAGTAACAATTTTGCCATCAACCATCACGTGACCATGGCTCACCAATTGACGAGCAGAACGGATGCTGGGTGCAAAACCAAGACGGAAAACAACTGAATCCAGGCGGCTCTCTAGGAGACCTGCCAATTTAGCAACCCAGTTGGTTCCAGAACCACGCTTGGCATCGCGGATAAAACGACGCAATTGCTTTTCACGAAGCTCATAATTGCAGCGGATTTTCTGTTTCTCTTCCAAGCGGAGAGCAAAGTCAGAATATTTGCGGCGACGATTGCCGTTTTGACCAGGAGGATAGGGACGTCTTTCCAATGCACCGGCTTTACCCAGGCCAGGAAGTTCAACTCCCAATCGACGTTGAATACGATAACGAGCGATTTTGCCCACTTTTTTGCTCATTCCAAAACCTCTTCTTTGAGCTACTTTTCAGTTTCTGCGCGCAATTCGGTTCCGGCGAAGTTGGAAAACCCCGGGGTAGCCCCTTAAGCCGATAGAACCTGAATGGACTCGTATACTAAGAAAATTCTCAATTCGCAACGGCCTTTTCCCATTTTCCGGGAAAAGTCCGCAAATATCGCGGTCTTGGCCTATCAAGTAAAATTCCTTTCAAATTTCAGTTAGTTGGGAATGGCCAATGGGGATATTCCCCTTGGGTCCAAAAATGATCCACAAAAACGTCCCAAAAAACGACAAAAACTAAGTATTTTCAGCATGTTGAAAAGTTAAGCACTATACTGGAAAACGGTTGTGATGTTTGTGTGAGGAGAAATTATGAGGGTTACGGTCCGTTTATTCGCCCTTATGGTATTCCTTATGGTCGCTCTGTCGGCCTGTAAGGAAGGGGATTCCGTTGATGCTGGAGGAGGCACCGATGTGGACATTGTTCCACCTTATATGCCCCCCGATCCCAGTACCTATGTATGTAATCCGTTCGATGGCTCCGAGCAGTTAGGGGACCGCACCCAAGGGATCTTGGGTAAACTGTTCTACACCCTGCCCGGAGAGACCAACTACACCCGCGCCGTCGACTATATTACCTATGCCCATCCGGTGGATGAGGTGAGTTTGTTTTTTAACCAACTCAGTATTCCCACCCGCCCCTGGGATCGAGGGTTTGTCACCCGTTCCGGAGATGTGATCACCACTCCTCAGGGTGACACCTTGTATGAGTATTTCGGTATTAACTTTAAGAGTCAGTTTACTCTCGCTCCCGGTGAGAGCTCGGGGCTGTATCAGTTTGCCATTCTCTCTGACGATGGCGCGGTCCTGCGCATGCAGGATGCCAACGGAGATTGGCAGGAAGTGGTCAATAATGATGGCACCCATCCCACGCGTATGGGCTGTGGAACCTATCCCGTGGATATCCAAGAGGGGCAGTATATTCCTTTTGAAGTGGATTACTACCAAGGGCCTCGTTATCACATTTCTTTAATTATTATGTGGCGTCCTTGGAACGGTGATGCCAATGACCCTGAGTGCGGTCGCCAGGGTAACAGTCGATATTTCGACTCCACCCAGAATCCGCCTTCGCCTCAGGCCGCTTATCAGGGTCTCTTGGATCGTGGTTGGCAAGTGGTGAGTTCTGATCATTACTATTTGGAAAAACCGGAAGAGAATCCTTGTAACGAAACCGCTCCTGTTATCGAGGACTACCTGGTGACCGACGTGCAACAGACAACGATTTCAGTTTCATGGTCGACCGATAAGGCGGCCACCACTGAAGTGGAGTGGACCAATGTTGGTACTGGAGAGGTTTTGACTTCGAAGAAAAAAGGCTTCCGATTTGACCACACGATGACTATCTCAGGCCTTTTGCCTAACACGACCTACAGCGTAAAGGGCATCTCATCCTCCAGTTCGGGGCTGTCGACGGAGACATCCCCAGTATTAGTGCGCACCAAGCGGTAACTTGAAGTCTGTACTCTGGTAGTTGCCGCATCATTTCCCGACCAAGGTGGAGATCTTTGTTGGGCTGTGACTCCTTTTGAGTCAGGCCGTGAATTCTCCCTGTTATTGCTCCGATAAAAAGACGGGAGAATATATAGATGAGGCCGCTGTTCTCTATTCGTTATAAATTTCTGATTGTCACGACACTGTTGCTGGTTTTGTGTGTCGGTGCCTACCTGGGCCTGGCCGCCAAAATCCTTAAGGGTGATAAAACCGAGTTGGTCTATGACTATAACAGGAGCGCGGTGACCAACATTGCCTCAGACATTGAGACCTTCTTCCAAGGTGTAGCAGACAAAATCAAGTTAGTGGCCTTTTTCTTTAACGAAAACAAGGGACGTTCAAACCGCCTTATGCGGGAGTTGCTGGAGAGTGATTCTGAAACCGTCTTTGTCGGCGGAAGTGACGGCTTCAGCCGGGTGGAAAAGGCCCTTTATACCAGTGGCACTTACCTCGAGACCTACGGAATCAAAGAGGAGTACTTTCTCAATCAGCTTCCGGCAAAGCGTCCCATACCCTTCGACCGCATTCGGGTCGAAGGTGAAGCGGTATGGAACGCCACGATTCTGGATGGGCCTCCCCTGGTGGGTTTTGGCCGCAGTGTTGTGGAAGAGACCGAGGCCGGAGTTCCAGTAAGACAGTACGCGGTGATTAGCTATCTTCGCGCCGACAAGCTGATGACGGCTCTTGGCCGCGCCACTCTCAATGAGGTTTTTATCACCAACGAAAAGGGTGAGATTCTGGCCCACCCGAAAGTGGAAATGATGGGACAAGAGGGAAGCCCTGATGCATTGATCCTCAAGGCCATGGAGCACCCACTCAACACCAGCGTGTTACCGGCCGAGGTGGATGGCAAGAAAGTATTGGGAGCCTTCTCAAAAGCCTTTAACAAACGCATTATGGTGGTCTCTCGGGTGAGTGAGGACAAGGCCTTTGCTGTGGTCTACCACCTGATTTATCGCTCCTTGTTCTTTGCTCTCATAGTCCTCACAGCTTCGTTCATTGCTGCCATCCTGTTCTCGCGTTCGCTCACTCGCCCGCTGGAAACGTTGATGGGTGGAATGCGCAATGTTTCTGAGGGAGATTTGGAAACCCAAATCGCGGTCAAGACCAAAGATGAGATCTCGGTGTTGGCCAAGTCCTTCAATCACATGATTCGCGATCTCAAGCAATCTCGCGAAGAACTGGAACATATCAATGCCGAGCTGGAAAACAAGGTCAAGGAGAGAACCCATCAGCTTGAGGTTCAAAACCAGGCGGTGAAAAAGGCCCAGGAGGCCTTGTTGCGCACAACCCGTCTCGCGGCAGTCGGTGAAATTGCGGGACGCGCGGCCCACGAGGTTTTGAATCCTCTTACCGGAATCATGTCGCGGATTCAAAAGATTCAATCCCGCCTGCGCCAGCACCAGGGTGAAGAGGCTGAGGTTCTTAAAGAGATTCTCGCCGGTTGGGAGAAGGACTTTGCTGACAAGGGGTTGGATGGCTTGGTCTCTGCTTGGAATGCGCCTTCAGAGGTCTTTGAAGGAGCCAGTTTGTTTCAAGAAGATTTGGAAAACATCAAAGCGGTAAGTGGCTCTCTGACCAGTGAGGTGGGGACCCTGACAGGCGACGTGGATTTTTTGCTCAAGGAATGTCAGCGCATTAACCGCATTGTCCAGTCCATGAGATCACTTAGTGTTGTTAAGGGTGAGTCTAAACCCCACGATGTGGGTCACCTGGTGCGCGAATCCATGCATGTGATGGCCGATTTGGCATCCCAAATGAAGGCTGAAATTTCCATGGATGAAATGGACAAGGACATCACGGTGATGGTGGATCAGGATGAATTCCTGCAGGCCATGACTAATCTTCTGCGCAATGCTCTGCAAGCCGTCAAATCCCGTGCAGATGTGGAAGAGCTTCAGGGCAAGACTTTTAAGGGCAAGGTGGAGATTTCTGTCCAGGCTGACGAAGGCAAGGCCTTGATTGGAGTGATGGACAATGGAGTGGGCATTGAAGAGGAGCACAAACGCCGTCTTTTTGAATCCCAGTTTTCCACCAAGCCAAGAGAAGAGGGCACTGGTCTGGGACTTAACATCAGTCGGAGATTTATCAGGGCCTTTGGCGGAGACATTCGCCTAGGGTCTTCCACTTTAGGTAAGGGAACAATATTTGTGGTGGAACTGCCAATTGCAGTGGCCACCGATGACGAGAAGGTATCAGCATGAAAAACTCGGCCAAACAATTGATCACCGGCCAGGAAGAAGGCAACGGACTTTCGGGACTTGCCCATGACTGGAATAAGAGGGTTCTGGTTGTCGATGATGAACCGGGAATTTTGGAAAGCTACGAAGACATATTGGCTCCCAAAAAGAAGAACGTCCTCCCTCTTCGGTCGACAAGAATAATGAGTCGCCCCCCGAACGAGACTGACCCTGGTTATGAATTTGACGTCACTATTTGTGACTCCTATGAAAAGGCCCTGGAAGCCTTTCACAAGGCGCAACAGGAAGGTCGGCCTTATGCTATGGGCTTTTTTGACGTTATGCTTGGTTCCGATAAAGATGGCTATGATCTGGTCAAGGAAATGCACAAGCAGGACCCGGACCTTTACGCCGTGTTTGTGACGGCCTATAACGACAGGAGCATTGAGTCCATCAACTCCCTGTTGGGGGTTAAGAAAGTCGACCGTTGGGATTATCTCAATAAGCCCTTTACAGAGGGAGAAATCTTACAAAAGGCGCGCAACTTCATCACCCTGTGGAACCTGGAAAAAGAAGGAGAATTGAAGACCGCCCAGTTGGCCGAAGCGCAAAATCGTTTGTTGGAGAGTGAGCGAATGGCCTCAGTTGCCGCGGTTGCCAGGGGTGTGACTCATGAGTTTGGAAATATTTTGATGCAGATCATGGGTAAGGCCGACATCTGTCGTAAGAAAGAGGCGGATGATATGCGGGCCGGTCTGGAGAGAATCCTAGAGGCCTCGCAAAGAGCCAATGATATATTGGAAAAGTTCAAGAATCTCTCGGGAACAGGTGAAGGAATTGCCAAAAAGGATTGGGTCTTTGTCCACCATATCTTAGATGAGGCGCTTGATCTGTTAGAGCACCAACTGAAAACCACCAATATGAAGGTCACCATTATCAAGAAAGATCCAGTGAAGGCCAAGGCGAATGCGACAAGCTTACTTCAGGTAATTATCAATCTGTCCATCAATGCCATGCATGCCATGGGGACTTCAGGGCAAATTGACTATGCGGTGGTGCAGGACGAAAAGTGGGCCGAGATTCGTGTTCGCGATTATGGACCAGGAATAAAAGAGGATCTCTTGGAGCAGGTGCTCCAGCCCTTTTTCACCACCAAGGGTCGCAAAGGGACTGGTCTAGGCCTGGCGATCTGTCGCGAAATTGTGGAGGTGGAGCACAGAGGAACCATGCGGGTTGCCAACCATCCAGTGAAGGGTTTGGAAGTCACCGTTCGTATTCCGATTGATGGAGAGGGCGAGCATGGCTAGGCCACTTTACGATTTACCCATTTTGGTTGTCGATGATGATGCCATGGTGAGAGATGTGGTGGTGGACTACCTTAAAGACATGGGGTTTTCAAATATTTTGGAGGCCAAGAATTCCCAGCAGGGTCTTAAGATGATTCAAAACACGAAGTTCCCTTTGGGCTTGGTGCTGTCTGATTGGGAGATGCCAGGTGTGAGTGGCTTGGTGCTGCTCAAAGCCTTGCGCAAGAATCCTAAGCGCAAGGGTACTCGCTTTATTATGATTACCAGTCAACGATCCATGGAGAGATTTAAGATCACCCAGGCGGCCCAGTGGGCGGTGAACGCCTACATAATCAAACCGTTTACCTGTGACACATTAAAAGAAAAGATTTGGCAAGTAATGGGGTGGGATGGAGCTGGTGACAGCCAAGCGACAGGCTAAGATTGTCGCTGTCTTTTTGATCATGTTTTTCAGCCTTCGGGGACAGGCATTGACCTGGTCCGATGAATTCACCTCATTGGCCAATGTGGACTCCTACGACATGAAGTACAACAGCGCCACCGGGACTTTCTACCCTGAGGTGCAGATTCAGGGTTGGAACGCCGGCAGTGGGGCCCAGGTCACATCACTGGATATGGGTGATGGGAGCCACGGGTCTTTTGATTCCAGCACCTGGGCAAACTTTGGCTCTGTCAACGGCACAACCATCACCATCGATACGGACACTTATTACCCTTTGCAGGTGACTTCTTTCACATTGGATTTGGGTTATACTCTTAAAGGCGTTGGTTCCAATCCTCTTGATATTCGTAGCCTGACAGACATCACCATTGCCGGAACCCTTGACTGCAATGGCGAAGCCGGAGAAGGCATTAACGCCAACAATACAGTGGTGTCGGCCGGAGGCAGTGGGAATTGCGGAGGAGGAGCCGGTGGGAGTGGCGGGGCCATTCCCGCAGTCGAAGCAACGGATGGCACTATGGGTGGGGCGAGCCTCACCCGTGCGGGTCTCGGCGCCAATGCGGCCAATGCGGCACCGGCCATGAATAATGTCGGTGCAACAGGAGGCGGTGGAGGGGGAGCCTACAGCCAAGCGGGAACCCAGGCGGAAGATGGCTACGACGTAACGGAAACCACTTGGAATTCAAAGGGCGGAAACTTTCAGGATGATGGTTTTACTGTTATTGGAGGCGGATCAGGTGGTGGTGGGGGCATGGCCTACAGTGGGACCGACGGAGCCAATCATTCAAGTGGAGGAGCCGGCGGTGGCGGTGGAGGAGTCGTCCTTTTGCGAGCCGTTCGCGACATCACTATATCAGGAGCGGTGAATACCAATGGCGGTGCCGGTGGCGGAACAGCCCTCACCTATCGGGCTGGCGGCGGTGGTGCCGGTGGCGGTGGAACTGTTGGCGTATGGGCAGGTCGGAATCTGAGTTTTACGGGCACCATCAATGCCAATGGGGGAACCGGTGGTGAGTCTGGCATTGATGATGCTGATGCTCCATCAGGGAACTTCCCGAATCAAGGTAAAGGCGGCGATGGAGGCGAAGGCCGCACTTGGATCACAGATAATGACAAGTGTGATGGGGCGACTTGTCCGGGAACGGAAAATCCCGCCTTTTTGGGAATTGACGAAGGCCGCGTGCGGTCGGTGATTACGACTTATACGATCACTTCTAAGGAAATCGACTTGCGCAACACCGCTCCCGTACTCAATTCAGTGACAGTGTCTGCACCCTTGAGTGGCGGCAGCACGGTGGCGGTCGAGATTGCCACCAGCGATCAGACGGGTTTTGATCCGACCTCACTGTGGGCGGCTTCGGCGACCTTTGTGGGGCAACCCATGAAGCGCTTTGTGCGCTACCGTCTGACGGTAGACAATCAAGATGCGGACAATCCAGCTGTCGTTGACTCCATCACCTTTGATTACGACGGTCATCAGCAAGATCAATTTGATTTCACCGCCAATTGCGGCACCATTGCAGCTGGCTCAGGCCCACTTCCTCCTGGTCCGACCGCCTTGTTGGTGTTGATGTGCCTGTTGCTGCCTTTGGGATCTTGGATTTATCTGAGGGAAGTCTAAGAGGGAATCGCCGCCAGAGGAATGTCTTTCGCCTGAGCCCAGGCCTCCCAGTCTTGGCTGGCTCTGCTGGCGAAATTTTCCGCCAACGCGCTCTGCGAGAGCTTTTTTAGATTGAACTCAGTCTTGAGGGTCTCAATAAATTCTGGTTCGAGGGCGGCCAAGGCAATCCACCCATCCTGGGTGGCGTAGATCCCATACCCCGGATGTGCCCCTCCCAGTGGTCCACTCTTTTGGGTTGGGCCTTCTACTAAAGGGCGGGCAAATGTTTTTGCGGCATCTCCTAGGCTCACCTGTCGATGCAGGCCAGTTCCGGCCTCTCCACTTTGCCAAAGGCAGGCAAGAATGGTCGTTGCGACTTGGGCAGAGCCCAGAATGTCGGCGAAAGTTGAAAGAGGAAGTGTCGGCGGACTAAGAAGTCCCGCCCGGGCCATATAGTTGAGATCGTGACTAGGGAATTCCGGGTCTTCGGAAAAACCGACAATTTCCACCAAACTCAGGTGTGGGTATTTACCATGAAGTGAAGTCCAGTCGAGTCCCAAGCTGACAAGAGCTGAAGGACGAAAGGAACTCAACAACAGATCTGCATCTTCTAACAAAACCTCAAGTCGTCTCTTATCGCCTTGCTCCTTTAAATTGAGCTGCAAGATGGCCTGGCCCGAGGTGATTTCCCTGTACCATTGGGAACAGTGGGTGTTGAGCGGATCACCCCAAGGTGGCTCTACCTTGGTGACTTTGATTCCCAAAGGCATGAGACTTTGCAGTGCTAAAGGGCCGGGCAAGTTGTTGGCGAGAGTGATCAAATGCAGGTCTTGTAGATTTTTGCTCTTCATGAGCTCAACACTATCCTCAGGTTAGGGACTGGGGGACATAATCTGGCTTATTTTCGGGAGCTCGATTCACTTTTCCAATCAACCTGTCTACGGCCTGAATCAGCTGATCCGAATTAAAGGGCTTACTCAAAAAGCAGTCGTCCAGATTTAAGCCCTCTCGAGAAAGAATATCTTTGTCGTAGCCAGAAATAAAGAGAACTTTCATGCTCTCTCTCATCGGGGATACATGACGGTAAAGTTCTGGACCCGATCGGCCAGGCATGACCACGTCAGTGAGGAGCAAATCGATGCGGCGGGGGTCATGGAGACACACTTCTTCAGCTTGTTTGTAAGAGTGAGCGACAGTGACTTGATAACCTGCGTGTTCCAAAATGGTTTGGCAAAGGCTTCTCAGGTCCTCTTCGTCTTCGACCAGCAGAACATGGCCTTGCCCCAAGACCCGGGATTGAGGGGACTGAGGCATAACCGGGAGTTCTGTGACCGCATCGTCTCTGGCTGGAAAGTACACGCGGACGCGGGTTCCCTGGTGCTCATAAGATTCCAATTCAACATAGCCATTGGCCTGTTGAACTGTGCCTTGGACCATGGAGAGCCCCAGGCCGGTGCCTTGACCGACATCTTTGGTGGTAAAAAAGGGTTCGAAGGCCCTTTCGGCGGTTTCCGGGTCCATGCCTTCCCCGTTGTCTTCCACTTCAACCCAAACAAAATGGCCGGTCTTAGCTGGGAAGGCCCCCAGATCTTTCGCTTGCAAACGAGACTGGCCAGTACGAATGATGACGCCTCCTCCTGTTGTCAGGGCATCCCGGGCGTTGATCACTAAATTTATAATGATTTGTTCAAACAGAGCCGGATCAAAGGAAATGGTCGGCAGCTGGCTCGGCATATCCAAAGAGAGGTCAATATCCTCAGGCAAAAGAGGGCTCAACAGTCGTTCAGTTTGTTTGACGATAGAGTTAATGTCCAAAATTTTCGGATGGAGAATCTGCTGGCAACCAAAAGCGAGAAGTTGTTTGGTGAGAATGGCCGAATTCTGCGCCGAAGTCATAATTCGCTCCAAATACTCCCTGGCAGGATGGTCGGAGGCCAAGTGGTGAAGGGCCATTCTCCCGGCCAACAAAATGGTGGCCAGGCGATTGTTGTACTCGTGGGCAATGCCTCCAGCTAGGCGGCCAATGGCTTCACGCTTTTGTGAAACAAAAAGACTCTGTTCCATCTTTTTCTTTTCCCGCAGGTCCCGGGCAATGACAACGATCCCGGACTTACCATCGAGAACCACACTGGTGAGCTTGACCTCGACGGGAACGAGGCTACCGTCCCGATGGCGGTGGAGATCCTCGCGGGACACCTGCCCTGATTGACTCAGTTGCTGGAGGATTTCAGTCATCTCAGCAGGATTGAGTCCCACGACAATATCCAACACATGGAGTTGGGTAAACTCCTCAGGGCTATAACCCAAAATGGTTTCCACCGCCGAATTGGCGACCATCACATTGCCGTGGATGTCGGAAAAGAAGATCAGGTCTCCCGCCCCTTGAAAAATCGCCTCAAACTGCCGCTGGGAATTATCCAGCTCACGACTTTGCTCGGCCAGCTTCAATTCCAATCGACGGGAGAGTCGCTCAAGATTGGCTTCGGCCAGACGCCGTTCTGTGACATCGATCACTCCGGCAATGGCTCCCATGTAGTTGCCCTTCTCATCCTGGAGGGGAGCGGTTTCCAGGGTGGCGATAATGCGACTGCCGTCTTTGCGAATAAACTCAAAGTCGTGTTGTTCAACGATGCCTTGTTCGCGGCGTTTCATGTTGCAGGCACAAATCTCTTGGCCACGGTCATCGGTGAAATCAAACAAGTGGCGGCCAATCATTTCTACTGGCTTGTACTGAAGAATCCTGGCCATGGCGGGATTGACGTAGGTGGTGACACCATTGGCATCAATAGTCCAAATCCCTTCCTGGGTGGTCTCCACCATCAGGCGGTAATCAATGTCCTTTGAAGCTGAAGTTTCCACTCACCTACTACACCCCATCGGCTTGATTGAGGTCAAACTAACAAATGGTGAAGTTGTGCGAGAAACAAACGAGACCCGGCTTCTGCCGCGCAACATTAGAGTGAATTTTCAGTCTAGATCCTCCGGCATCTCTGGACGAGGTCGCCTGTGAGTTGAATAATAGTGTTCTTGAATTTAAGCCAGGGAGGCGAGCAATGAGTGAATTTGCCTGTATTTTTGACGGTGTCCGAACCCCACGGGGCAGAGGCAGGGCGGGGGGCTCCCTCAGCACGGTTCGCCCGGTGGAGCTGTCTGCGTGGACTCTTAAGACTTTATTAAAACGCAACAATTTATCTGGGGAAGAGATCGAAGACGTGATCTTGGGTTGTGTGACCGCCATTGGTGACCAGGGTGCGAATGTGGCCAAGTCGGCCGCCATGGACGCAGGCCTTCCCGAAACGGTTTGTGGGGTGACGGTCAATCGCTTCTGTGGATCTGGCTTGGAGGCTGTCAACCAAGCCGCCGCCCGGGTGATGGCTGGCTTTGAAAAGCTCATTGTTGCCGGGGGGGTGGAGTCCATGTCTCATGTGGCGATTGGTTCCGACGGCGGAGCCTGGGCAGCTGACCCTCATTTAGCTGTCAAAACTCACTTTGTTCCCCAAGGGATTTCGGCTGATCTCATCGCCACCCTTCAGGGCTTCACCCGAGATGACGTTGACCAGTTTGCACTGACTTCGCAAAAACGGGCCGTGCGGGCCCAAGAGGAAAAGCGATTCGCCAAGTCCATGGTTCCTTTTGAAGATCTCAATGGCAACGTAGTTCTGGATTACGATGAGCACATGAGAGCCGACACCACACTTGAAGGCTTGGGCCAACTCAAACCTGCTTTTGCCCAGATGGGTGAGGAAGGTGCCTTCGATTATGTCGCCATCCAAAAGTACCCTCAGGTGGAAATGATTGATCACGTGCACACGGCCGGAAACTCCAGCGGTATCGTTGATGGAGCAGCTGCCGTCTTAATCGGTGACCGGGAATATGGAGAGAAGCTAGGACTTAAACCTCGCGCCCTGATCAAGGCTTTTGCTATCACGGCTGCTGATCCCACAATTATGCTGACAGGCCCGGTTCCGGTAACCAGAAAGGTTTTGGATCGAGCAGGGCTTAAAATATCGGACATTGATTTGTTTGAAGTGAACGAGGCCTTTGCTTCAGTTGTGATGAATTTTATGAAAGAGCTGGATGTTCCCCACGACAAAGTCAACGTCAATGGCGGAGCGATTGCCCTTGGTCACCCACTTGGGGCGAGCGGAGCTATTATCCTGGAGACTCTTTTGGATGAATTGGAGCGCACCGGAGGCAAGAGAGGCCTGGCCACTCTTTGTATCGGCGGCGGTATGGGAATTGCCACTATCATTGAGCGAATTTAACGGGGTGAAGTCATGTTTAGCTTAGAAGTAAATAACAAAAAAATTGCCATTCTCACGATGGAACTCAAAGATCAACCGGTCAATGTGTGGAACAAGGACTCGGTGGAGTCCTTCAAAAAAGTAGTGTCACAACTGACCTCAGACAGCCAAATCAAGGGCGCGATTTTTGTCAGTCCGCGCAAGGACTTTCTTGCTGGGGCTGACTTAAAGGCCCTGGTTCCATTGTCAGACGTAAAGAGGAACATGCCTTTAGTGAGAGATCTCAACCTCGCCTTTCGCCAGTTGGAGAAGTGGCCCCGACCCGTGGTGGCGGCGATTGGGGGTTCGGCCCTAGGTGGTGGCTATGAGCTGTGTCTGGCCTGTAATCATCGCGTGGCCCTCAATAACGACAAAATTCGGATTGGTCTTCCAGAGGTACAATTGGGATTGATTCCTGGAGCCGGGGGCACCCAGCGTCTGCCGCGCATGATTGGCATCATCAAAGCCATGTCCCTTTTGGCAGAAGGTAAAACAATGGTTCCCAAAAAGGCTCTCGAAGCTGGTTTGGTGGATGCATTGGCCGATACCCCAGAACAGCTTCTGCAAATGGCCGAAGCCTTTATTGAAAAGAATCCGGAGATCCTTCAGCCCTGGGGGGATAAGAAGTTTAAGATTCCCGGTGGGGGAGTCCTAACTCCTGCCGTGTACATGACTTTCACTGCCGGCAACGCTCACTTGCGGAAGAAAACCTACGGCAATTACCCAGCCGTGGAAGCGGTGATGAGCGCCGTTTATGAGGGCCTCCAGCTACCGATTGATCCTGCTCTCAAAGTTGAGGAGCGATACTTTGAATTCTGTCTGCGCACTCCGGAAGCCGCCAATACAGTGCGCACCTTGTTTTTGGGAATCAACGCTCTCAATGGTGGAATGGAAAGACCAAAGGGCGCCGAGCCCCACAAGACCCAATGCATGGGCGTGCTTGGCGGTGGCATGATGGGGGCGGGAATTGCCTATGCGGCAGCCATGGCCGGTATCAAAGTTTACATTAAGGACGTCAATATGGCGGCCGCTGAAAAGGGCAAAGCCTATACCCAAAAAGTTTTGCAGAAACGTGTTGAGCGCGGACAGATGACCGAGGCCGACGTGCAAAAGGTATTGGCATTTATCCATCCGGTCGATCAGTACGAGCTATTTGCCGAATGTGAAATGGTGGTAGAAGCCGTCATCGAGGATCGCAAGATCAAAGAAGAAGTGATAGGTGCTGTTGATCGGGTGTTACCTAAAGACGCTTTTATTTTTTCCAACACCTCAACCTTACCCATCACCAGTCTGGCAGAGTACTGTGGTCGTCCCGAGAGGTTCGCAGGGCTTCACTTTTTCTCTCCCGTGGATAAAATGCCCTTGGTGGAAATCATCCGTGGGGAGAAGTCCTCAGATGAAGCCATTGCTCGGTGTTTTGATATTTCCCGCCAGTTTAAAAAGACGCCGATCATTGTTAATGATGGCCGAGCCTTTTACACCAGCCGGGTGTTTAAGAGTTATGTGAATCAAGGCTGCTGTTTGCTCAAAGAGGGGGTTTCTCCCGCATTGATTGAAAATGCCGGCAGGATGGCCGGGATGCCGGTGGGCCCGCTGGCGGTGGCGGACGAGGTGAGCCTGGATTTGGTCTATCATATCTCACAGGCTACGATTAAAGACACAGGGGCAGACTTTGCGCCCGAGGCCACGTCTATTGCCGAGCTATTAGTGACTCAGCTGAAAAGATTGGGTCGCAAGTCGGGAGGTGGATTTTATGATTATCCAAAGGATGGCAAAAAGTCACTGTGGCCAGGTTTGACGGAGCACTTTAAGCCCTTGGCGGAGCAGCCTTCGGTGGAAGAGGTCAAGACCCGCTTGTTGTTAGCCCAAGCCGTGGAAGCAGCACGGGTGTGGGACAGGGGCGTGATCAGTTCGGCCACGGCAGGAGATGTGGGATCCATTTTAGGATGGGGGTTCGCTCCCTATACCGGGGGGATTTTCAGTTACATCGATGCCATGGGGGTCAGCCAGTTTGTTGCCGAGTGTGACCGCCTGGCCAAACAGTATGGCGATACCTTTAAGCTGCCTGATTCCATTCGCAGCAGAAAGAGTTTTCATGAAGCGCCGCTTGTATGAAGAGGAGCACGAGTTTTTTCGCGATACCTTCCGCAAATTCATAAAAGAGGAGATTGCCCCTCATTATGAGTCTTGGGAAAAGCAGGGTCATGTCCCCCGCGAGATTTACCTGCAGGCGGGCGCCCAGGGCTTTCTGTGTCCCACGGCGGACGAAAAGTATGGCGGGGCAGGGGCTGACTTTCGGTATGCGGCAATTGTGGCCGAGGAGCTTTACTTTCATTCTTTTCCGGGGGTCTTCTTCCCGCTTCACAGCGATATTGTTTTTCCTTACTTGGAGAACTTTGCCAATGAGGAGCAAATGGCCAAGTGGGCACCTGGTTGCATCAGTGGTGAGCATGTGTTGGCCCTTGCCATGACCGAGCCGGATGCTGGTTCGGATTTGGCCGCCCAACGGATGAAGGCGGAGCTCAAAGAGGACAAGTATGTCCTCAATGGGGCCAAAACCTTTATCAGCAATGGACAGATAGCAGATCTCTATATTGTTTCCGCCCGCACCAGTTCCGAGCTGGGGAAGCCCCATCGAGGAATCAGTCTCTTTGTCGTTGAGGCCGATCGCCCGGGTTTTCAGCGCGGACGGAACCTGGAAAAAATTGGTTTTCATGCCCAAGACACTTCTGAGTTGTCCTTTGAGGACTGCGAAATTCCCAAAGAGAACCTGCTCGGCCAAGAGGGGGAGGGCTGGCGCTATTTGATGGAAAACCTTCAACAGGAGCGCCTGGTGCTGGCCATTGGCGCGGCTGCAGCGGCCGACAGCTGTGTGCAAATGACCCGCGACTATGTTTTGGAAAGAGAGGCTTTTGGTAAACCCTTGGCTGCTCAGCAAAACACCCGCTTCACCCTTGCCGAATGTGCGACTCAGGTGCAGTTGGCCTATTCTTTTCTTGATGATTTGATTCCTCGCCACATGGTTGGGGAGACATTGATTCAGGAAGTGAGCATGGCCAAATATTGGATCACTGACACCCAAAGCTCAGTGGCTGACCGCTGTCTGCAGCTGTTTGGTGGTTACGGCTACATGACTGAATACCCCATCTCCCGCCAATACGTCGATGCCCGCGTTCAGCGCATCTATGGTGGGGCCAATGAGGTGATGAAGGAGTTGATCGCGCGGGGAATACTCGGAAAATAGATTTTGTTGTTCATGTAGATCCACAAAATCCTTTTTCGCGGAAGTCGGTCCTTTGCCGACCATCCTCCGCAAATCCTCACGCGCCTTTCGGCCGCAGGCGCGTCTTCGGGTCGCATCACCTTCGCTGCTGCGCCTCGGATACGCCCATGCGCGACGGCGGAGGATTCGGATTTGCGGGGATGGCTCGGCAATCGGACCTCCTCTCGGAAAAAGGCGGCCCAAGGTTTTGTGGATCACCAACAAAAAGTCGGGCGAGGAAGATATCGTTGTTGAGTTTTGATATGCCTAGTTATTGAGCATTAATGGCCTCTGTGGTGTTTTAGTCGGAAGAAATAAATCCTTAAATTTCATGCTGAATATGGTGATAGCTTGGTGCGCCGACAGAAATGTCGGGGCGAGGTGATAGGTCACAGATTGTGAAACCTTTTCTTGATAAGTTGTGAAACTCCGTTGAAACAAATGCCGGGTCGGTGGGAAACCTCTTTTCAAGAGCTCTTGGTTTTAAAAATTAATTCGAGGAGGAATTAGCATGAAAACATTGATGGCTTTGGTGGCCCTTTTGGTAGGAATTGGATCTTTAAATGCTCAGGCAGCTCGTCTTCCAGACAAGGATGCTTCTTGGGAGGTGTTACAGAAAGATCACCGTGTGATCTTTGAATTGCCTCAACTGCGCTTGGAGAGCTGGTACATGAGAGCATCCAGTGTCTGCGTTGAGGGTGATAACCTTCGCTCTATTCGTAAAATGACCGAGTGTGCTGTGTGGCGCGACCGCGGTGATGAGCGTTACTGTGAAGAGGAAATGGAAAAATATGTTTATCGTCCGATTTCCGGTACTCGCACCGTATGTGTTGAGTATCGCAACCGTCGCGATAACGAAGACTGCATTCGCTATGAAGATATTGAATACACCATTCCTCTTTCTTATGAGATTGAAGTCTATCGCCGTGTAGCTGGTGGACGTGACTCCGATGACTTGGATCGTTCCAGAATGTACCGCCCTTTGTTTGAAAAAACTTTTACCATTCCTGCTTGTCAGTAATTGGTCGTTATTTGGGAGACCCCGTTACACCCACGGGGACTCCCTTTTTGATTTTTAAATTAAGTTGATTGAGGATTTAAGTGGAATCGGAAGTCGTCGGCAAAGAAAAGCCCGCAAGGGGGAATTCAAAGGACAAGGGGGAGCGAAAATCCCGGCTGTCCATTTTTGATTTTTCCGACTACCGGGACTTTCTAAAAGCAGCCGGTCTTCCGGGCGGTTCTTACAGTCATCAATCGAACAACCTCAGCAAGTGGGCGCAGCGATTGGGCTACAGATCAGCCAGTAGTCTCACCATGGTCTTGACGGGTCAGAGACAGCCTTCCTCAGAAATGGTACAAGCCTTAGCCCATGATCTCAAGATGACCTCTGCCGAAAAAGATTTTTTTGAAACTCTGGTTCAGCTGGAAAAGGCTCAGAAGAGTGGCCGAGATCCCGAGCGTTTGTTGGAAAAACTGCAGAGCTTTTCTGCCCACAAGTCGGCGAGGCGCTTAAGCCTGGAAGAGTTTAAAGTCGTCGCCGATTGGTACTTTATTGCCGTCAAACACCTGATTGCAGCGCCGGGCTTTCGTGAAGACCCGGAGTGGATCCAAAAAAGACTCAGGGGCAAGGTGACCTGTGCGCAAATCAATTACGCCTTAAAAGTCTTGGAAGAATGTCAAATTGTTACCAGAAATGAGAAGGGGCAACTTTGTCTTTCCAGTCAGCCATGGCGCGGGGGCAATGAGAGCCCCAGTGTCGCCATTCGCCGCCACCATGCGGGAATGTTACAGAGGGCGCTGGAATCCATCGAAGAACAGAGTATGGCAGAGAGAATGCTGTCCGGTCTGACCCTTCGTTTGGACGTCAATCGGATGAAGGAGGCCCAGGCGGTATTGAAGGACTTTTTGGAATCCTTCAATAGCCAGTTTCACAGTGAGAAAAGTGACAATATCTACCAACTCAATATTCAACTGTTTGGTTTGAGTGCTTCTAGGGAGTTGAAGGGGAGTTCGCAATGAGGAAGTTGGGGCCATACAAGTTGCTATTGGCTTTTGGATTGAGTGTTGTTTTCACGACTGCCACTGTGGCGGCATCCGATGACCTTGACATCAAAAACCAGGTTGAACTCCTGCTCGCTGGAGAGTTACCCATTGACGAGGTCGATGATCCGCGTGTTTGGCAAATGTTGATTGGCGGGGACATCATCGGCAACGGTGGTGGCGTGGTTGAGGTGCGCTTTCATCAGGTGTACAGAACTCTGCCGCAATTGTTGAGAAGCTGTTTGATACTGCCTCAGTGTCAGCTATCTCGGGATCAAAAGGCTTTGCTCTTGGAAATTCTCAATGTGGCTAAGGACAACCTGGATCTTCCTTACAAATTGATCTTTCTCGATTCAAGATCAGCGCCCAGATTTTTTGATCAGGCACCTGAGAGAGTGGTTCGCTCCGCGCGTACGGGGTTTCGTCCTGAACTTCCAGTCTTTATTAACCGTGACCACCTCTATCTGGCAGGTCTGCCGGCAATGGAGACACCCAACATTCTTGCCTTACTCATCCATGAGCTGGGACACCAAACTGGATTATTGAGTCATTCCGAATTGGACGAGCTGGGTGGGTTGGTCGGCCAATTTTTTGCCAACGGCATTTACCACGTTGACCGCCTCTTCGATGGGTTGACGATGGAGTGGCAGGTGGTGAACTTCACTCAGCCTGAACAGTGGCCCGAATTGTGGTGGAGCTGGGGGGAGCACTCTCAGTTTTTGAGTCAAGGACTTAGGAATGCTGCCAAATGCAATGATTCCCATCATCGCCCCATTGGAGGGCAGCTTTCAAACTTGTACTGGAAGCGAGATTCCAATAATCGTGATGTGCGGGTTGTGCGCATGGGTGCTTGGCTGAAAGTGTTTTGTCAGGACGAGAACAGTGTGGTTTGGGACGAAGAGCACGATCTGCAAATCGACATTTATGTCACTTCTGAGCGTGTGGGGTCCCGTGACTATGAGGCCAAGTTTAGATTCCGCTGATGTGGGCTACCACTCGAAGCCGATGCGCAAGCTGGCTGCGCCACCAATATTTTCGGCGCCTCCTGATCCGCTCTCGTGAATGCCATCCAGGCCAATTCCAATAATGGTGGTCATTCCCCAGGATGGAATGCGGTAGTCTAGACGGTTGGTCCATTGGGTGGAAAGAATACTGTCTCCGGTTGTGACCCACAGACCGGTTTCCCACTGACTGCGTTCTCCTAGATATTTTAGGTAGGACAGAACTCCCCCGTAACTAAAGCGTTCTTCCCACTTAACAACTTCCAATTCAGATCTTTTGAGCAGGCCGCTACGGTAGAGAGCCACACCATAGCCCCAGTTTTTCCGCGCGGGAAAATGGGAAAGTCGGGTTCTCATACTCCAGGTACCCAGGTTTTCCTGTAGAGGAACGGCATTTTTGTTTTCCGGCACCCAATCGAATGTGCTGAAGTGAAGGTGAAAGACCAATCGCCCTCTCTCCTCAAGGGGAGTGTTCACTTCAGCTTCGGCCGTCACCAGTGAAGAGCCAGAGAGTTTTCCTTCAACCTTGTCTTTGTTCTTCTGCGTCCATTGAACATACTCAGGTGCAAAGACAAAGCGAAAGGCGTACTCCTGCTCAATTTTGCGCAATGGAGGTGGGGGCTCGGGCTCGGGCGGAGGCTCTGGCTCCGGCGGAGGTTCTGGTTTTTTCTCTGGTTCCGGAGGGGGAGTTGGCTTTGGCGGTGGCTCGGGGGCTGGGGTCGCAACAAGAGAAACTCCTGGGGCCAGCTCTTTGACGCTGATATCTGCCACTTGGCTCAGATCAACTTGAGCCGCTTCACTAAACAATCCCATGCGGCCATTTTCTTGTCCGGCGGCTACCCGCCAGTAGTAGTTTTGCTTCTCAAAGCGGGTCCAGGCGTATTCTTCCTTGAGGACTTTTTCGGCAACAACGGGTTTCTTAAAATCCGGAGCGGCCGAGATTTCGATGATGTAATAATCGGCTTCAGGAACCGGATACCAGCTAAACATGATTTTCTTTTTGACCTTGCGTGCTTTGCTGGACGGTTTGGTCTTTTTTTCTTGTTTGGTTTTTTTCGCCTCTAAGGCGGCTTTTTCGGCTATTTCCTTGGCCGGGTCTTTTTTCAGTGAACCTTCCTGTGCCTGTGCGACAGGAAAAATCGCATGCCATAAGTGCAGGAATACCCCCGACATCTCACCAAAGAAATCTCCGCCGCGACTATTGTTGCCTTCTTCCTGTGGGGAAAGGGGGGTGGATTGTTCCCCCGAGTTGTCATCTGACTTAGAGTCATCAGCAGGAACACTTTTGGTTGGGGCGGTCTCTTGAGTATCTGTTGCTCCCGCGGGAAGGCGTGGTTCGGGTGTGCGAAGTTTGGGAGCAGCTAGTGGCTTTTCAACACCGTAAAAGAGCTGATCATAACTGGGAGGAATGAGAAAACCCTCGTCATCTTCAGCAATGACCCGCCAGTAAAACACGCCGGATTTGGGGAGTTTGAGGTCCAATTGACTGGTTGGACTCTTTTGCTCCTCAATCACCTGCTCGAAGCTTTCATCCTGGGCAATTTGTAACCTGTACTTGGAGGCCTGTTGCGAGGGGGACCAGGAGAAAGTGTATTCGGACTCCATGCTGATTCGATCACGGGGCAGGGGGGAGAGATAATGGAGTTTTTCTGCTGGCCACAGGCTCACCGGAAATGTGTTGGAAATGGAGTTTCCATTTACCAGATTGAGAAAGTAGGTACCACTCTGCAGGGGTAGGCTAATTTCCCGCTGATCTGGGAGAATTTTGAGGAGAGACTCCTCTCCCGAGTTATCGATGATTCTCAACTCTTCTGCTTCGCCCTTCCAGCGCAGTTGGAGAAAAACAGGAAATTGGTGGGAGTAGAGGCGGTGGAATTCATTACCCATGTCCCAGGTGATGTCTTGTGAGACTTTTTGCTTTTCCTGGACTTCGCTGCCATCGATAGTGAGTTTTTCGCCTGAAGTGAGGGGAGTTCCTAATGGTTCGGCGATGCCCTTGTTCAGGGCCACCTCTCCGCTGGTGACCTCCACTTCCACTTTGTCCTCACCAAAGGTCCTTAGGCTGATTTCCGATCCGGCTTTGGCCTCAAGGCTCCACTCTCCAGCCTGCACATTAAGATTTTGTTTGCCAGTTTTTGAACGCATGGTTCCTCGGGCAAATTTCAGGCGCAAATGTTCTGACTTTCCCTCCACAATGGGTTCAAGCACCACCAATGTGTTTTCGTTCAGCTGGAGTTGAATGTCACCTTGGAGAGAAACCTTGGCCGAGCTGTTTTTTAGAGTAAGGAGGGAATCAAATGCATAGAGTTGATCTTTGGGGGAAGAGTTTTCCCAAATCAAAGAGCCTTGGGATTTGCGACGGACGTTTTGATTGACGTTAATTACAGATCCGATTTGCTCGGTGACCGCAACTGATGGTCGCAGATGAAGGGGATCAAATGGAATGACACCCAAGTCACCCAACAGGAGAGCAATTTCCAAAATGAGCAGGGTCACCGACCCCGATAACAGATAGCGATCCACGTCTATCTATTCGGAATTTTATGGGAATTTTCTGATAAGCGGATGGCAATCTGGACCTAGGATGGTCATGGCAGGCGTTGCAAACTAGAGGCGGATGTCGGTAGAATTGATATTGTGACAAAGGACAAAATGACGAAGAAAAAAATTCTGATTGTCGAGGACGACCCAGCAGTTTTAGAGGTGGTGAACGAGGCCTTGGTCCAGGCAAATTTCGAGACCGAGAGTGCTTCGTCGGCCCAAGAAGCCTTCGACAAAATCTCCACTTTTGCCCCCGATCTCGTGTTATCCGATCACGACATGCCGCATATGACCGGTTTGGATATGCTGGTGCAACTGCGGAAAAATGAGAATTACGTTTCCGTGATTTTTATCTCCGGCCGCAGTGATCTTAAAACCATTTGTGATGCACTGGAGATCGGTGCAGATGATTACATCCGCAAGCCCTTTCGTTTTGAAGAGTTGATTGCCCGGGTAAAGAACTGTCTGCGCACCAAAGAAGTCCACGTCGAGCTCAAGAAGGCCAATGAGAAGCTACAGGAAATGGTGGATCGGGATTATCTCACTGGCCTTTATAATATGCGCACCATGTATGAGCGCATCGACTTTGAATTGGCCCGCGCCCGCCGCTATGGGAGGCAGATCGCCGCCGTCATGATTGACATGGATCATTTTAAAACCGTCAATGACCAGAATGACCATCTGTTTGGCAGCTATGTCCTAGGAGAAATGGGTAAGATTCTGGAGCAGAATGTGCGCGGCACCGACCTGGCAGCCCGCTACGGTGGGGATGAGTTTTTGGTCATTCTCACAGAAGTAGATCGTGAAGGGGCCAAGACGTTTTGTGAACGCCTGCGCGAGCGTGTGGACGGGCACGTCTTTAAAAAGGACAAGTGTCAGATCAGTTTGACCATCAGTCTTGGCTACGCGCTGACAAGTGGCGAAGACGGCATTGACGCCCGCACATTGGTTCGCCATGCGGATCACGCCCTCTATGAAGCCAAGGAGCAGGGGCGCAATCGCTGGGTCGAATTCACCAAAGAGAGAGATTAATCGGTGCCAGGTTCCCAAAAGGTTCCAGGTCCTCAATTGATATGCGCAGCAACAAGAGTCATCTCATTTCTGAGGTCACACTTGTTGCCGCGCATATCAATTGAGGACCTGGAACCTTTTGGGAACCTAATCGCAATCGCCCTGTGCATTTCCGGCTGTACCTCCCTTTACAATCCGGGTTATGAAGGTCCCATGACAGCACACTATAATGGCGAGAATTTTCACAATCCTTGGCTGAAGAACCGCAAAAGCTTTGGTGACTTTCTTAAGTGGCAGTGGCAAAGAGAGCGAGCGTCTTGGCCTGAGTGGTTGAATGCTCTGCCGGGACCGCCCCCTCTGCCTGTTGTTGGAAAGGGGGACGTGCGATTTACCGCAATTAATCATGCCACTGTCCTTATCCAGACTGATGAAATGAACATACTCACAGACCCCATTTGGTCAGATCGCTGCAGCCCTTGGAGTTGGCTGGGCCCTAAAAGAGTGAGACCTCCCGGGATTACCTTTGAGGACTTACCGCAGATTCACATGGTTGTCCTCAGCCACAATCACTACGACCATATGGATCTTCCGACCCTCAAAAGACTGAATGACAGGTTCCACCCTCTTTTCTTAGTGGGCCTGGGCAACAGTAAGACTCTGACCAACTTCGGAATTGATCGAGTGGTTGAATTGGATTGGTGGCAGTCCTATGACACGGCTCAAAGCAAAATTCATTTTGTGCCGGCCCAGCATTTTTCCAGCCGCAGCCTGTGGGATCAGAATCGCAGTTTGTGGGGTGGTTTTGTTATCGAGGCCTCCATGGGTGAAATCTACTTTGCTGGCGACACAGGCTATGGGCCCCACTTTGCCGAGATCGCGAGTCGCTTTACCAATATCCAAATTTCATTCTTGCCCATTGGTGCCTACGAACCCAGGTGGTTTATGCAGGCCATGCATGTCAACCCGGAAGAGGCGATTCAGGCTCATCTGGATCTAAAGTCGCAACTGAGTGTGGGAATTCACTTTGGGACTTTCCAACTGACCGATGAAGGCATTGACGCTCCCGTCAAGGAGCTCAAGCGCGCCCTCGAAAAACCAGGACGAGAAGGGGTCAAATTCCTTGTCCCTGAGTTTGGGCAGGCTTACTAAAAAGGTTCCAGGTCCTCAACTGATATGCATGGTGGCAGATTCGATTTCATTTTTGAGATCAAATTTGCCACCATGCATATCAGTTGAGGACCTGGAACCTTTTTACTTTGTACGCCACCAGGTTTTCCAGTCGCGGATGGCTTTGTCGACCACATCTTGGGAGTCAGTGATCTGGATAGCCGTTCCCTTGCGGTTGGCAATCTTGAGAATCTTAGTGATCTTGGCCAACAGCTCAATGTCCTCTGTCTTGTCCAAGGCCTTTACCAGGATCTCAAAATTTTCATCGGTGGGCTTCTTCTTCATCGAGTAAGCCACTTCTTCTTTCACTCGCGGATGATCTTCTGGATTGAGCATGATGGTGTGATAGACCAATTTGATGGCTTGCGACCAGGCAACACCTAATTGGTGGACAGCCTGAATTCGATTTTCTGGAGGCTGAGTGGTGTCCTTAAGCGTGGCTAAGCTGACGGCGTGGCGATCGCGCCACAGGTCAGTGGACATATCGAGAAGAAATACAAAGCTGGGTGAGACAACCAGCCAATCCCGCTCAGGACGCTTGATGCCCCACAGGTTATTCCCGACTTTGTAGAATTCGTAGGCCTTACCATTGGTCACCACCTCGAATTGCTTTTTATCTTGGGCGGCCGCTGGATGAAGGCGCCCTGAAATCTCATGTTTTTCCAATGCCGCAATAAACTGATTAAAGAAAATCCAATCCGTAAAAAAGGCAGAATCCTGATTTAGCCATTGGTCGCCCTTCTTTTTAAACTCCACAAACACCGTTTCTTCTTTGGTGACCTTAAGAGTTGAGCCAATGGCAATCCCACTGCTGGCTGGACCCACAAACCAGGAACGATGAAGGGGAAGAAAGTAAATGCCTTCGCCCGCCATGTCAGCACAGTGTTTTCCATCCTGCACCTGTTTGACGGTAAGATAAAACCGACGTTCCACAGTTGTATCCCCCCGCTTACCGGTAATCACCACGTCGGGTTTTCCTGGAAGATCAGGGCAGTCACCTTCAATGCCGGCAGTAAAAAAGGGCAGGAAGTCCTTTATGGGATCAAGAGTGACACTGGAGCTGCCAATAAAATATTGACCATCTTTGCGCACCACCTTGAAATTGTCATACTTGGAACGGAAGCGCCACTCGTCCATTGGCGCGCCCAGCGACGGGCTGGAAAATAGAAACACAAAGCCGACAGCCAGAAAAATATGCGAAACCTTCATGCTTGCCTCCTGGTCTACGGAGACTCCATTATCCCATGAATTTTAAAGTCTTTTCAATGACTTTCACAATATGTTGGTGGGCAGCTGTCTTGGGTGAATCTGCCCTATAGACCAGGCAGATGCGGTCAAGAAAGGTCGGGGGATTGCTGTAGGCGTGAACAAGTTTGACTCCCTTTACCTGTTGGGCCACCCGGGTGGGAAGTAGACCAATACCGGCCCCGCAGGCGACAAGACTGGAGATCACTTCAAGATTGGCACTGTGAATCTCTCGGTCGAATTTGAGGCTGCCCCGTTTGACTTTTTTGAGCAAAGCCTGGCTCTGTAAAAGGTTGGGATCAAAGATCAGGACGCCGCCCTCCTTTTGCAGAGAGGAAGCCTTTGCACATTTCCACAGGGTCACTTCATCCTTAAACAACTCCCTTATCACCAGGTCAGGGTGTTGGACCGGATTGACCACCAAGCCAAAATCAATTTGGAAGCTAGTCACGTCTTCGGTGATCTTTCTCGATAGATTGTGGCGCAACGAAAACTCAAGCTCTGGCGCTTCGACTAAGAGCTTGGGTAAAAAGTGAGGCAAACTATAAATAGCAACGCTCGGATGGCAGCCGATTGTAAAGTTCCCCTTAATTTCATTTTCCGTGCTCAAAGCCTCAGCACGGATGCGCTCCCACTGATCCAGCAGTTGGCGGGACTGGCGGTGAAACTTCAATCCAAGATGCGTGGCATGGACTCCGGTCTTGGTGCGGACCAGGAGTTGCCCACCTAAAACCTCCTCCAGGCGCTTAATGCTCAAGCTCAGACTGGGTTGGGTAATGCCCAATCGCTCAGCGGCGCGAGAGATGTTTCCCGTTTGTACCACCTCAAGAAAGTACTGCAGATCGGAAGCTGAAGGGAGCATAAGTCTCTCCTATGATAAAGATAGTCACTATAAATTATAATTTTGAATGGGGAGCAAGTACCTATTGAGAGAGCGTCTTTTAAAAGGGGGAATGAAATGAACAAAGAAAAGATTTCACGTCGCAAACTCATGGGCTTGGGTGGATTAGGCATTCTTGGCTTGGCTGGTCATAAGGCTTTGGGTCAGGGATTGATGTGTGGACTGACGCCACCGCAGACAGAGGGGCCCTTTTACCCAATCTCAGATCAAGCTGATAAGAATAATGATCTCACGATCATTCGCGGAGCCACTCTTGAGGCGAGAGGACGGCGAATTCTTATTGTTGGCCAGGTGGTGGATGAGCAGTGTCAGCCTGTTGAAGGGGCTTTAGTGGAGATCTGGCAGGCCTGCGATACGGGAAGATATAATCATCCCAATGACCCGAATCCTGCAGAGTTGGATCCTAACTTTCAGTACTGGGGACAGGACGTTACCGATGCTGATGGTCGCTACAGTTTTAGAACTATTATCCCCGGTCGCTATCCCGCCAGCGCCACTTGGCTGCGCCCTCCTCACATTCACTACAAGGTTCATAAGCGGGGTTTTCACGAGTTGACCACGCAGATGTACTTTAGAGGGGATCGGGACAATGCCGCCGATCATATTCTGCGTGCATTGAGCCATGAGGAGCAGGAGAGGGTTTTGGTGGATTTTGTTGAGTCGGGAACTGAGTCCACTCTACTAACTGGCGAATTCAATCTGACCATTCGCCGTGTGGCAGGAGCCTAAACTGTGAATAGAGAAACCAGGTGGGTGCACAGCTTGGCTCGCTCATCTGGTTTTTTTAGGCTGCGACCATAGGTCTTTTCTTTGATGTGATCGAGCCGTAGCTGACTAGTGAGTGCGCCAAAAAACAAACTGGCCATAGTGAAGGGATCACTTTTGAGTCGCACAAAATTCTTCTTCTGCGCTTCCTTAAAAAACTGAATGATCATTTCAAACAGCTTCAAAAAGTTCTCCATAAAAACCTTTTCAGCCGGAGAGTTGATCCGGTCATACTCGCGGATCACAATTAGCCCGGTTTCCCGGTCTTCGAGAAATAGCTGAACCAGACTTTCGGCGAACATCTTCAATCGCAATTGATACTCTTCCAAGGTCTGGGGTGGGAGGAGAATATCACGGGTGAACTGCAATCTGGTGGTGGCGATTTCCTCCAGGCAGGCGCGATAAAGTCCGTCCTTGCCATCAAAATAATAGCTAATCATACTGGAGTTCATTCCAGCTTCCTGGGCAATATCCCGAATGGAAGTGCCGCTGAGGCCTTTGACGGCAAAAAGTTTCTTGGCGGCGCGCAAAAGGGTTTGCCGCGTCGAAGGGTCCGAGCTTCCCAAAGGTCGAGGCCCCGAGCGGCCATTCGTCCCTTTTTGAGACACCCGGGGTCGTTTTTTGCTTTTGGTTGGGGCTTTAACTGCTGTCTTCGCCATACCCGTCTTAGTATTAATCAAAAGATTGAAATATTCAATCAAATGATTGAAATGGAAAGCATACTGGCCTAAAATTAAACAGTTAGGACGATTGTAGGAATCGTTCCAATTGGTAAATCGGAACAGGAGGTTGCTTCCGTGGGAGCATTTGATTCAATCTATGGAATTCTGGCCTACCAGGAACCAAGAATAATGATCGCTTTGGCGACCGTTTTGGTTTTTGTGTTAGTCGGTTACTTTGGCTCTCCATTTTGGCTGTGGTCGCTGGCGCTATTGGCAGCGATGGTGGGGTTTGGCGCTCCCATGTGGTTGGTCTACGTGGTGGTGGCTGTGGCGGCAATTGGGGTGATTAAGCCCTTGCGCCAGGTGATTCTTTCCGGACCCATCATGAAAACCATGCAGGCCCTTAAGATCATTCCCAAGATCAGCCCGACTGAACGAACAGCTCTGGAAGCCGGAGTGGTTTGGATGGAAAAGGAACTGTTTTCGGGCAAGCCTGACTTCAATTTGATGATGAGTCAGCCCTATCCGAAGTTGACCAAAGAGGAACAAGACTTTCTCGATGGCCCGGTTGAAGAAGTGTGTAAGATGGTGGACGATTGGCAGGCGTGGAAAGAACGGGACATTCCCAAAGAAGCCGTCGAGTTCTGCAAAAAGAACAAATTCCTGGGGATGATCATTCCCAAGGAGTATGGCGGCCTTGGATTTTCCCACTATGCCCACAGCCAAGTGATTCATAAGCTGTCGTCTCGTTCCAGTGCCTTGGCAATCTTTGTGATGGTGCCTAACTCACTGGGGCCGGCTGAGCTGCTCAATCACTACGGGACACAAAAACAAAAAAATTATTATTTACCACGTTTGGCCATTGGTGACGAAGTCCCTTGTTTTGGCTTAACTGAACCCACAGCGGGAAGTGACGCGGGTTCAATTCTCTCCGAAGGTGTTTTGTTCAAAGGTGACGATGGTAAAATTTATGTGCGCCTCACCTGGAAAAAGCGCTGGATCACGTTGGCCTCCATTGCCACCGTGCTGGGTGTGGCCTTTAAGCTTCGCGACCCTGATAATTTGTTGGGGCAGGGTGAAGACTTGGGAATCACTTGTGCCCTGGTGCCTGCAAATGCCAAGGGCGTTGTTTTGGGCCGTCGTCACGACCCCTTGACTATTCCTTTTCACAACTGTCCCATGGAAGGTCATGATGTGGTCGTCGACGCTGATGAATGCATTATCGGTGGTTTGGAAGGCGGTGCTGGCAAGGGCTGGGGAATGTTGATGGAATCCTTAGCTGCCGGTCGTGGTGTTTCACTTCCTGCACAGGGGACTGTGGGCACCAAATTTACAGCCCGTGTGGCCTCCGCCCATGCCGTGGTTCGTCGCCAGTTTGGAATTTCAATTGGTAAGTTTGAGGGTATTGAAGAGCCTCTGGCCCGAATTGCAGGGGCCGCTTATTACCTGGAGGCCATGAGAAATTACGTTCTCAGCGCTCTGGATCAGGGAGTGAAGCCTCCTGTGGTCACAGCTATGGCTAAATACAACGCCACAGAAGGCATGCGCAAAGCGCTGAATGATGGCATGGACATTATGGGTGGGCAGGCCATCTCATTCGGAGCCCGTAACCTAATTGGTATAGCCTATGTGGGAGCCCCCATCAGTATTACGGTGGAGGGGGCGAACATTCTCACTCGCACTCTGATCATCTTTGGTCAGGGGGCCATGCGGGCTCATCCCTATGCTTTCCGTGAAGTGGACGCAGTGGAAAAAGGTGATGTGAAGGAATTTGACTTGGCCTTCTGGGGTCACATTGGTCACATTGCCCGCAACTTGTTCCGCTCTGTTGTCTTGAGTGTCACCCGCGGTCGTCTGGCAATGACAGGTCGACCAGGTCCGGTTCGTCGCTATGCCCAGAAGCTAGCATGGGCTTCGGCCTCGTTTGCGATCATGGCTGATATCGCCATGGGTGCCCTCGGTGGTCAGCTGAAAGTGAAGGAAAAGCTTACCGGCCGTTTCGCCGACATCATGAGTTGGATGTTTATTGGTACAGCCGTCCTCAGGCGCTGGGAAGCCGACGGCTGTAAGAAGGAAGATCTTCCCTTCGTCCACTATTCCATGCGCCATTGTTTAGGCGAAATTCAAAATGCTTTTGATGGCATTTTCGGAAACATGACCGTTCCAGGATTGAGCTGGTTTTTTACCCGCCCGCTTCGCTGGTGGTCACGTTTGAACTTTTTCACCATGGGGCCTGATGATCGCTTGGGACAAAAAGTGGCCCGTTTGATACAGACTGAAGGTGAACAGCGGGACCGTTTGACCAATACGATTTATCTGCCCAAGGATCCTGAAGAGGCTTTGGGTCGTCTTGAAGCCGCCTTTACCGCTGTAAATTTGGCTGAACCGATTGAGAAAAAGATCAAGAAGGCTGTCAAAGCCAAAAAGCTTCCGCGCAAAAAGCCGATGAGCTTCTTGGTGGAAGAAGCCCGCAAGCAGGGAATAATTGATCAGGCTGAATATCAGTTGATTAAAGAGGCCGAAAGACTTCGCTTGGATTACATTCAGGTGGATGATTTCTCCGACGAAGAGTTTGCGACGGCCAAAGCAACCCCAGCGACCCGTCATGACTTTCATTTGTCTGAGGGCTCAGGCTCTGCAGGCAAATCGTCTGGAGGTGGAAATGGAGCTGCTCGCGAAGGGGTATCGTCAACTCCCTCGGGAGGCTCGGCCAACCCGACGGCTAGATAGTTCATCTGATTAAAATTTGCATTCGAAAAAAGAGGAGCTTTGTTGCTCCTCTTTTTTTGTCTCAACTTGCCCCATATCAAAATGACTCCATGTCAAACTGTTAACCAAAAATTTTGAAATAGCCAAAGGGTTCTAGTTGCAGTCGTGTTTAATCGCTGTAGGATTAGCACAGCCTTTGCAATTCTCATGGGTAGGGAAAATCTGACGGGGGATTTATGTATCAAATTGCAATTGTGGGTAAGCCGAGTCCATTGCGATTCAGGGTGAGACAAACTCTGCAGGCCAATCCAACCTTTCACATACTAACCTTTTCCCATCCGGCCCAAATGCTTCAGGCCATTGATGAATTTGGTCTCTCGGCCATCGTATTCTCTCTCGATGTGTTTGGCCGTCCCCAATTGAAACAGCTGGCCTTTATTGATGAGTATTTCAAATCAGTGCCCCTTTTGTTGGTGGCACCGCGAATCTCAGATGATGTGCGCTCGGAACTGTCTAAGAAGACTTACTCCAATATTCGTATTCTCGACAGTCGTTTTGAAATGCCTGATGTTTCAGCTGTGGTCTACAAGCTCGGCAACGGCCAGCCTGTTTTTCACCGTGCCCACTGTCGGTATAAGACCCACCAAACAGGGGAGGTCATCGGCGATCAGGGCAGCCGCAGCCGGGTTCGCCTGGTCAACATTTCCTTTGGTGGTGCTCAGCTTGAACTGCGCGATTTGGATGCTATTTATGACGATGAAATCCTGATTCAGGTGAAGAGTTCTCACCGGCGTCATTCCTTTGGTGTCAGGGCCAAGGTGCGCTGGCAGGATCCTAAAACCAGGCGTGTCGGGGTGGAGTTCTGTGAGTCTGCCGAGCAGCGACCCGTTTTGTTAATGGCTTAGAGCCCAAATACTGGCCCCCTGAATTATTGATCCACGAAACCCATTATCAGTGAAATCCGTCCATTGCCGACCATCCTCCGCAAATCCTCACGCGCCTTTCGGCCGCAGGCGCGTCTTCGGACTGCGTCAGCATTGCCGCCGCAGTTCGTTCGGCCGAGCCTATTCCCTTCGGTCACTCAGCCTCCCGCCCAGCGCGACGGCAGAGGATTCGGATTTCCGGGAATGGCTCGGCAATCGGACCTGTTCCCTGATAAAGGAAACACACAGTTTCGTAGATCAATAATTAAGGGGGCTAGTTTTTGAAAGGCACTCCTTTTGTTGGTGATAGGCTTATGTCGCCATTGCGCTAAATTTGGCCTTCTCTTGGCCTTTCCTTCATTTTGCGTTTTAATGTGGTCCTCATGAATCTTTGTCTCGCCAAGGAAAGGTGTGCCCATGAAGATCTGGACCAGAAGCTCTCTCGTTGTCTTAATAACCACCATCATTACGGCAACACCGGTGGCGATTAGTCACTCGGCCTCGGGTAAGGGAATGAGTTTTCCGCCCACTAAGCAGGGAGTATTTGCGGAAGTTGAACGCCTCGTTGGTGAGCAAAAGTACCAGGCGGCTCTTGATCAACTGGAGGCCGAAATTGGCAAAGGCCGGCAGTCTGGACTGGAGCAGGCGCGACTGCTTATCAAGCGAACTCAGCTGCAGTTGGGCCTCCATGGTTATGAAACCGCATTGTTGGCGCTAAGACAGAGCAAATGGCCGACCGGAATAGAGGCTCAGGCTCTGCTTAAGATTTACTACATTCATGCTCTCCGTGAGTACGTGGACGGCTACGGCTATGAGATCCGGCAACGGGAAGTCGTCGATGCGGGCACCGATTTGGACTTAAAAAAATGGAGCCTGGAGAGAATCAATCGTGAGATCGGCAATCAACTGTGGGAGCTGTGGAAAAGCCGTCTCACTTGGGGAGTCACTGAGATTTCAGCAGCCAAAGAATTTATCACTCAAAACAACTATCCCAAATCGGTGCGTGGGACGCTGCGGGACTTTTTAACCTATTTTTGGGTCGATTTCCTGCGCAATTCAAGTTTTTGGTCTCCACAGGAGAGCAACGAGGTTCATCGCATCAACATCGCGGCAGAGGTTAAGTCAGGAGCGGTCGGGTTTGCCGATCAAAATCAGTGGCGGAGCCTTCATCCTCTGGCTCGTGCCGCCCGCCTGCTGAAGGATTTAGAGGCGTGGCACCAGAATTCCAAGCGGACCGAGGCAGCACTTGAAGCACATTTGGTACGCATAAAAATGTTTTTGGATCAGCACGCCGAAGCAGGTTCCCGGCGACAGATGCTGATGAAGGCTCTCCGGCAGACAGTGATTTCGGCTCCCCAAGTTCCCTGGAAGGCCAAGGGCTTCTATGATTTGGCTCAAGCCCGGTCTCAGGATTCGGACCCCGAGGCCCTCATCGAAGCCAGGAGATGGGCCAAGCAAGGGGTGATCATTGGCCGGGGCACCCAAGGGGCAAGTTTGTGTGACTATCTCCTAAAGACTCTCGAAGCTCCCCACTTTGATGTTCAAGGAATGTTAACAGATGGCCTAGGCAAGCAGTCCCTCAAGGTATCTTACAAAAACCTGAGCAAACTTTATTTCCGCGCCTATCCAATTGACCTTGCGAAAATGGCGACAGCCGAAAAAGACTACAATTTTTTTCCTAACCGGCGGCAGATCCAGGATCACATGAAGAGAAACAAGGCGCCCATTCAGTGGGAGGTGGTTCTCAAGCCGACGAAGGACTTGCGCAGCCATGATCGCTACGTTGTGCCGCCCATCCAAAAGAAGGGTTACTACTTTATCGTCTCCTCGGCCAACGCCGACTTCGAACAAGAAGAGAGCAACCGGGTTTCCGGCATTCACTTTATCGTCAGTGATTTGGTTTTGGAGAGCGAACAATCCAAAGATGGAACCTGGCATATTCGTTCTCTCAATGGCCACAGTGGTGAGAGAATGGCTGGCGTGGATATACGCCTTTATCAGTTTGACTGGAAGACGGGGCACCGCCTGGCCAACTCCTACAAGACGGACAAGGAAGGTGAAGTCAGGATTAAGGGGTCGCCAAGTCACACCTATTATATGTTTGCCGAAAAGGGTGAAGATTTGGGATTGATCCACAATGGAATTCATTTTTATGAGTCCGGCCAAAGGGCTTCCCACGAAGCGCACTTAGTTTACCTGGATCGCAGTCTCTATCGGCCGGGGCAAAAAATCTTTTGGAAGGTCGTCTCCTTTGGCGGCAAGGCGGAGGAGGGGCAGCTAAAGGGATTTGCCAATGCCAATTTGCAGGTGAGCCTGCGCGACACCAATCACAAACAGGTGGAGAAGGTCACTGTTAAGACCAACGAGTTTGGCACGGCCAGTGGTGAGTTTTTGGTTCCCACTGGCAGGATATTGGGGAGTTGGCATATCCTTGTCCAGAGAGTGTCGGGTCGAGGCGGACAGGCCTACTTTCAGGTAGAAGAATACAAGCGGCCGACATTTGAAGTCACGCTTGGTGAGTCAACCAAAGCAATGAAGGTCAATGTCAAGGCTCAAGTGAAGGGCGAAGTGAAATACTACCATGGCTTGCCGGTTACGTCCGGTAAAGCCCAGTGGTCGGTGTACCGACAAAAGGTCTTCCCCTGGTGGTGGGGCTGGTATTACTGGCGTGGTGGCGGAGGCGGACAGGAGCAGATTCTCACAGCCGGTGAATCAAACCTCAATGACAAGGGGGAATTTGTCATCGATTTTGTCCCCGAAGGGGATGCTGAAGACGAAAAAAAGGAGTTGTCTTACACCTATCGGATTCAGGTAGATGTTACTGATGAGGGGGGTGAAACTCGAAGTACCCAGCGTTCCTACCGGGTTGGTTTTGTGGCTGTACAGGCGCGTATTCAGCAGAAGGAGAACTTTTTCGATACGAAAGCAAGGGTTTCCTTGGAGGTGAATAGAAGTTCCCTGGATGGAAAGCCTTTAGCTGGGAAGGGTCGCTATCGGATTTTGCGAATTCGTCAGCCCAAGAAAACCCCCATGCCGGCTGAAGTTGAAAAGCCAAATTCAGAGCCCCATGCCTACCAGCATACTGATGATTTCAGAAACGCAAGGTGGGAGTCCCACTACAATTGGAAACAGGTCCTTTTCAATTGGAAATCAGGAGCCATGGTTCAATCGGGACGGGTCAAGCATGGTAACAATGGCTTGGGCAAGATCCTGCTCAACCCCCTCCCTCCTGGGCCATATCGCTTGGAGTATGTCACGCGCGATCGCTTCGGCAAGGAAGCCAAAGCGAGGCATGATTTTCTCGTTCTTGGAAAAGGCTTTAAGCTCAATCTTCCGCTGGTGGTGCTCCCTGAGAAGAACAGCTATCAGGTGGGTGAGAAAGTGAAGCTGTTAGTTCACAGTGGTTTAGCCAGTCAAGCGATGAACTTTTTTATTGGCCAGGACTCCGTTAAGTCTTTGCGTGAAGTTCGCCGTGTGGGGAATCGAGGATCTCTACATGAATTTAGCCTTGGACCCGAGTGGCGGGGTGGTTTCTTTGTTGAGGCAGGTTTTGTCCACGATTTTCAGAGCGTTTCACAGACTTTGAATGTCTATATTCCGTGGGAGAACAAACAGCTTCAGGTCGAATACGAACGGATTCGCAAGAAGATGGAGCCTGGGTCCAAGGAAAAATGGGTGGTCAAGGTTCATGCCCCTGGTAAGAAGGGAGCCATTGAGGCTGGAGAACTTCTGGCCTATATGTATGACCGCAGTCTTGAGGCTTTTGCTCCCCATAGTCCGCCATCGATTCTCGGTCACTTTCCAGGGAAAAGCTACAATTCCTTTCCACTCAGTTATCATCTGTACCGAGCCCCAGGGTTTTCCCTGTGGGGTAATGGTTGGTATTATGGCAATCCGGTTTCCTTTCATGGAGATTACCTCAAAGAGTTTGCCAGTTACGGCATTGGCGGTTTGGGAAGCCGTGGCGGTGGCGGCTTCGGTGGTAAAGGGCGAATGATGTACGAGGCCGAAGAGGACGTGATGGCCCTGGCCGATGAGGCGGCACCAGCGGCCGCTAAGCCTTCTGAGGCGCCGGTTCTCCGGGAAAAGGCAAAAAAAGAGTCAAGCGCCTTGGGAAAAGAGGACAATGCAGTCCTCGGTCAATCGGTTGGTGCGCCTAAGTCTGTCGAAGAAGTCCCTCAGGAACAGGTCCGTAAAAACTTTAGTGAAACCGCCTTTTGGCAGCCTCACCTAAGATGGAATAAGCAGGGACAGGTGTCACTTGAGTTTCAGGTTCCGGATTCGGTGACCAGCTGGAAGGTCTGGGCCCATGCTCTTACTGAGAGTTATCAGAGTGGAACCGCTCAGGCCACGGTGGAGACGGTGAAGGACCTAATGGTTCGCCCTTATTTGCCTCGCTTTGTGCGCGAAGGTGACCGGGCAAGCATGAAGATCGTAGCACAAAATGCCGGGAAGAAAAAAATCTCGGTTGTTCTCACCGCCCAAATTGAGGATCCGACCTCGGGTAAGAGCCTTCTCGCTGATTTTGGGATTAAGCAAAAGGTTTGGTCTAAGACAGTGCAGGTGGCCCCAGGAGGATCTGCCAGTGCGACTATGGATTTGGTTGTTCCGCCCAATTTGGGAATGGTTCGAGTGACGGTAAAGGGCAAATCTGGCCGCATGACCGACGGAGAGGAGAGACCATTGCCGGTGCTTCCCAGTCGCATGCACCTCCTTCAGTCACGGTTTGCCACTTTACGCAAGGGTAAGCCGAGGGAGTTAAAGTTTCCTGATATGGCCAAAGGGGACGACCCCTCTTTGATTCACAAGCAATTGGTGATGACAGTGGATGCTCAGTTGCTTTATTCGGTTTTGTCCGCCCTCCCTTATTTGGTGAATTATCCTTATGAATGTGTGGAACAAACGCTCAACCGATTTGTTTCGACGGCTATATTGACGGAAGTCTTTGGATCTCATCCTTTGGTAAAACAAATGGCGACCAAGATGGCCAAGGGCCGCAACACTCAATTTGAAAAGTGGCGGGCCGACGACCCAAATCGTTTGCTGTTTTTAGAGGAAACCCCCTGGATGGCCGAGGCCGAAGGCGGTCGGGCTAAAGAGGATGAGCTGCTCAAGGTTCTTGATCCGAAGGTGGCAAAGAACCAAAAAGAGAGTGCCTTGAGAAAACTCAAAGACGCTCAGACTTCTAATGGAGCTTTCCCCTGGTATCCAGGAGGGCAACCCTCTCCTTACATGACTCTCCTGGTGGTTCATGGCTTTTCCAAAGCCACCGAACTGGGAGTAACCCTTCCCAAAGATATGATTGTCCGCGCCTGGAATTATTTGATTCTCCATATTCGCGAAAAGCCATGGAAGGATCTCGGAGTGGAGTTCCTTACCTTTCTCAACTACGTGGCCAGCTCCTACCCGGATGATTCCTGGACTGGGAACTTTTTTGCCCCTGGCGAAAGAGAAAAGATCCTCGATTATACCTTTAAACATTGGAAGAGTATTGCACCCATGACCAAGGCGCAAATGGCTCTCACCCTTCAGCGCATGAAGCGTCCCCAGGACAGTAAACTCGTGTTTGACTCGATTATGGATTCGTCAAAAACCACTGAAGACGAAGGAACTTTTTGGGCCGCGGAAGACAGGGCTTGGCTGTGGTACAATGACACCATTGAAGGCCATGCCTATGCCCTTAGAGCCATGACTGAACTACAGCCAACTGATGAGAGAAGGGATGGGTTGGTTCAGTGGTTGTTTTTGAATAAGAAACTCAGCCATTGGAAATCCACCCGGGCCACGGCTGAAGTGCTCTATGCCTTGACCTATTATATGAAGCAGGAAAAGCAAATTGGTATCGAAGAAAAAGTCAAACTTCAGGCAGGAGCAGAGAAGAAAGAGTTTATCTTTAAGCCTGATGACTACACCGGTAAGTCCAAACAGTGGGTGATTCCCGGAACTCAAATTAAACCTAAAGCAATGTCCGTTGTTAAAGCCGAGAAGATGGACCCGGCATTAGGTTTTGTTTCGGCCACCTGGCACTTTTCCACGGAAAAGCTGCCTGAAAAGGGAGACGGGGATTTTCTTAAGGTGGAGAGGGAGTATTTTGTTCGTGCCACCCAGGGCAAGCGCAAGGTCCTCACACCGCTTAAGAAGGGTATGAGGATCAAGGTGGGCGATGAAGTGGAAGTCCATCTATCGCTCAGGAGTAAGCAGGCCATGGAGTACGTCCACTTGCGTGATCCCCGGGCTGCGGGCCTTGAGCCAGGCATTGCCTTATCAAAATGGGCCTGGGATTTGGGCTTGGCCCGTTATGAGGAAATTCGCGATTCAGCCACCAACTTCTTTATTGAGTGGTTGCCGGCGGGAGAGTACACCCTCAAGTATCGGGTCAAGGCCAATATGGCCGGTCGATTTCGCGTGGGACCAGCCCGCATCCAGGCCATGTATGCTCCTGAGTTCGGGGCGTACTCCGCCGGACATATTATCGAGGTGCAGTGATCAAAAAGGTTCCAGGTCCTCAAGTGATATGCGCCGCACCAAACATGATCTCATTTTCGAGGTCACGTTTGGTGCCGCGCATATCACTTGAGGACCTGGAACCTTTTTGCAGGGGAAATTTTTCTTAGGCCATTTGCCTGTGGCCACTCCGGGGGAAATTGGGTAGGAAGTCCCTGGGGGATGCTATGCTTAAAATTCTTAGTCGTCAGGCCCAGATCTTGGGTCTTGTGGTTTTGTTGTCGCAAATCTTGTTCGGATGTACCTCGCAAAAGAGAGATGAAAAACCCTTAGGGGAGTTTCTTTCGGCCGATTTCACCGTCGATGCCCAACAAGGCGTATTGGTGCTCACGGCTGAGCCTCAGGAGCTGAAGAAAAGGGCCCAGAGTTTGGGACTCACAGCCTCCGGCGAACGCGTGATTCATCTCAGTGGCTCGCCAAGCACTTTGTCCACTTTGCGGATACCACTTTCCTCGCGTGTTGTGCCGGCCCATATTCCCATGCGGGCTGTGGCTCCCGGTGCGGATGAAAAGCCTGATGAGAAGATTTACTTTCTCGCCAAGCGGGATTTTGCCATCCCGGAACTCCTCAAGGAGCATCCCACCTATGACGGACGCGGAGTGATCGCAGGAGTCATTGATGATGGTGTGGCCCCTTCGGGATCAGGCATGCAAAAAACCACCGATGGCAAACGCAAGTATTTGCGCCACCATTGGACCAGTCATCTGCTCGACACCAAAGTCACCCTGGTGACAGCAGCAGACAAGGCTTCAACCTATTTTCAGGCCATTCAGGAAGACTACGATCAGGCCTGGGAAGGGGTGCTGGATGAGCAGACGCTTAAGAGCAACAGCGGCGCCACCCATGATCTCAATGGTGATGGACAAAAATCCAAACTGGCGGTTGTGGTTCTCAAAAAAGGCGACCGTGTGCGCTTCTGCGTGGATACCAACGGTGACTCACTGTTGACGGCTCAAGTTGAATGTTTTGGTACTTTTGCCGACAGCGGTGAGTACGGCTTTTGGAATCAGGAAAAGCCGGTTCCCGTGGTTGGGGAGTTTATTCCTGAGGAGGATCTGGTTCGCCTGTCCTATGGGGAGCGCTCTGGAGACAGTCATGGCGAGGGTGTGGCCTCGGTGATGGTGGGGCATCAGATCGGTGGTCGCTTCGACGGCGTGGCGCCGGGGGCGCAGCTCCTCGATGTGGACTTTTCCTCTCCCGACAGCGAATTTTTGGCGGGCTTTTACAACATCGGCCGCTTTGTGACCAATCTGGAGTGGTTGGGCGAGCATGGGGCCGAAGTGGTCAATATCAGCTACAGTCTATTTTTTGAATCGGTTCAAGCCCAGGAGTTTATGGCCGAAGCCATTTCAGCCCTGGTTAAGAAGTATAATTTTGTGATTAGCTTTTCAGCCGGCAACAATGGGCCTGGGTTGAACAGTCTTAATCGGCGGAGCATTTATCCCGACAATGTTTTGGTCGCTGGAGCCTTTGTCAGTCGGGATTTGGATGCACATGTTCATGGAGTCACGGGTTTGCCCGAGCCGGGCCGAGTGATTTATTACTCCAGCCGCGGTCCGGGACCGGATGGGGGCAGTGGGCCCTTATTGATTTCGCCCTTAAGTAGCCTGACTCATGGAGCTCCTGAAAACACCTTTCAGGCCTTTAGCGGTACCAGCTCCGCATCTCCTGCTTTGGCCGGGGCTGCGGCCGTATTGATTTCCGCGGTGAAGCAAGAGGGATTGCCTATCGATGCCGAAACCATTGTTCATGCTCTGAGGCTGAGTGGTCAGCCTCTTGAGGCCGTTCCCTTTGTCGACCAAGGATATGGTTTGCCCAAAATTCCCCGAGCACTTGCGGTCTACCGACAATTGGCAATGGGTGAGCAGTTTGCTCGTGTGAGTGTCAAGGTCGGACCACTCTCGGGTCCCGACGGAGCTGTGCAAAAGGGTGCCTTTTTGGGAGCTAAGGATGTCGCCCTAGATCGTGAATTCAGAATTCGCTTTAATGGAGAATTGAGCCCTTTGGTGAAGCGGTCTGCTGGGGAAAACCTTCTTAAACAACTAAAACTGGAGTACTCGGTACCCTGGCTCACCGGGCCCGCTCACCTTTGGTTGAGTTTAGGGCTGGCTCGCACCACGGTGAGAGTTAACTCGCAATCTCTTAAAACATTGATGGGAGATAAGCCTGGTCAGGAGTTTTTTGGTGAAGTCTATTTTGTGGACGCTGACTCCGGAATGAGACTTCACACTCTTCCCGTCACGGTTGTGGATGATCGTCCATGGGAGACAAAGGAGCGGGTGAGCTTCCAGATTGGGTCTCGTGAAGGGGTGCGGCTGCACATGGGAGCCGATGCCACTGTAAAGGGTTATCGGATCAAGACTATTATCGATGAAGACAAGCGTCCGTTCCTGGGGCTTGGATTTTTCAACACCATGGGCATTTCCAATCTGCCTTATAGTTGGGGGCCTGTCGAAGAGGAAGAGTTTTTCGTCAGCACACCTGCATCAGGAGACTACCAACTCACTCTCTCACGAGTGGTGGGGACAGAAGCTGCCTACGAAGCCTTGGTTGAAGCCAATCCCTTGCGCATGGAGCTTCTCACCAAAGTAGTGAGTGGGACGCCAGCAGGATCGGCGGCAGAAATCAAGGCCATCAATCACGGCGACGCGGGAGAAAAACTGAGTCTTGAACTGGTGAGAAAGCCCTCCAAGGTTGGATCTATAGTTGGTGAGTTGGACGGCCATGGCGACTTTGTCGCGGAACTTGAAATCACTGAGGCTGGCAACTATGAGTTTCGCCTTGAAGCTCTGACACCGAGCCAATGGACCTTCGGCTATGATGATTGTTACTATGAGTTTACGTCTGAATCCGGCGAAGTGGAAAAAGACTGGGGTCGAGAATACGCAGTGTCGAAAGAAGCTCCCAAAGGCAGCTTGAAGTTTGTCTGCCGCCCCTTTGCCCATTCGGGGGATGATTTCCACCGGGAAAAACTGGTCGGCCATCTTTACTTTTTGCCTCCCGGAAAGACTGCCGGCGAAGTGATGGCCAAGGCGCCCCAGGTGAGGCTCTCTCCCGGGACCAACACCATCGAAATCCCTTGGTTGGTTGAGGAGACCGAAGGGGCACTTCTAGAGGTCAAAATCAAGCCCATCTACGGTGGGGGTGAGGTCGTTTTAGGGACGCTTGAACTCCCCTAATGCCATTTTTCGGGGGTTAGGCTCCACTAGCTCCCCATAGATTTGATCTGAATCCGGCATCCATATTGAACCACGAGGGTGAATCATAACTCTTCACCCCCTGGTGGTTGTATGCTGAATCTGCCCACAGTTTTAAGTCTGCTTATTGTCCTTTCGTCGCCTTTTGCCTTTGCGGCGGAGATTGACGAGTTGATCGATGTGGATCTTCCTGATTTTCGGGTTGAAGAGCCCAGCTTTAAGTACCTTGGCGGCGTGGACGATGGGGGCCTTCCAGTATTTCTTAAAGTGACTCATGATTCTCACAAGTTTCAACTGGGTAAGGACTGGTACTTTTGGAATGGTTCCTTTGTCGACCTCTGTGGCTCTTCAATGGCCAAGCATTTCGATGTGGATTGCCAGGCTCTTCCGCTGAAAGAACCCACCCGTGTTTCGGCCGAGGATTATCAGTTTGCCAAAGACATTTATATTCTCAAGCGGGACATGGTGGATTACGAGGGCGTGACACCTGAGTTGCGGGTTTTTGACTTCAAAGTCCAGCAGCTGTCAGAATTTGTTCTTGCTCAATCAGGCCAATGTCCCGGCTGGTTGGCAGCATCAGACCAGGTGCGCTCGGGCTGGATCCGTGAGGCCCGCAGTTGGTTTGCCGACACATTTAAGGATCTTTCCAGCCTACGATTTAAAGCCAAGCGGCTGAAGACCTTGAGTCGCGTGGAAGCCGAATCAAAAGTGATTCGTTCCATGAGCAATCTCTTTCGTAACATTAAATTTGTCGCTCCCGATCTTCAGGATTTGGGGCAAGAGGCCACGCGAAGGGCGAAAGCCTTGATCGGTCGAATTGTCACGGAAGAGGTGAGCTCTCCTGAATTGAGTCAAATCATCCAGAAGAGCTGCAACTGATTTCCGAGATTTGGGATCAGACGCCTTTTTTGCTTTCCACCCAGGCCGTGATTTTCTCCTCCAGGATATTCATGGGGAGAGGGCCATGGCGCAAGATCTCGTCGTGGAAACCGCGAATATCAAACTTTTCCCCCAGGGATTGCTGGGATTTTCGTCTGAGTTCCATGATTTTCAGCATGCCCACTTTGTAGGCTGTCGCTTGTGAAGGCATGACCAAGTAGCGTTCAATGGCTTTGGTGGCCTCCCGTTCATCGCTGGGAGTGTTGACGAGCAAATACTCAATGCCTTGCTCTCTGGTCCATTTTTTGGCGTGAAGACCGGTGTCTAGAACCAGTCGGCAAGCCCGCCACAGTTCCATGCTCAGGCGGCCAAAATCAGAATAGGGATCAGTGTAAAAGCCCAATTCCTTGGGGATGTATTCAGCGTATAGCCCCCAGCCTTCGGCGTAAGCCGTGTAATGGCCGAACTTGCGAAAGCGGGGCAGGTTCTCAAGCTCGGTTGCAATGGCAATCTGCATATGGTGGCCAGGAATTCCCTCGTGAAAGGCCAAGGCCTCAATCTCATAAGTGGGGAGTCCCTTCATATCGTAAAGGTTGACGTAGTAGGTCCCCGGACGGGTTCCGTCGAGCGAGGGGCCTTCATAAAAGGCCAAGCCCGCTGATTTTTCCCGGTAGGTTTCGACAGGTTTTACGATCAATTCAGCCTTGGGCTTAACAGTAAACAAGCCCGGTAGTTTATCTTTCATAGAGGCAATGGATCGCTTCGCCGAGGTCATGTACTGCTCACGGCCTTTTTCCCCACCAGGCAGATAAAATTTCGGGTCTTCCTTGAGGTGTTTAAAAAAAGCCTGAAGGTCACCCTTAAATTTGACCTTCTTCATGATCGCCCTCATCTCGCCATGAATGCGGGCGACTTCATCGAGACCCAATTGGTGGATTTGATCGGCTGTCATGTCCGTGGTCGTGGTGCGCTTGAGGCTAAAGCGATAAAACTCTTCTCCCTCAGGGAGACTCCACACCCCATGATTTTTCGCGGCTTTGGGTTCCAGCGCCTTCCAGTAGGTAAGAAAATTCTGGTAGGCGGGCTTAAACTTTTCTTTGAGGGCCTTTGCCATCCTCTCTTGCAGCTGCTGTTTCCTTTCTGCCTTTAAATCCTTAATTCCACCCAGCTTTCGCGCAAAGTCTTCGTACAAAGGATGAGGAGACTTCTCATCATCAGTCAAAGGATAGCCTTTAAGCAGGTTTTCTGTGTCTTCACTCACCTTGGAGAAGGCAAACTGGGGCGGGAAGATCTTCTTTTGTTCGCGGATCTTCATGCCGTCGAGAACCTGACCAAGTTGGCGGGGGAGGGATTCAATGCGCTTGATATAGGCCACCGCATCGGATTCGTCGCTCACCCGGTGAAAGTTCATGAGGAAGGCTGGCATTTGCGAGTGATAGCCGAACATTTGGTTGAAGGGGTAACTGTGAAAGCGCCACTTAAACTTATCGATTTCATCTTGAGCCATTTCTTCAAACAGGCGGTAGCTGGTTTGCGCCTGTTCATTGAGGGCTGCGTAATCAAAAGTCTTGAGTTTCTTAAGAGCTTCTTTGGTGTACTCCAGTTCCTTGCGGGCGAATTCGTCGGAGTAATCCCCCAATTTGTCGTAGTTTTTTTTGATTCCCAGGTAGGTTTGAAACTCAGGGGAGCGATCCAAGACGGCGTCAAAGTAGTCCTCGAAAAACTTATTGATCCGTGCGGACTCACGCTCAATGTCAGCCGCCGTGGGTTCCTTTTTTAGACTGTGGAAGCAAGAAGTTAAAGAGATACTCAATACCAGTGCCATCACTGGAAGGCGAAACAGATTAAATGTCATAGAATCCCCCTCATCGGCCACCAGTTCTAGAGCACCCCGGGGAGGGTGGGCAAGCGTCGAGAGTGGTTTTGTGAATTAATGGGAATTTGACGCGACACTCGGGCTCCACTATAAAGAGCAGCATGAAAAATTCTAAGACGAAGACCCTAGAAACGCTTATTTTGCACCTTGGCGAAAACGAACATCGAGTGGATGGTTCCATTGTTCAGCCCATCTTTCAAAGCTCCACTTATTTGATGCCGCAAGAAGATTTGGACTACGATTCCATTCGCTATGTGAGGCTCAACAACACTCCCAACCATGAGCTGCTTCACCAGAAGCTGGCGGCCATTGAAAAAGGTGAGGCCGGTCTTGTCACCTCAAGTGGAATGAGTGCCATCACATCGGTCCTTCTCGGTTCTCTTCAGGCCAGTGATCACCTTTTGGCTCTCAATTGTTTGTACGGGGGAACGGCTCACTTCTTAGCCGCCAACTCCGAGCGCTTGGGTTGGCAGTACTCCTTGGTTTCAGGTGATGATGAGGGAGAGTGGAAGAAACACCTTAAGCCCACAACCAGGGCCTTCTATGTGGAGACCATTACCAATCCATTACTTGAAGTTCCCGATCTGCAAAACATTGTGAAGTTCTGTCGTGCCCACGGCCTCTTGTCCGTGATCGACAACACCTTTGCAAGTCCTGTGAACTTCAATCCGATCGCCATGGGGTTTGATGTGGTGGTTCACAGCGCCACCAAATATCTCAACGGTCACTCGGACCTGGCGGCTGGTGCCATTGTCACCAGCAAAGAGCGCATGAAAAACCTCACCCATCACTTTAACCACTTGGGAGGTACTCTTGACCCTCACGCATGCTTTCTACTGTCCCGAGGCTTAAAGACCCTGGGGCTGAGGGTTGAAAGACAAAACTCGAACGCCCTGGAGCTGGCTCGCTTTCTTGAGAATCATCCCCAGGTGGAGCGGGTGGTCTATCCCGGACTGGAGTCCCACCCTCAACACGCGCGGGCCAAGGAGTGGTTCAAAGGTTTCGGTGGTATGTTGGGGTTTGAGGTCAAAGGGGGAGTGGAGGCTGCAGAAAAGCTCACGCGAAATCTTCAGTATTTCTTTTGTGCTCCCAGTCTGGGCGGGGTGGAGAGTTTGATCACCAGGCCGACGACCACCTCTCATGTGGGGTTGACTCTAGAGGAGAAAAAAGCCATAGGTCTCAGTGATGGCTATATCCGGGCATCAGTTGGTATTGAAGGTGTTGATGACCTTAAGGATGACTTGAATCAAGCCATTGCAAGAGTCATTAGCTGACCTTGCGGATCTCGCCGGTCATTTCGTTGTACTCTTCACCCTCAGTGGGTTGCTGTTTAGGGAGCTTCACACTAAAGGTGGTGAGGGCCTCATCGACAATGAGACGAAGGTGGCCATGGTGGTCCTTGACCAGACTGTTGGCAATACTCAGGCCCAAGCCCGTCCCCTGGCCAATCGGTTTGGTGGTGAAAAATGGCTGCAAAATCTTTTGTCGGGCCTCCGGGTCAATTCCGACCCCGCAGTCGACGACACAAAATTCCACATGTTTTCCCAAGTCCTGGGCTGTTACCTTGATCCATGGACTGGTCACCCCATCCAGGGCATCAACAGCATTGCTAATGAGAATGAGCAGGATTTGGCTGACCTGCACGGGCATGCACTCAATCGAGACTGTGGGACATTCGATTTCTGTTTTGATTTCAATAAAATGATTCCGCAATTTTTCCTGAACCAAGCCCATGGTGTCGTCAACCAGCTCGCCGACGGTCGCCATGGTAAAGGGGTCCTGGTTGTCATCGCGGGCAATTCGTCTGAGTCCCTTGACGATTTGAGCAATGCGCATGGTGGTGGCATCGATTTTTTGTGAAATAGCCAAGATCTTTTCCTGGTTCACATCTCCGCGCTCGGCCATATCCACCAACTGTTGGGCAAGCACGGATATAATGGCCAAAGGATTATTGATTTCGTGGGCAATGCCGCCGGAAAACTCACCGAGTGCCGCCAGGCGCTCGGAGTGGATCATGCGGGCATGGGTGTCTTTGAGCTCGTTGAGAATTTTCGACTCTCGGGCATCAAAGACCGTGAGTACAATGGTCGACAGATTTTTCGTCTTATCTAGAATCCCACCACCGGAAATGATCACTGGGATCTTTTCTCCCTTGAAAGACTGGATCTGGGCTTTGAGCTCTTTGAGTTCATCGGAGTAGATGAGCTTAAGGAGTTTTTTGTGGTCCAAGGGGCGACTGTAATCGTCTTCGGGGTAGAGGTGATCAAACAAATTCAAACCCAAAAGTGCCAGATCGTCCTTCGGGTCCAGGATGTCCACCGCTGCCGGATTAAAGCGCTCGATTTCGCCAGTGGGCTTAAGGGCGAACACGGCATCCGAGAGGGAGGCAAGAATTTTGTCCACATATTCCTTGGAGATCAAGGTGCGTCCCAATTGCCCCTTCATGGATTGAAAGTCTTTAATCAGTTCATCGGTTTCGCGAATTCCTGACCACTTTAAAGGAGCATCAAAGTTGCCCGCAGAAATTTCCCGAGTGGCCTTAGCCAGTTTGTAGAGAGGCTCAATCACCTTGTTGGTGAGTAGGTTGAGCATCAGAAAGTAAAAAACCAAAATGACCAAGGCCAAGGCAATCTGTTTGACAATCTCCGCATGCACTTGGGCCTTAAAATGAGAGAAGTCATCGATTAAATCCAATTCCAGAAACTGCTGTTGATTGAATAGGGCCAATGTCAGCGGCGTGCCGGCGGGCTTGCCAGTCGGGCGGGCTAGTTGAATTTTGAGGCCCTTTTCAGGAGAAGCGGCAAAGAGACCTTGGAGGAACTGATCCAAGTCGGCTTCCACGGCCAGGTAGCCTCCCTGCTGCTGGGTCTCCGGGTCTTTAAATGGAGAGACGGCAAAAAAGCGATGAGAGTCGCCGACCTTATACCAATTCCATGTAATGGGAGTGCTCAGATTTGGTCGTTTGAGAATCAGTTCGTGAACGGGGTGGTCAGCGGACCAGGTCAGCTGTTTCCACTGGCGAATCCGCTTGCGGCCCTGAAGTCCGGTGAGAAGATTTGCCTGGTTGTCGAGGACCAGTATGCGGTGAACGAAGCCCTGATAGTGGGATTGGGCGCTCAGCAGTTCTGACTCCAAGTTAGGCAGATAGAAAAACCGGTTTTTCATGTCCGAGGACAAATAGGAGGCCAGGGCAGAGGATTCCCCCACATGGCGGAAGGTCTCTTCTAATGGGTGCTCCAGATTGAGGGCGTACTGGGCGGTGATCCGATCCGTTTCTTCCGTCTGCAGGACCCGGGATAAATGCACCACATTTTCTGAAATGGTTTGGTAGTGGATGAGCAAATAAAAGGCCATAAAGAAGCAGGCGCTTCCCATCCCAAGAGTCATAATCTGAGCTCTTAAGGAAAGATTTTTTCTCATCGACCACCCGATGCGGGTTTTCTTTGGCCCAGACCCAGAGAGTAGGTGATCTTTTCATCCACCTTGGTTTTGGCAATGGGAGTCTTCAGTTGATTGGCGCGATTGGCGTTGAGAACCCGAGGACCGGGAGCGGGAGCCAGCGGGGCAGTTGTGGCCGGCGATTTGCGGCCAAGGAGAAACTCCAATCCCATTTTAGTCGCCACATAACCTTGGTTGTAACCCGAGTCGTCGACACTCAGGAGCATTCCAGTTTCAACAAATTGTTTTTCATCCGACACTTCGGGCTTGTTGATGTTCTTAAGATACCAAGCGGGAGCCTCCATTGTAGGTAGTGGTTGACCGTTTTTGTCCTTTAACCCCTGGTAATTGAGAACAAAAAATGCATCCACTTCGGGCTCAGCGGCCTTGATTTCAGACTTCCAAGTGTCAAAGTCGTTGGTGAGAATGGTCTTATTGAGGGAGAGGGGGAGTTCACCTCTTTTTGCCAGGGCCTCAATGGTCTTGGCTTTAGAGCGGCCGGTGGCGGTGTCGTCGGCGATAATGGCAAAATTCTTAGCTTCCGGATAAAGCTCCAAAAGCATGGCCAAAGACTCCTTAAAGTATCCCGCTTGATAGACTCCGGTGATATTGTGACCAGGCTTTTCTTCGCTGTCGAGCAAGTTGTATTTTAGGGGAGTGCCGTTGACTCCCCAGAAGACCATGGGGAAACCCTGGTCGATGTAGTGATTGCCAATAAAGTTGGCGGCATTGTCATCGCCCAAGAACACCAGCTGGGGTTTGAAGGCATCAATCACATCAATGACTTTCTTAGTTGCACTTGAGATTTGGGGAGGTTGGGAATTTCTCTTAGTGTCCATCCACACCCGTTTGATCGTGGCTTTCTGACTCTCCACCTGATCACTTTTGAGGAATGCCTCCAGCTGAGTTTTACTGTCCAGAAATCCCTGTTCCAAAAGGGCTGAGGCAAAGCCTTTCCCGGTTTCCTGGGACCAAAGATATTCCCCGTGGTAACTGTCCACCACCAGGATGCGATACTTCTCGTCTGCTTTTTCGCTCTTGGCCTGAGAATCAATGGGGCCATAGAAAATGAACAGATGACAACAGGCAAGGGTCACAAGGGACTTTAGGTTCCTGGTGGATCGCATCGATCACTCCTCACTGAATATCTATATTAAATGGACCTTTTCTTATCGGCCGCAGGTTTGATTTAGCTGAGTTCTCGAGGGGACAACTCACCCGAAGGCCTAATGAGATTGATGGAGATCAAGGATCGTGGATCGGTCCCAAGTGGCTATGTAGACATTTCCCACCGCAGCAATTTGACTTGCCGTCCCATACGAGCTGCGATAGCCATTTCTTAAGTGAATGAAATAACTGGTTAATGGGTGAATCGGAGGTCTCTATGACCAGGCAAAAGAGTCTGTGGTGGACGATCGTCTGGATCCCTCTCTGTTTTGGGGTCCTGAGTTGTGACAAAAACAAGGGGAGCCAACCGCCTCCTCCCTATTACCCTGAGCAGGTTTACGAACAAGATCAGACAACCAGCTGGCCGACTCAGGCTCCACATATGGTTGTGGTCCGTCGTAACGGTCGCCTTTTGGAATACTCCCTGAGTTCTGTTCTTGATGAACGACAATTGCGCGAACACATCCGTGCCCGATCTCTGCGGTGGAATGGCAATGTGGACTCCATTCGCAATGAATTCCCACAAAGTCCCACGCAGGGCCTTTACTTTGTGGAAAGTCCTCAAGAGATGGAAACCGACCAGATTTGGTTGGAAGATCAGCCAGCCGAGCCTGGATTTTCTCCGGACCTTGCCGAGGGCTCGGCCTATAGTCGTCCGACCACACCTCGGCCGCGCACCCGTTGGCGGGGAACCCAGCCGCCCTATCGGGGGCCAGGGTATTGGCGCTACAACTGTCAGTATCGAGTTGGATATTGGTTTTATCGCAACTACTGTGGTGTTCAGGGGTCAGGATACATTCATTATTATCCCCACTACCACGCATACACCAATTGGTGGTACCAGCCGGTTTATTATTGGAATTCAGCTTTCTTTTATTACCGCCCCTACTACAGTTTTCAGTGGCGGCATTGGAACTACTACATCTACGTCTACTGGTGGAACTAGATCTTTGGTTGCACCAGGTGCCAGGCTTTAGGTTGCAGAAAACTGCGAATGCCGATCATGGACAAGGTGGAACCAATGCCTGAGCCCTGTCTCCCTGTCCACGGTAGACGGGGACTTACCCGGTCGCAACAGTTCCAATAGACAGTTCCCGCATTTACCTGGCTGAGGAATTCTTCGGCCTCTTCCTGGTCGCCCGTAAACACACCTGCGGTGAGCCCGTACTCTGTATCATTCATGAGTTGAATCGCCTCTTCGTCACTGCGCACAGGCTGAATGCCAATAATGGGGCCAAAGCTTTCCTCCCTCATCACTTCCATGGTGTGATCGGTTTGCGACAAGACTGTGGGTTGAAAAAAGCCTTCATGCTCGGCCCAAACATCGCCACCCAACTCCAGCTTGGCCCCTTTAGCTGTGGCGTCTTTGACCTGGTCGATCAGCACCTGTAATTGTTGCTTGCGGGTCAGCGGACCAATGTAAGTCTCAGGACTTGAAGGATCGCCGATCTTGAAATCCTTGACGGTTTTCACAAAGTGCTCCACGAATTCTTTGTAAAGAAACTCATGAACGTAGATGCGTTCGACAGAACAGCAGCTCTGGCCCGTATTGTAAAAGGCTCCATCGGCCAGTGACTCCGCAGCGACTTTCACATTGGCATCATCGCGGACATAAACCGGGTCCTTCCCCCCCAACTCCAATTGCACCTTGCACATCTGGCCGGCGACGGCCTTGGCTATGCTTACTCCAGTGGCGCGGCTGCCGGTGAAAAACACGCCATTCAGCTTTTGTTCAAGAAGAGACTCTGCTGTCTCCCGGCCGCCCACGACCAGAGTGAAAACTCCCTCAGGGAGTCCTGCCTGTTTAAACAGCTTGGTAAACTCCATTCCGGTGAGTGTGCTGTATTCCGATGGCTTATAGAGAACCGTATTGCCGGTGAGAATCGCGGGAATAAACACATTGGTGCCCACAAAATAAGGGTAATTCCACGCCGAGATATTGGCCACGACACCAAGAGGGTCCCAGGAGATCTTTTCCTCATTGCCGTTAGAAGAGAAAACCGTGTCGGTCTTAAGGGCCGACTCGATACTTTGCAGAAAAAAGTCCAAACGCCCTTGTGTGCCTTTGATTTCGTTCTGTGCCTGAGTGATGGGCTTGCCTGTTTCTGAAGTGAGAACCTCTGCCAGTTGCTTCATGTTGTCCTGCATGAGAACGCGAAAGCGGGCGACAATTTCCATCCGGTGCATAAGGGGGGTGTGTTTCCACTCAGCCTGGGCTAGATGGGCCTTTTCCCACTTGGCGCGAACGGAGGACTCATTGTCTGGGGAGACTTCCTGGATTAACTCATAGGTGTAGGGATTGACTATCTTGAGCATTGGAAAAGATCCTTTCCTGAGGTCTATTGATCCCCAAGCTTTTGCAGAAATGCGCTCATCAGTTTGGATTCACTTAGTGTTTCATTATTTAATGTCTGCATAAATTCTGGGTGCCATTGAACAGCTAGAACAAAGTCTTCCTTTGGCCCATCCCATTTGGTTTTCTCGTGGCGAAAGCCCTCAATGATGTCATCTTCGGGGCAACGGGCTTCGACAACCAGAGTTGGAGCCAGATCTTTCACCGCCTGGTGGTGGACAGAATTGACCTTTCCACCCTTTTCGCCATACAGGGCTGCCAAACAGGAGTCGGCTTCGACCGTTACTTGGTGAAACAGGCCATCATATTTATCCGCATCTCGATGTTGCAGGGCCTTTTCATTTTGCGTCTGGATGTCCTGAAACAAAGTCCCGCCTTCTGCCACATTGATGACTTGGAGACCTCGGCAAATCCCTAGTACAGGTTTTCCCTGGCGTCGTGCTTCCTGATAGAGCTTGATTTCATACTGGTCGCGAATTCGGTCTCCCGGCCATCGTTCGCTGAAGGCCTTTTCCCCATAGGATTCGGGTGCCACGTCCGCCCCTCCATGCAAAAGAAGGCCGTCCACAAAGGACATAATCTGGGCCACATCGGCCTTGTCACTTTCAGTGGGCAAAAGAATTGGATAGGCCCCGTGGTTGAGGACCCAATGGGCCATGGATTGTTCGAAATAAAGCAAAGTTTTTTTGCTAAACGTGGCCCGAGCGGGATCGGGGTGAAAAAAACAGGCACTAATGCCGACTTTTAACATCAGACCCTTCCTTCAAAGGCCGCCTGAAAGATTTCACGGAAATCCTCTTCACTCACTGCGCATGGATTGAGCTGATGACAGCCATCTTGAAGGGCAACCTCCACTAAGTTATTGAGATGTTCTTCGCGAACTCCAATCTCCTTGAGGGTGTGAGGAATGTCCGTCTGTTTGCGCAGGTCCATGGTCCATTTGATAAAGGCTTCCGGAGTGGCAGGGTGCAATCCCGCCGCCTGGGCCATGCGCACAAAGCGATCCGGCACGGCCTTGCTGTTGTATTTCATGGTGTAAGGGAGAAGAACGGCGTTGGCCATGCCGTGATGAGTGTCGCACACCGTACTCAAGGCATGGGCACAGGAGTGGGTGACCCCCAATCCTTTTTGAAAGGCTACGGCACCCATATAGGCGGCATTCATCATCATTCCACGGACGTGGAGGTACTCCTCCCGGTTGTCGGGTGGGTTTTTAGCCATGGCCACGCACTTGGCCAGGTTTTCCGCACAGAGCCGAATGCCCTCAAGCGCAATCCCATCGGCCATCGGGTGAAAACCCACAGCTAAAAAGGCTTCAATCAGGTGGGTGAGGGCATCCATACCCGTGGTCGCCGTCACTGATGCAGGGAGGGACAGGGTCAGTTCCGGATCAACAAACACCTGGCAGGGGAGAAGCTTGGGATCAAAAATGATCTTTTTCACTTTGCTCACGTCATCACTGACAACTGCCGCTCGCCCCACCTCCGATCCTGTTCCCGCAGTCGTCGGAATAGCGATGATTGGCGGGATGGCTTGGTTAATGGGCAGGGCATTGGGTTTACCGTCCTCATAGTCAAATAAATCTCCAGGATGATGGATCATCAGGGCAATGGCCTTTGCCACATCGAGAGCGGCCCCTCCGCCAACGGCAATGATGACCTCAGCCTTACAGTTCTTGAAGGCGGCCACTCCCGCCGTCACCTGAGACTTGACCGGATTCCCCCAGATTTCAGAGAAGATTTCCGCTTTGAGACCTGACTGTTCCAGATTTCCTTTGAACTCAGTCATAAAGGGGAGTTCCACAACACCCCGGTCAGTCACAATCAAAGCTTGCTTCCATTTGTTCTCTTGCAGGCAGGGGGCCACCTGGCGGCGGGCGCCTGTACCATAGTGAATACGGGTTGGGTAGTTAAAATGGCTAATGGCTTCTGCTCCAGTCATATTCTCTCCATCCCAAAGGGATCAAATGATTTCAAAGTAACGGCGCAATTCCCAATCGGTCACGGCAGTCTGATATTGTCTCCACTCCCAATGGCGTGTGGCTGTGAAATGGTCAACAAAATCATCGCCAAAAAGCTCCCGGGCAATTTCCGAGCGGACCATTTTTTCAGTCGCCCTATAAAGATTATTGGGCAGACGCTTGGCCCCCTCATCCGCATATCCATTGCCTTTGGTTTCCGGTTGCAGCGGCAGTTCGTTTTCAATCCCATAAAGACCTGAAGCAATGGCTGCGGCCAAGGCCAGGTAAGGGTTTATGTCAGCGCCCGCAGTGCGCGTCTCCAAGCGAGTGGACTTGGGGCTTCCAGGGATGACTCTAAACGCCGCCGTTCGGTTGTCCACGGCCCAATTGATTCTGGTCGGAGCCCACAGACCTTCCACCAAACGTTTATAGGAATTCACGTTAGGAGCCAACATGGGAAGGATGGCCGGAAGACAGTGCATTTGTCCAGCAAGGTAGTGCTTAAATAGCTTAGACATCTTGAGCGGATCATTAGGGTCATAGAATAAATTCTTCTTGTCACCAATTTCCCAAAGGCTTTGATGGATATGACCGCTACATCCGGGAAGCTGGGCATTCCACTTGGCCATAAAGGAAGGAATGATACCATAGCGGTAAGCAATTTCTTTGGTTCCTGACTTGAACAGCACCGCTCGGTCTGCGGCAGTCAGGGCATCGCTTACGGCAATCGCTGCTTCATAGACACCGGGACCAGTTTCCGTATGCAGTCCTTCTAAGGGAACGCTGAACTCCTCCATTTCGTCCATCAAAGCATTGAAGTAATCTCTCTCGTATCCCGCCCGTAAAATCGAATAACCAAACATGCCAGGAGTTAATGGCTCAGGTTGAATATGCCCCTTGTCCTCCAGGCTTTGAGGGGACTCACGAAAGTTAAACCATTCGAACTCAAGTCCAGCCATGGGTAAAAAGCCTTTGGATTCAGACCTTTTGATTACGGAACGGAGCAATTGCCGGGGGCAGATCAGGAGAGGCTGATTTTCATCCTCTACAAAATGACCGAGAAAGAATGGGGTTTTGTTGTCCCAAGGGATTTCCCTATAGGTGTTGAGATCCAATCGCACCTCGGCATCCGGGTATCCGGTGTGCCAGCCCGTGTAACGGGCGTTATCGTAAACCACGTCTGCCATGTCCCAGCCAAACACCACATTGCAAAAGCCAAAGCCACCTTCGACTGCCGAAAAAAACTTATCCTTGTGGATGTATTTGCCCCGGAGAATGCCATCGATGTCAGTGACGGCCACTTTGACTTTGTGAGATGATGACTGGCGGACTTTTTCCAAGATCTGATTTTGATTGGGGGACTCCACTCGATGACCTCCATAGACGCAATTGGTTCTCAGCGGTTATCACTTGATTGATAATATAGATTCCATTGTAAATGTTTGCCCCTCGTCTTGGGCAGTCTGGCCAGGTCTAGGTCGAGGCCGGAAATTTCAAATAAAACTGACTAACGCAAACGGGCAATGGACTTTCGCTGGGAATCCCATTTCAAATCGAGACAGAATACTGGGACCTTTATCAAGACCAGCTCTGAATCCAAAAAAGTTTTTCTTTAGATGCTTCAAATCCGGACACTAGCCTTCATAACCTTAGCGAAAATGTCGATACCCTTTAAGATTCCTTAACAATGTATAGTGTTACCCATGATATGGGCAGGTGGGAATGAGTCAGGCAGCACAAAAAAGAGAAACCGCATTGGATCGTAAGACGATTGTGGAATCCCTGTTGGAGTTTCCCTTTTTCAAGCATTTCCCGGAGAAATTGCTGGAGCAAGTGGCTGACCATGTTGAGTACTACACCTATCCTCAGGGGGCCTCAGTTCTTTTGCAGGGCCAACTCAATCACGATCTCTATTTCCTTTTGAGTGGTAAACTGGGTGTCTATGTCGATGGCGGTGTGGTCGCCACCTTGGATAAAAAGGGATCTCTAGTTGGTGAGATGAGTGTCATCAGCCGTCAGCCGGTGGGTGCTACTATTAAGGCAGAAGCTCCCGTCGAGATGCTGGTGATCAATGCCAATAAGTTCAATACCCTTGAAGGTACAGATTCAGACGGATTTCAGCACGCTCTTTACCGGGTGTACGCCCACGATTTGACTGAAAAACTGCGGGTCACCAATCAAAAAGCCAAGTATTTTGAGGATCTGACTAATAAGTTGACCGAAGCCCAGGAAGAACTCAAAGAGATCAACCGGGATTTGGAAGAAAAGGTCAGAGAGCGCACAGCAGACCTACAAAAGCGCACAGAAGATCTGGTGAAGTCTCATGCAAAACTCGAACAGCAAAACGCCGAGCTGGTTGCCAGCCACAAAAAGCTGGAAGAACTTTACAGTACCAGAACCTTGACCTTTAAAAAGCTTGAAGATCTCTACAAGAACTTCCTGGTCCCTCTGCAAATGACCTTGATGCAAATTGAGCAGCAGTCCAGCGGGGGCCATCAGAAAGAAATGGTCCAGTCAGCCATTGGTGAAGTGAACGATGTTCTTGAACTTCTTGAGCCTGTGACTTCTCTTTATTCAACAGAACAGGCTATGAAGAGCAAAAGAGTTTTGCTCGCTGAACCCAACAAAAAACAGCAGATCACCGCCAAAATGGCCCTTGGTGGAACTGGCGTCGAACTAGATATTGTCTCAGATTTGGAAGAAGGCAAAAAGCTGGTGGCTGAGCACCCGGTTGACATTGCCTTTATTCCGGCAGAAATGCTGGAGCTCGTGGCTTTGGCCCAAAAGGCAAATCCGAGCTGCCACTTTGTTTTTATGACCTCAGCCTATATCCCGGAGTATCTGCCGGTTCTCAAAAAGCATGACTTCTTGCCTCATATTATCTCTCGCGACGAAAATGACCGGACTTTTACCATTAAGAATATTGTAACATCCGTTGCCAAGCTGGCTGGGGGAGACATTTTTGGTCTGTCCAAATATTTAGCTTGGGGTGTGGATATTAAGTCAGCTCCCATCATTCGCAGTGACGAGCGCGGTAAGCTGATTGATCAAATGGATGAGTACTTCAGTGGTCTAGGCATTCGCTCTACGATTCGTGAAAGAATGCGCACAGTCTCTGAAGAGCTGCTGATGAACGCCATTTATGATGCTCCTGTCGATCAGGACGGCAAGTCCATGTACAACCACATTTCGCGCAACGAATTGGTCATTTTGGACTCGGCCCATATCGGTCGTCTGCAATATGCCACCGATGGCATGCTCATGGCAGTTTCAGTTTCCGATCCCAACGGTGCACTCTCAGGTTTGACCATTCTCAATTATCTCGAAAAGTGCTACGGCGGAGCTGAGGGTGGCCACGACGAAGATGCCAGTAAAGGTGGTGCCGGGCGGGGCATCCATCAGATCATTGAGAACGCTGATCTAACAGTCTTTAATATCCGTCCTGGGTCTAAGACTGAGGTGATTGCGCTGTTCAATGTGGATCCGAAGGCGCAGGGGGATAAGCATCCTTCCTTCCATCTCTTCCAAGAATAGCCGGGCTGGTGAAAAAGGCCCATCTGCATCGTTATCGGCCACCTGTCTCATTCCAACGTACCAGTAAGTACGCCTCCATTCGACAAGTGGCCTCAGCCTCGCATCTGGACCTTTTTGACCAACCCGGAATCTGCAAAAGCTAAACGGGCGCTCGTTTGGGCCCAAGCCGCCTTGCATTTGACCCCTTTTGATCGGTCCGGACTCTAGTGAAGATGAAAAGGGGCCATCTGCTGCGATAGTTGGCCTGTCCATGAGTCTCTGCTCGCTTTTGGGAGGGCGACTATAGCAGGCCGGTTTTTCTCAGGGCATTTTTGTCAATGTGGTGGAAGATGTCAGGTTTGCCCTTGACCTTGATTTGGGTGTCCTGTTCATAGAGCAATTCACCGGAATCGAGAACCTTAACCATTAAGATGTAGGCCACGGTTTGGAACTCTCGATCCAAAAAAGGATTGGAGCAGATTCCATAGGTGGGTGAGCCCAGCTTGGCTGTCAAGGTAAACTCCCGGGCGGTAGGTTCCACCGTGCCACCAGCAATAACACTAACTCCGCGAGGCACCAAAAAGCACCGCATGACCTGTTTGGCTTGGGCATCCCATAGCCAATAGCCGGTTTCCTCGTGGAAGGGTTCGGTCTCGCCAATGCGGGTGGCAACTGTTGAATAGCGGAGGCCAAACAATTGTTGCTCGTGGTTGTCGACGGGTCCAAAAGGCTCAAAGGTCATTTTCTCGAAATAGTGATTCACTTCCGTGCCCCGGTCATCCGAAGGGGCCGTATCGTGCCCACTTTCTCCTTCCCAGACTCCAGCGAGGCGGGCCAGGGGGCCTAATTTGGAGATGATTTCATCATGAGTGAGCATCGCAAGTCCCTTTCATTTCCTTAGAGGGGTTCAGAGATGTCACTAATATAGACCAATTTTTCTCCAGGCTCATTACTTTCGATTAAACGGCCAGATGCGCCGTGTATTTCCAAGCGAGAATTGGCCCAACGAGTGAGAATTTCTGCCTCAGTTTCAGTCTGAGGGATCATAATGGGCACGGGAAGGTCAGCGAATCTCACCAGTTTGGTTTTGGATTCATAGCAGCTGGCCGAACTTTTCCCGGGTCTTTGGCAGTTGTGATCGGAGTTGAAGACAGTAAATTTGATCTCAAAGTAATCCTCTCCCTGTTGCGCTTTCCATTCCTGAAGCATGTGCTGTTGATTGGGGGACAACTGTGGTTGATCCACGACAAGGGGGTAAGTGATCCGCCGGCGCTTGATGAAGAAGTCGTGGCTGTGATCCTGGATAAAGGTACGCAATATGGTGGCGGTGGCCTGCCAACCGTAGACGACACTCTGAGCGCAGTGATTGCCTTTTTCGGTGTTGAGAATCATCAGCCGGCCCTTTTGAGCCTCAGGATGCTTGTCAACAAGCGCCTGACCGTTGCGGGCGAAATCAATGAGCGAGTCATCCTTTGCGTTCCAAACCAGGGTAGGAGTGAGAACCCCGTCCGACTGATTAATAAATTGATTGAGGGACCAGAAGTCCGAAGGATTGGTGACTGGCTTATCCCTAAATGGAAAAAGAGCCAACCCTTCAGGGAGGCGGCTTTGAAATCGTGCAGATGAAATTCCCATGATTTCCATCATACGTGCGCCGGTCGGTGGAGGAAGGTTTGGATCAATGAGGTCTTGAAGATCTGGCACATCGGGATAGATTTCCTTTGCTGTCCGCCAAATCCGTTGGCGGAAGTAAGCGGCCATTAGGCTCCGGCCTTCGATTATATCCTTCATACTTTGCTCAAGATTGATGGCGGGGCAATAAGCGATGACACTGTGAAAGACCTTAATGTCGTCGTTGATGGGATTGTAGTCATTGTAAAGGGCTGTGTAGAGAGCCCCGTGTCCGCCAAGACCAACTCCGACCATGTGTAGACTACCAACCAGGTGGCGAAAGGGGGAGACAAAGCGAATCCACTTGCCCACTTCGAGCATTTCCTGCCCTTCGTAATGTCCCCCGTGGACCCATCGTTGGTTTTCCCTGGCGTTGGTGGCCGAGGAGTGGCTGGCCAGAACCATAATATGAAACGGACTTTCATCAAAAAGATGGGACACCAATGCTCTCACCAGGGGAGTGTTTCCCGCTTCACAGGCAAGGCCGCAGCGGATGACAACAAAGGGGCGACTCCGACCATCTGCCTTGAGGCCAAGAAATCCTGTAGATGCTTCGCCATTGGAAAATGTGAGACGGATCGGCTGAATTTGGGGATTCTCAAAGATTCTGTATTGTACCTTGTCCATTTTCAAAAGGGCTTTGAGGCCACTATCGGCGTCTCGGGACAGATGGCCCCCACAGCGATCAAAATAGTTGCGCAGAAGCTCAAGCTTTTGGTTCTCACTTCCGCGCAGGGCCAGATACTCTTCTTCGAACTGACGAGGATGGCAGTCGCGGGCGATGGGAACAGTTTGAGCTCCGGTTGGAGCCCATTTGGTGACTCGGTGTTGAGGATAATCTTGAAAATTTCCAATCTTGCTAAGATCTTCTGCTCCCTCACTCCTGAGGGACTTTTGTGGCAAGTAGTCCATTCCGACGACTTTGGGGAGATCTGTCTGCGCTGGAGCGCTGAGGGCCCAGGCCAAGGCGAGTGCGGGAAGGCCAAGGTACAAGGATAACCGAATCCAATAAAACTCCCATTCCCTTGCCATGCGCTCCCCCTACCGTCTGGGCCTTGATGTTGGTTGAGTCCTAAAACTTGAGTCTTAAGACCTTGTGAGAGTCTAATCGTCTAAAGTCGGGGTGAGTCTTAAGGACCTGGGGCCGGGCCAGGACCAGTTCTGGTCCTAGGGATTAGGCCTTCCGTAGGGGACTGTTGCTGAATGCCATTTGGTCCTGAGTCCAGTCGATCATTTGCTGACTTCAATCGGGGAGAATTAGTTAAATATTTGAAAATACTAGTTTAATTGAATCCTTTTGAGGAGGTAAAAGGACATTGCGCTCACCGACAAAGTTTGTTAAATTGCCGGGATTCTTAAGGAACCCTAAAACGCGGATCATGTGAGAGAGCAGTTACCATGAAAAAAGATATTCATCCGGAACTTCGGGAAGTGATTTTTAAAGACGTGTCTTGTGACTTTGCATTCAAGACTCTTTCTACGGCTGCGGCCAAAGAAACCATCACTTGGGAAGACGGCAAAGAGTATCCGATGGTAAAGGTGGATATTTCCAGCGCCTCTCATCCTTTTTATACAGGTAAACAGCGTTTGATCGATACTGAAGGACGGGCGGAGAAGTTCGCTAAGAAGTACGGTCGCAAGCTCCCCACTATGGGTGGCAATTAATTGACTGAGGGTGGTCTTAGGCCGCCTTTAGCATTAAGCCCCATTTTACCAATCGATTACCAAGTGTCTTCATCATGATTCAGTGGAGCGCCGGACAGAGATGGATGGCCGCCGCGGTGTTCTTTTTTTCCTTGGTTCACGCGGCCGTCAAATATCTTGGTCACATTCCCTTTTTCGAACTGGTTTTTTTTCGGGCGCTGATCTCTTTGGTGATTTGCATTTATCTTTTACGGTCCAAAGGGATATCTCTCATTGGTAACAATCGGCGCTTGTTGTTTGCCCGTGGGTTGGCTGGAACCTGTGCCTTGACGGGCTACTTCTACACACTTCAGGAAATGCCACTGGCGACAGCTGTTACCGTACAATACCTGTCGCCTATCCTTACTCTTTTAATTGCCGGTATCCTTTTGCGCGAGAAGGCCAGAACCAAACAATGGTTCTACTTTTTGGCCGCATTTGTAGGAGTCCTGTTGGTGAAGGGAGTTGATCCTAGGGTGTCCTTTCTTTCTCTATTTGTGGGGATCGCTGCTGCCTTGTTTTCGGCCCTCGCCTACAATTTTGTTCGCATGCTTAAGGACAGCGATCATGCCCTGGTGGTGGTATTTTACTTTCCGTTGACGACCATTCCCTTAGTGGGCCCCTTCGCCATCAGCCATTGGGTATGGCCCCAGGGATGGGATTGGCTGATGGTCCTCGTAATTGGGGTGGGGACACAAATTGCTCAAGTGTATATGACCAAAGCATACCAGGCCGAACCAGCCAGCCGCATTAGTCTCATTAACTACATTGGACTTCTATTTGCGATTGGTATTGGTTGGTTTGGCTTTGCCGAGGCCATCCCGTACCTGAGTATGGTCGGAATGGCCGTCATTCTCACCAGCGTTTTGCTCGGCACCCGAGTGAAATCAGCCTGAGCCTAGATCCCATGAACTACAGTGAACAGGCCTTTTTCGCGTCGTCTCTGTACTGATAGCGAGGAGACTCCTGACACTCAAACTGACTCACCAAAGATTGCCATTTGGTCTGATATTCGGAGTCGCCCTGCGGGTCTTTGGCGCAAAGTTTTTTGGCATCAAGAGTTTGGGCGTCAGCAAGGACATAGGCCATTTTTACGAATAGGGGAGTGAGAGAGTCGCGGATCTTTTGCACCACTTGGCGGAATGGCTTGCGTGGGTTGCCGGCCCCATAGCCGTTCATACAGAGCTCTCGCTCAAAAATCTCTTCCAAAGGGGCGTCCTCCCACCACCACCTGAGTAGGCCAGCCAGATATCCGGTTCGGTCTTCCCCCACGGTGCAGTGAAAGTATAGGGGTAGGTTGCGGCGATGGTGGTCCTGGAGGATCTTCAGGGCCTCGATGGTTTGTGTGCAGGCATCTTTGAAACTCTTGTGTTCCTTCCAGGGGAAGGGAATCAAGCTGACCTGCTGTTTCGTCCAGCCGGAAGACACCAGCTGGGCCACTTCCTTATCCACTTCATTTCGAGTCTGGTTCTTAAAAATCAAGACTCTTTCGATGCCCAAGTTCTTCAGACTATCAATGTCCTCTTGATTGCGGGGAGCCATGCCGCGAATGATGATCTCATTTTCATCCAGGCTGTGGGTATTGGGAATTTGCGTACGGGGTACACAGGAGGGAAACGGCGAAGCCAAGCTGGCAGCTGCATCTCGCGTGGCCAGGATCACAAACCCAAGGGCCAAAGTCAGCATTGCGCTCAGTACGGCACGTATCGTAAAGACCATAATTCTCCCCCTCCATTTTTTGGTTACCAGAGCTAGCTCTAAGTGACGGAAGGATTGCTGACCATTCCAAAATGACTAATAGAGCATTTATAGGGGGGATGTGAGATTGGGTGTGTAGAAGGTAAAAAAAAGGGTCGGCAAAGGACATGCCGACCCCTTCGTGCCTGTTGATAAAACAAGTGACCCGAATGAACAATGAAACACAATACCAATGAACAGAAGCTTATCTGCTCATATAGCCCTTAGAGTCGCTCACCGCTCTCAATTTTATTTATTGTCGAAAGTACCCTAACCAGACCACCAGACTTGGACAGGTGGTCTCTGCAATCATCCTAAATTCAGTCGGGCAATCACCCAAAAATCTGCCCGACTTCCCCTAACGCTTAACTGACAAAAAATCTAATTCTTCTTTGCCGGCTTCAAGTAGTCGACTTCAATCTTTGTTCCCGCTGCGGGCGGCTTGTCGAAGATGATCTTTCGACCATCGACTTTCCAGCCAATGCTCTGTGCAGGAGTGAGTGTGACTTTTACTGACGCCGGATCCACATCATTACTTAACATAAACGAGTTGATTAGAGTTCTCACTCGCTGACCAATAGAGGACAAGGAAGCTCCGTAATCTCGGTCACAAATACTGCCCGAGAGTCCACCTGTGGACTTGGCAAACTCATAAACGAAGTCGCCGTAGTTCCCGCCAGTGCTGTAGTTATCTTCGTAGCAGTTCTGATCGCCTGGCTTGATAATAATGCCATATACGGTCAGGCTCTTGGTGTTGCCCCAAATCGCCTTAAAGCGATTCATCACTTCACCGGGTTTGGTGGCACTTGATGGTCCCGTACTCTGTTCGTCCTCATCAGAGATGACGATAATGACCAGGTCGGTGTTATTACGGAAAAAGCCCTGGTTGCGGGAATCTCTTTTGTCCATAGCTTGAATTGCGGCTCGCAAGGGCTGTTCGTCGCTGGAGGCACAATCAAAAAAACAGTCGGACTCAGGTCGTTTCACTGTATCGAGAAAGGCCTGATTATAATTGTTGACGTGTTTGTTTAAGACCCGAGTGTTAGTGCCCTTAAATTGCAGTAGGTCACCTTTTGTACTGTATTGACCACCACTAATATCAGTTGTCGTCAGTCCCAACTGCCAATCCAAATCGCGCAGGTGGCCGAGGAAACTGGAGATCCTTTGCCCCATCTTGTCCTGCTCTTCCACCATTGAAGGGGAGTTGTCGACGATGACGAGTACATCCACCTGAGTATTGTCAGCTTGCTGATAAAAGGTGTCCTTGGCCGACTCACGTGGAGGATCAATGGGTGGATCAATAGGAGGATCAATGGGTGGATCCACTGGCGGATCGACAGGCGGATCCACCGGGTGTTGGAATTTGTCCAGTGATTCTTCTGAAGCAAATTTGACTTCAGAACAGCTCATACCCATTAAGCTGACCACCAGAAGACCTAATACTGTAAGAACAAGGTTTTTCATAAAATATCCCCGTCGACTATTTCCCTTACTAAGGTGTTGAGCAAAGCCGGTGCCCAAGTTTTTGACTTTCTTTCGTCTGGAGACTTAGGTCTAAACGCTGGAAGTTAGACTGGTTTCTCATCTCGAAACGTCAAAGAAACAAAGACAGAAGTGTCCATGACTTTTGAGTGTTGATAGATCTGGCAAAAATCCCCAGAAATTGTGCAGGTCAGTAAGACCAAGGTAGGTGGGCAAAAATCCCGATTGTCAGTGATTCGAGGGGCAATTTGCAGATAATTGTGGAAATAGGTGACACACACTGCGGCTTGGAGTTGTGCGTGGTATAAGGGTGCTGCTCGCGATTAGGACCAAAGTGGGGAAGACCGTCTACTGTGTTCTTGAAATACTGTCGTGGTTTTTGACGAATCTCGTGCTGCGCCTACTTTTTCACCAAGTCGGCAGCAAACTTGCCGAATGAAACTCCCGAGTCCCAGCTAAGAGTAACCATGGCTAAAGAGTCTGTATAGGGGGAGTCAGCAGCAAGACCTGTGTCATCGACACCGATGGTTCCGGATGACATGATGTAGGCGAGGCCCATGGAAAGTGAGCCCAGCGAAAACTCCATACCAACATAGTAACTCAGAGGAGAGGACGTGTACTTAATCTCATTGGAAATGCCACCGAAGGCATAGTGTTTGGATTGTACGACAAAATAATCAGCGCCAAGAAAGATCTTTCCCACACTGAAGCGTAGTCCCAGACCGGGCCCCAGCTGGCTGGCAAATTCCTTTTGGGTGCCACTGTTGGCGGTATTTTCCAAATCCAAGTAGCGAAGGTTGGCCGTCAAAGCGACCCAAAATTGGTCCTTGCCAAAGACAGGTGCGATCACGCGGCCAACCATGGCCAGTCCGTCATAGTAAGCGCTGCTGCCGTCGGGATTCTCGATACCCACATTGGGAACACCGAGGCTACCTTCAAAGCGGAGATTTCCGGATTTCCCACCACCGCCCTTTGCCATTGCACCAATGTGAAATAAAAGTGAGGCCAGGAATATCGTATGAAAGACAATTCTACGTGCACTTGTCATTGGCCCTCCACCACGAGAATGTCCGAGACATTAACGGTGAAGGTGTTGCGGATAAAGGGCGACTGGACAACGGTACCATCTGGCGCGATGAGATCAATGGAGTCCAGCCCTGTGTCAGCGACCAGGAGGTTGCCATCCGGGAGAACGGCAATCGCTGAAGGGTTGGTGGTCGCCGACCCGTAGGTATAAATGATGGTCGCACCAGTTCCGTCTTCGTTCACCCTGTAGATGGAGTCGTTTCCTTGGGTTACCACATAAAGATAGCCATTAGGGTGGGCGACAACATCATATGGGTCGTTGCCGAAGGCCACATTATTCACACAACTTGCGGATGACCCAGACACGTCATAAATGGAGAGGTTATCCGTGCCCCCTGAACTAACAGCCACCAAGTACCCGGCACTGGTCAAGCCAAGTCCGTGGACGGTATTGATGACACAGGAGCCAGTGGTGGTGTTGATGTAGGGGTTGCCACTTACCGGATAACGTTCGCCAGTGGCACTGAAGCGTTCGATTGTATTCGATTCAGCCACATAGTAATTGCCACTATTATCCTTTTCCACGTCAAATAGATTGCCAGTCAAAAGAGTGCTGTTCGCAAAAGCCACGCGATTGCCAAAGACATCCAACTTATCGAGGCGATCCGTCCCGTCCACACTGACAATTAGAGTAAATGGGTCCACATAGGCCAAGCCTCGTGGGTACTCAATGTTTTTGCCGTAGTCATAGAGAATGCTTAGCAGATTGCCACTGGTGTCGTAGACGCTGACGGTGTAGTTGTTGGAAGTGGCATAGGGGCCTGAGATGTAAATTCGGTCTCCACCCAAACCAAGAGAACCAAACCAGTGTTTGCCAGATTTTGAGGAGCAACCAGAGAGAAGTGTAAGAACTGAAGCAAAAAGAGCCGTCAGTGAAAACAGGGCAGAGAAAAAAAACAGAGCCATCTTGGCCGCCTGAATTTGTCTTTTGATACTTTCCTCCGCAAGAACATCCTGTTCTCTAACCGGTCGCAAGGATCTTTCATCATTATAATAGCAGAATCCCTGAAATCACTACCCTGAAGCGAGGTTTCGGACGTAGGTCGCTGACCACCTAGGGGATGAGGGGTTTAGGTCCGGGCACAATTTGCCCGGACTGAAGTGCGACCCATTACTTGAGGCGGTAGGAGAGATAAATCGAAGGGTAAATGAAACTTCTTTTTACATCTTTACTGGTATAGGAGCTGCCGCCATCTGTGGACTCTTCGTTGTACATGGCCATGTAGTAACTGAGGCGAACGCCAAAGTAGAAGCCATTAAAGACCAAAGGATTATATCCAATGTCGAACTTGAGGCTGCTTCCCCGCCAGTCGAGTTCGCTCCCTCCGGACTCATATTTTCCTTGAGCCTTTAGATTGTAGGCCAGGCCCAAGCCCCAGGTCTTGACCCGATCGAGAAAGGCAATGAATTTCACTCCGTAGTCGAGGGTGGACCAGGTAACTTCGGTGGCACCGGTGGAGTCCATGGTCCCCATGGAGCTGACGTTGACACCAAGATTGAGCATAGAATCCTGGTCCAACCCCATGGCGAGAGAAAGATCAAATCCATGGCGGGAAAAACTCTGATCGGTCACGTCCAGAGAATCAGAAATATAGAATAGGTTGGAGTCGAGCATGAGTGCGTGACTTTGAAAGCCAAAAAGAAGGCAGGCGCCGATTATCAGTGATGTAATTATTGGTTTTTTGAAAAGCCCCATCTTCCACCTCCTGGATTTGGATGGAGCTATTCTAACAATTGACCGTCGACGAGGTCAGCTTATTTCAGTCACAGGACTCCCTGTGATCCAGCCATTCGGCCAGTTGATCATAGAGGAGCTCGCCAGGCTTTAGGCTGCAAGCGTCGCCGCAAAAGGTATTGTTGGTAGAAGTCTCCCATAGCTTTTCGGCGGCGATGGACTTAGTCCAGGAGTAAGAAGAGACCACATCAGGATCAGAAAACGGCGGAAAGGCAAAGCCAGTCTTCGCGTGGCAGCTGGTGCAAAACTTATTGAAGTAATTGGCGTGGAGATATTCAAAGCCTTCAAAACCACACATTTTGGCGTTGGCGTTGAGAGAACCTTGATCACCATCGCCGTTGGATGATTTTCCCGATGGTGCACAGTTTTGAAATGGAAGGAGGAGAACAGTTAAGGCTCCCGCCAGCAGAGTGAGTTTCAGTTTTTTTCCCATTGGACCGCTCATTTTTAATGCCCCTGTTACAATTATACCCCACCGGTTGATATTGCACTTCATGTGCCCATGGAGTGTCTCACTTTGAGAGGCGAACTGAAATTTATGGGGAGAGGAGGATAAAAGTAACCCCCTCTGTGTAGTTAGGCTCGTGCAGCCAGACCAGCGGATTGACATTTCATTATGACTCTATTGGCCTGTGTCGAGTCGGGCTCAAAGCTCCCTAAAACGAGACAAAATCTCGATCAGCTTGGAAGTGATTCCCACCTCCAGTGCTGAATGGCCAGCATCGGCAATGACGTGGAGCTTGGATTCAGGCCAGGCCTGGTTCAATTCGTAGGCGCTGATGATAGGGCAAACAATGTCGTAGCGGCCATGGACAATTTCGCAAGGGATGTGGCGGATCTTGTCGACGTTTTCAATCAGCCAGTTGTCGGTCTTAAAGAATGCGTTGTTAGTAAAATAGTGGCACTCAATGCGTGCAAAGGCGGTGGCAAAATCATCTTCGCCAAAGGTGTTTATGAGATCAGGGTCCTGGTGAAGAAAGGAGGCTGAGGCTTCCCAAACACTCCAGGCCTTGGCGGCTTCAAGGCGAATGGATTTGTCATCACTGATGAGACGCTGGTGATAGGCTTTGACCAAATCTCCACGCTCCCCTTCAGGAATGGGCCGCAGGTATTCCTGCCAGGTCTCCGGGAAAATGGCATCCGCCCCTCTTTGGTAAAACCACTCAATTTCTTTGGGGCGACAAAGAAAAATCCCTCTAAGGATCAATCCTTTGACCTGTTCGGGGTGGGTCTCAGCGTATGCGAGAGAAAGGGTGCTTCCCCAGCTGCCGCCAAACACCAACCAGCGATCAACACCCACATGCTCGCGGAGCTTTTCAATATCCTCAACCAGGTCCCAGGTGGTGTTGTCGGATAAGTCTGCATGGGGGGTGCTCTGACCCGCACCTCTTTGATCAAACAGAATCACGCGAAATACTTGAGGATCAAAAAACTGCCGGTAGACGGGAGCGATGCCTCCGCCAGGGCCTCCATGCAGAAAGACAACTGGCTTGCCGTCAGGATTTCCCACCTCTTCGTAGTAGAGTTCATGAACATCAGATACTTTCAGTCGACCCGTTTTATAGGGTTGAATCGGTGGAAACAGAGAGTTAAGCATGGGCTGATCCTTGCTTGGTCGTGACGGGTTCTCAAATTTTTGATATTTCATGGACATCACCTTAGCACCGGCCATTTGGGCTGGCAACGAAGGAGCTTGGTGTTGAAAGCTAAATTCCGCTTTAGGATTTGGATTCGTAAGGTCCACAAATGGCTAGCCTTAGTCGTGGGTCTCCAGTTGTTTCTATGGACCTTGAGTGGGTTGTTCATGACCTACTTTCCTATTCAGGAAGTCCGTAGCGAGCATTTAGCCAACAAAAAGGAAAGCAAGTGGATGCCCAAACCGGAAGAGTGGAGTCGGGTCACAGCTGCTTTGGCTGAAAGGTACTCGGCGGATCTAAAGGGACTAAAGCCAGTTGTCATTGGCCAAAGGTCACTCTGGTGGGTCGAGATGTGGGATGGACAGGAAGAAAGCTCATTTCTTTTTGACCATGAGACAAACTCGCAACTCATGGAGTTGGGGGAGAACTTTGTGAGAGAAATAGCCCAAGGGGATTACGCCGGAACTGGAAGGCTAAGTCGTGCGATCCTCCTTGATAGTCCGACTGATGGCTATCGCGGACCGTTTCCCGTCTATGAAGTGGAATTCACTGACCCAAATGCATATAGGATCTACATTTCGCCCACATCAGGCAAGGTCATGGCACGGAGGAGTGAACTTTGGAGATGGTATGATTTCCTATGGGGCCTTCACATCATGGATTATCAGGAACGGGAGAATTTTAACAACTCGTTGGTTCAATGGGCGGCCTTTTTAGGATTGGTCACTTCGCTGTCTGGCATTGTTCTGATTTTCTACTCATTCAATCGCCGGGATTTCAAATTGTTCTCAAAATCTAAGGGTGTTGGCTAAATATGCGGCGTAACACCAAATAGTAATGGTGAGGCCACAGAGATCCTCGATAAGAGGTGCACATCAGTGAATCCTCCAAGCAATCGATCTCTCCACTAATGGTCTTATACTCATCAGCAAGCCCCATCATGTGACCGATTTCGTGGGCAATGGTACGGCCTCGCCAGGTGCGGCTCCAACTGGAGTTGTAAGGTCCTCTTGTTGAGTCCTTGAGGCTGACGGAAAAATGAGCCCGACTCCCCACCGTTTCCACCAAAAACTTAAATGAATAGGGGAAGCTGAGATGCACCTGGCTCTTGTTCCAGAGGTCTTCTGCATCCTTCATGTATTGGCGAAGATTGGCCAAATCCTGACCCTTTGGGTTTTGAAAATGAACCCGGACCTCAATGGAGAGACCGCCTTTGCCGTCGGCGATAAGATCATAGTGATAGGGGAGTCGAAAAAAACCCACGTAGGTGATCTTTCCGGTGATTTCGCGGACACCGCTTGAAAAGGCGGGGAGGGGAGCGCCCCACACCTCACCTGGTTTTGGGAAGACCTCCCAGCTGTCAGCGAGATGTTTGAAAAAAGTCTTTTTAGCTTTGTCCAAAAGTTCCCCGCTTCTCTTGTCCTGGGGGATGAGCTCTTCAAAAAGCCAGGTGTATTCTTTCTCCAGATTTTGCAGATACTGCTCGTAGGCTTTGATATCCTGCTGAGTCAGGGTGCGGCCCTGTGATGGGTCACAGGTATGGTTTTCGGAAGCCGAAACAAAATTAGGCAACAGGAGGAGAAGGCTGAGGAGGATGCTCTTCATTGGGGAGATTCCTTTCCATGGAAAACCCGGGCATTTTTTTGATCAAGAATATCAGCACTGAAAGGCCGAGGCAAATGCCCCACTGCTCTGCGCTGAGGCCTTCAGTGTGCAAGAGTCTTTGCAAGCTGGGGACCTCAACCGCCATGACCTGCATGAGAGCACAAATAGCCAGCGCCGCCAGCAAGGTGGGAGAATAAAAGCGAAAGCCCTTCCCCAACGGGCGGGAAGAGCTGATCGCCCAGGCCATAAACAGTTGGCACACACTGAGAGTTGTAAAGCCCATGGTGCGGGCAACGGCGGCGGAATCTTTGAGGCCATAGTAAAATGCCAGTAAACTGGCCGTGGCGACGAGAATGCCGCCAATCAAGATCTCGCCCATGAGGCCCCTTTCCAAGATATTTTGATTGGCGGGTATGGGTGATCTGGTCATAACACCGGGTTCTTCATCAAGCAGGCTCATCGATAACCCCGGTAGGCCATCGGTAATGAGATTTACCCAGAGAATCTGCACCGGCAGCAGAGGAGGTGGCAAGCCGACAAAAAGGGCCACTGATATAGTCAGGATCTCTCCCAGATTTCCCGCCAAAACAAAGACCAGGAACTTTCGTAAATTATCAAAAATCCTCCGGCCTTCACGAATAGCCGCCACAATTGTGGCGAAGTTGTCATCGAGTAATACCATGGCCGAGGCTTCGCGAGCGACGTCTGTACCAATCTTACCCATGGCCACACCAATATGAGCCTGCTTCAGAGCTGGCGCATCGTTGACCCCGTCCCCTGTCATGGCCACCATCTCGCCCTGGCTCTGTAAGGCCTGGACAATGCGGATTTTTTGTTTGGGTGCTGTGCGAGCGAAGACCCCCATTCGTTTAATGTGAGTGCCTAGCTCGTCATCAGAGAGTTTCTCCAGCTCTTGTCCACTCATGATATCGCCTGGGATTTTTAATTCTCGGGCAATAGCCTGAGCCGTTCGTGGATGATCCCCGGTGATCATTTGCACGCGAATTCCAGCCGTCTGGCAGTCCCGGATGGCTTGTTTAACTTCGGGTCTGGGAGGATCAATCATGCCGGCAAAACCAAGCAGCTCCCAATGTTGGCTATGAACGGTCGCCACATCCAGTTGCAAAAAAGGGGTCGATGTCTGGAGCCAAGCAAAGGCCAATACTCTCAAGCCCCCATCGGCCATTTGTTGAGCCTGCCCGAGGCCCTCTGCGGCGAGCGAGTCTCTTCGGCAAAGGTGGAGAACGGTTTCGGGTGCGCCCTTAAGAAAATAAAAGGTGGCGTCGGGCTGTTGGTGCTGAGTGACCATGAACTTCTCTTTGGGATCAAAGGGAAACTCATTCAACCGCGGCCAGGATTCGCCTAATTCTTCTTTGTCTTTACCATGGTGAAAGGCGTGTAGGAACAAGGCCCTTTCCGTTGGTTCCCCTTCGGCCAGTTCGCGGGCTCGATCCTGCCAATTCACATCATTGTTGAGGGCCATGTTGGTGTAAAAAAGCTCCTCATGCTCTGGATGGGCGATCCAACTGCGCACCACGGTCATTTTGTTTTGTGTGAGAGTACCGGTTTTGTCCGAGCAAATAACGGTGGTGGACCCCAGGGCTTCAACGGCCGAAAGCTTTTGAATCAAGGCACGACGGCTGACCATGCGTTTGGCTCCAACCGCCAGGGCAATAACAATCACACTGGGGAGAGCTTCGGGGATAGCTGCTACGGCAAGGCTCACGGCCGTCATCAACATGGACAGCCAATCCTGACCATGCAGAAGGCCCACTGCAAATAGCAACAAACAGATCAGTAAAAGAACCCAGGTCAGTTTACGGCTAAATCTGTCGAGTCGCTGTTGCAAGGGAGTTTGAACCTGTTCAGCTCCCTCAAGAAGTTGGGCAATCCTACCTAGCTCTGTATGTGGCCCGGTGTGCACCACTAAACCTTGTCCCCTTCCACGGGAAATCATCGTGCCTTTGTGGAGTATGTTTTTCCGGTCACCAACGGGGGACTTGGCTTCGCTCAAAAAATCACTTTGCTTTTCGACGGGGACAGATTCCCCCGTCAGAGCCGACTCATCTGCAGCCAGGAGGTGAGCATTAAACAGTCTGATATCTGCCGGAACCGCATCTCCGGCTTCGACTTCAATCCAATCCCCCGGCACCAATTGCTCGACGGGAAGGATTTGCCAAACCCGGTCGCGCAACACCTGGGCTCGGGTGGGAAGAATTTTTTTTAGGGCGGCAAGTGCCTTTTGGGCTTGGTAATCCTGAATGAGCCCCACTACCGCATTGACCGCAATGATGGCCAAAATGACAACAGAATCCGTCAGATCATGAAGAAAGCCTGAGATTCCCGCCGCCACAAACAAAATCAGGATCATCAGGCTTGAGAGTTGATCCCCAAGCATTTGCCAAACTCTTCGGCCTTCCTTCTCGGGAAGTTGATTGGGGCCAAACCTCTTGAGGCGAAGGGTGGCATCTTCGCTGCTCAGGCCCCTCTGTTGCGGGGTAAGGTGGAGCCGGTTCCACACTTCAGAGGGCTCGATGCTATGGAAATCCTGAAATTCCACTTAGGGACCCTCCCCACGAAAGAGGACGAGGGTGTTGAGGATGTAGAGGAGCAGAATTGTCAGGCTCAGACCACTGACAGTATTGAACCACCGGCGCTTGGGGTTGTGAACCAGAGCCACCAGTACCAAGCCCGTCATCATGATGGTGATAAGTCCGGTGACTTGATGAATGGGTTGAACGGCATCCAGCAATGGCCCTTTAAAGTAAAACAAGTCGCTGATGCCGAGAATGGCAATGTTGAAAAGGTTACTTCCCAAGACATTGGCGAATGCCAAATCCACAGCCCCCACGCGAATGGCCGCCAAGGTGACGGCCATTTCTGGCAGACTGGTGGTAAAGGCAATAAGAACCGTTCCGACAAAGGCCTCATTCCAACCCATGATATGAACGATTTCTCTGCCAATAATTGGTAAAGACCAGCCAGCAAGGACAACAATCACCGAGGCGATCAGGTATCGCGTGATCAGCGCCTCCGTAGACAGACCCGGCTTGGCTTCTTGCTCCTCAGGGATTGTTGTTTCCTGAATGCCAAAACGATGGAGGGTGCGCATGGCAAATCCGTAGAAAACAAATATGAACAAGGTATCAACGCCCACGTGGCCGAGATTGAAATCTAAATCTTGTACCCGAAGTGCCAAACACAAAATCAACACGCCGACCAAGATAATGGAAAGGCTTCCCGACAAAACATGACTGTGACTGGCCCGGGAGTACACGGAGCGCTCCCGATAAAGAGCATCGAGGAGGAACACCAGGGAAAGGTTGAATGCGCAACTTCCCAATACGTTGCCGGCGGCCATGTCGGGCCCATCGGCCATCACCGCACCGATGGCGGCAATGAGCTCAGGAAGTGAGGTCACTGTGGCCAGGAGGACGGCACCCACCCACGTGCGGCCCAGTTGGATTCGGTCGGCGATGGCGTCCGCGTAAATGAGCAAAAAGTAACCGCCCACTGCAATGACGACTGATGTCAACCCAAAGCTGAACCACAACAACCAAATCGAAGAGGGAGGCCACATTTCCAGCATAGGCGAATCTTACTGCAAATAGCTAAACTTGGTTAGCACTTGATTGTTGATCCCCAAGATCCTTTTCCCTTGAGTTGGTCCATTGCCGACCATTCTCCGCAATTCCTCACGCGCCTTTCGGGCGCGGGCTCATCTTCGGGTCGCGTCAGTATCCTGCCGCGCCTCGGATATGCCCTGCGCGACGGCGGAGGATTCGGATTTACGGAAATGGCTCGGCAATTGGACCATATCTCGGAAAAAGGCAGACAGAGTCTTGAGTTTCACCTAGCAAGGCTGCCCGTAAGACCGAGCTGTTCATGAGTTTGGGATACTGTGTGATATGGATGGGTCAGATTGTCTCTTGTGTGGGGCGAATTGGTTGAAAATTTACTGGGAAACAGAGGCGCTTGGGGTTAGTAATGGTCCGTCTTTTGCTGACTGTAGAGGTCTTGTGCTCGCGTCTGTGGGCTAAGATGAGGGGGAAAAATGAAGATTCGTTTACGGGGCGTCAGCCTTTTTATTGGCCTTTTTTGGACTCTTGGTGTCACGGCTGAAACCGGGCCATTGTCATCGCTCCAGGAGTGGTCCAAGGACCCTCAGGCCTTTTTCACCAAGGTCCCTGAAAAAAGCGATCGACATGGAGTTCTCCCTCGAAAGCCGCAGAGCTATTTTCAAAAACGGGATCTCAGAAAGAATCGCTACATCGGTAAAAAACTCCAGTGGAGGGAGCAGAAATTTGCTGATCTTTTGACGGGCAAAAGCCCGATGGCTGAGCTTGGTCCCGAACACGCAGCCGAGTTGTTGGTCGACAAGGAAGTTCAACCCTTGGTGAAGAGTTTGGAAAAAATGGAGCAGGAGGGTCTCAAACGAACCCGCTTGAAGGAAATTCCCTGGTCAGGGGACTACTGGGCTATCTCTCGCGGGATACTCGCCGCTCGCCCCTTTGTTCGTCCCTACACCCGCTTGGAAAGCTGGCAGACGCGTTTTGATTGGATTCGCGCCAACGGATTTTGGGAAATTTTTGAAACAAAGAATTTGGATGAGATCGCCAATCTTGCGGCTTCTGAAAAAATGGATCTTCTCTATGGGGATAAGGAAGCCACCTTCACAACCTATATGTGGAAGCAGGGTTATCTCTACAAAGATGAAAACGGCGACGTGGAAGATTGGATGGGCATTTGTCATGGTTGGGCTCCGGCCGCTTATATGGTTCCTCGTCCCACCCAAGCTATTACGCTTAAGGCATTTGATGGCCAGACGGATGTGAAAATCTATCCGTCTGAACTTAAGGGTTTGGTCACTCAACTTTGGGCGACAGCACCATTTGAAACCCGTCATATTGGCGGCCGTTGCAATAAGAAAGATCCCGAGCGGGATGAGAATGGTCGACTGATTGACCCTGAGTGTTTTGATATTAATCCGGCGACCTGGCACTTGGCTGCGGTTAACCAGCTTGGGCGGGCGAAGAGGAGTTTTATTCTCGATGCCACTTATGACTACGAAGTTTGGAATCAGCCGGTCTATGCCTACGAGTATTTCTATTTCAATCCGGAATCAAAAAAGACCACGCGGACCATTGCCGAGGCAACGGTCACACCGGAGGAGTTTAAGTCCGACCCCTTCAAGAAATATCGTGGCAAGGATATTGAGAAGATTGTCGGCGTGGCCATGCGCGTGGGTTACATTGTGGAGTTAGGAGCCGGTCCCCGTGAGGAAGAGGGGCAGGATTGGGACCAGATTCATTGGGTGGAATATCTTTATGACCTGGAGATTGATCCCAATGGAGAGATTTCAGGTGGCGAGTGGTACTCCCAAGCTCATCCGGATTTCCTCTGGGGTGCGGCACCAACAGCTCGCCCCTATTCTCCAGTTGATCAGTATTTGAACGATGGAGCATGGGAGACGGACAAGGCCTTACCTGAGTTGTGGCGGGAGATCTTTATTAAGGTTGCCCCCTATGGTCATCAGCCGGCCAAGTTTTTGGAGATGTTAGTCGATTTGTCTCGCAAAGGTTTACAAGAAGACAATAATGACAGGGTGGAGGTCGATCCGCCACAGTGAACATTTTGGTTCCAGGTCCTATTCGTGGATGCGGGATGTTGAAACTCAAGAGAGATTTTTCTTTAGTTTCAACAGCCTGCATCCACGAATAGGACCTGGAACCAAAATGCTGAACGAATCCTTACATAGGGGGAAAACATGAAAAAACTTTTGCTCGCGGTTGCTGCACTTCTGTCGCTTTCGTCTGCCCAAGCCTCAATGGTGCAAAACCTGGGTCCGGGATACCAGTGCGCCGTTCATGATCAAATGGACGTCACTTATAATCAGTTTAACATCTATCTGTTTGATATGGTCTTTGCTCCAGTTGCGGTCAACCCTCCGGGTGCGGCTCGTATCATCATGGACAACGCCATGATGTTTCCGACCATTTCGTTAATTGATGGTCAAGCCATGCTCCAACAGGGGTTTGCAGGACTCTCCATTACCGTTGAAGGCGAGGATTTCTCCATGCTTCTCATGAACGGTCAAAACATCATGGGGACCTACAAGGGAATGGATCTGACCGGTGAGTGCCAGTGGAGTCCCAATGTGATCCGCACAGTAGATCCTTATTGATATTCTTCTGGACCAATAGAATGCCAAGAAAGACCCCGACCTCTCAGTCGGGGTTTTTTGTATCATTTTGGTTCCAGGTCCTATTCGTGGATGCAGGGGGTTGAAATTCAAGAGAGACCTATCTTGAGATTCAACCCCCTGCATCCACGAATAGGACCTGGAACCAAAATGCAGTCTCATAGTGAATGGGAAATATAGAGATCTTATCAATTGAGATCCCAGGCCTTTATGCCACACCCCGGCCCTCCGAAGAGTTCTTGAGCAAGATCAACCTTACTCAGCGAATACTCAGAATCGGGAAGGGTGTATGGCAAAAAAGTACTTTGAATTCAGCGATATGAAATGTGTCCCAGTTGATGGTGACCGGACTTTGGCCGGCGAGCATTTGGTGATTCACTGTCATCACTATAATTCCCGATTACAGAGATCCTTGGAGAACTGCTCCCTTGTCGATGGCAAAGGGATCTTTAAAGAAGCAGCTGAGAGAACTTTTTTTCGGCAGATCCGTGTGGCGGCCAGTGAGCAAAAGCTGAATAGTCCAGAAGAAGTCCTCAAAATGGCGGCTGACCTTTACCGCTTTCAGGGATTTGGTGTCCTGGACTTTTCCTCCCACCAGGTCAATCAGGTGCGCGGGGTTTCGTCTCACTATGTTGAAGGGTGGAACTGCTGTTATGAAAGAGAATCCCGCCCCGTTTGCACCTTCGCTGAAGGCTACATCGCCGCTGCCATGGGCGCCGCCATGGGCGTGCGCTATGAAGTGGTGGAAACCGAGTGCATGTACCAGGGCGGCGACTGCTGCAAGTTTGAGATCCGTGAAACCCAGGAACACCCGTTAAAGTTTGAATGGTTTGTTCCAGAAGTATTGGCTACGGATCATTCCAAGATGCTCGCCGAAGCAGCTAACCCCCGGGTGGATATGATCAAAATCCGTGACACGGTTTTTGGCCTTCCTTTGGAGGGCAACGAACAAGGGCTGATACCGGCCTTTAATGTTTATCTCGCCCACATGCCCCGGGAGTTTTATAACGTGGTCAGTGGTCTGTTTGTGAAGCAAATGGAGGCCCAAGGTTTGGGTGAAACAGGTTACGCCATGTTGGAAGAAGACGCGGAAGTCTGTTCTCTCACCACATTTTCCGGAATTATGGCCTCGGATGAGTGGGCAGCACTTGTTCAGCCGATGATCAAATACACAGAGGATAACATCTTTGGCCTGGTGGCCATTATCAATGCCCTTGGGTGGGGCTCGGTCAGGCTGATTGAACACCAAGCTGCTGAGACCCTCAATATCCAAACGGCAAATGCGTATGAGATTTACACGCCCAAAGATTTAAGAATGGCCGAGGCCAAAACCCACTGCCCCATGATGTCGGGAGTGATGGCAGGACTTCTGGAGTTGGTCTATCTGGACATTCCATTTGAAGATCGCAGGGGGCTTTACCAGACCGAAGAGACCGACTGTTCAGCCAATGGCCACGCCTTTTGTGACTTCCATACCAAAAGGGCAATGTCTGCGGCGACCAAGGCGGCTGCATGAGTCGAGAGGAGACCAAACGCTACCCTTTGCGCAATTGTATCCGTCCGGACACCTATAGATATTGTCTGGACGGAGAGGTGTTTCCTGAAGCCTGGGAAAAGCTGGCTAAACAGTTTGGTCGAATTCGCCGCTTTGGTGAACTGGATTTGTATGAAATTAACGGGATGTCGTTTTTGCTTAGAGCGAGTTATGGGACATCCTCCATCACCGTGATCAAAAAAAATGGTTTGGTTGAAGAAGATTTGCAATTGTTCCACGCAACGATTGGTTTTGTGGAGTCGGGGGAGTTGGCGTCGTGAAGGAATTTGAAATTGTCTTAGATAAGCGTTTGAAGGTTGTGAACTTTATCCCTGTTTCGGGTTTGAGTCCCGGCGATCTGGCTGCAGGATCTGAATTTCCTAAAGCCATTTCGCCACTGGGTAAACGCACAGGTCTGTACCTATTGCGCTGGAGTGTGGGCCACGATCAAAGAAGTTTCGAAGGCCCCTTAGATTTGGTGCTCAACCATGAAGAAGCCCATTATCTGGTCAAAGGCACTAAGGAGAACGGCCACATTCACTTGCGCGGTAAGGAAATCACCAGTCATTTGGATTCGCCGATTGAAACCCTCAAGCGGCGAGCTTCCTTTTTTGAAGCCCTCACCCGCAGCTTTGCCGATGGCCTTATCTTTTTGCTTCCCGATGGGACAATCTCAGAATTGTCGGTTCCCGTACCAGCTCTTTTTGATTTGCGCACGAACCATGGCGTTCTCTATAGCCGGGATGGGCTCCTAGGGCGAAGCCTCAGTGATTTCCTATCAATTGATGAAGCCAGTGACCTGGCCTACTTCATTGACAATGCTCGTACCAATAGAGCGAGCCAACTTCACCGTACCTGGAAGATCAATGGCAAGGTATTGGATATGAAAGGTCATCCGCTATATTTGAATGGCGAGCTTCAATACATCTTTCTATCGGCTTCAGATAAGACCGAACAAGAAAAACTCCAATCGCAGGTCAACGAGGCCCAAGAGTTTATGAGCAAGGCGGCCAGTCTTGTGACATTAGGTGAAGTGTCAGCGGGTATTGCTCACGAGATCAACACCCCATTGGCCTCCATCGAATACTCGACTCAAATTCTAAAGCGCAAGGCGGAAACCATTAAGCCTGAGCAGATCATGACCGTTGCCGGGAGAATTTCAGAGACCACCACCTTGATTGCCGGAATTATCAAAAATCTATTGAATATGGCTCGACCTGATCAACATATGGCATTCGAGAGCGTGGGCGTGCAGGATCTGGTGCTTCAAGCACATACCTTGGTTAAGCACTTAATCATGCGTCACGAAGTAAAATTTATGTTGAAGCTTGCAGACCTGGGTGAGATCGACTGCCGTTCGGTGCAATTGCAGCAGGTCCTGGTGAATCTGATGAAGAATGCCGTGGATGCCATTAAGGACCAAAAAGAGCCCTGGCTGGAAATCCGTGGCGGAGTCTTGGGTGACAATCAGATCTACATTGAGGTCTGTGACTCAGGCCCAGGATTACCAGCGGACATCAAAAAGAAGATCTTAGAGCCCTTCTTTACGACCAAAGACAAGGACTCGGGAACCGGCTTGGGACTGTCCATTTCGACCAGTATCATCCGTGCCCACGGGGGAATTCTTGAAATTCGCGAGGACATCCCCAATACTTGTTTTAGGATTGTGTTACCCCGGTCTCAGGCCGAAAGCCTAGCCGCTTAAGGAGTGTCGCCATGTCACAGAAAACCGTATTGATTGTGGAAGACGATCCCATTTGTCGCGAGTCTCTAAAGGACTTGTTTGAAATGGAAGACTACAACTGTCTAGAAGCCAGCGGTGGCCGGGATGCAGTGGAGATTGTCAAAGCCAATAAGAACGCCATCGACCTGATCGTCTCAGATATTCGTATGCCCAACGGCAATGGTGTGGAACTGTTGATGTCGGTCAAAGCCATGGACCCATCAATCCCCCCTGTGATCTTGATCACTGGATTTAGCACAGCTGAAGAAGAGAGCCTGGTGGAAAAAGGGGCTGAGTGTGTGCTCAGCAAGCCCATTGATTTTGCGGAATTGTTCGCCGAAGTGGAAAAAGCCATCGCCAAGTTTAAGGCGGCCTGAGAACTCGGCCGCCTGGCTGAGAGGATCTTAAGCGCCTTCCATGATGGCGGTGACACCCATACCGCCCGCTGTACAGATAGAAATCAAACCCTTCTTACCTGGTTGACCCTTGAGGAGCTTCGCGAGAGTCGCCACAATGCGAGTTCCGGTTGCTGCAAAAGGATGCCCTAAGGCGACGCTGCCACCCTTCACATTTAACTTACTGCGGTCAATGCTCCCCAAGGGCGCATCGAGCCCCAGTTTGTTGCGGCAGAAGTCGGCTGACTCCCAGGCCTTTAAAGTGCAAAGGGTTTGAGCGGCAAAGGCTTCATGAATTTCATAGTAATCAAAATCCTGCAGCTTCATTCCCGCTTGTTTCAAAAGCTTAGGGACGGCATAGGCAGGCGCCATCAGAAGTCCTTCGTCATTCACGTAATCGACCGCCGCCGTTTGGGCAAAGGTCAAATAGGCGGTGATCGGAAGGCCTTTAGCCTTTGCCCATTCTTCACTGGCGAGGAGCACAGCTGAAGCGCCATCCGTTAGGGGTGTGGAGTTACCAGCCGTCAGTGTGCCCTTGCCACTTTTGCGGTCAAAGGCAGGTTTAAGGCTGGAGAGTTTTTCCACAGAGGTATCGCCCCGTAGATTATTGTCCATCGTCACATTATTGTAGGGAACAATCAAATCATTAAAAAAACCCTCTTCGTAGGCCTTGGCCCCGTTTTGGTGGCTGCGAAAAGCCAGTTCATCTTGCTCCTCGCGGGTGATTCCCCACTGCTTGGCCATCACTTCGCAACTCTGTCCCATGCTCATTTTGGTTCGGGGTTCAAGAACTCCGGGAGCGACAGGAAAAAGCTCTTTAGGATTGAGGCTCATCCAGGGCTTGAGCTTTGCCATGGTTGACCGACCACTCACGCTACGTACCAGGCGGTGGCTGAACTTGCGGCTGAACACGATGGGAAGATCACTATTGGTGTCTGTTCCGCCAGCGATACCGGCATCGATCTGCCCAAGGGCGATTTTGTTGCCGACGAGGATAGCGGCCTCAAGACTGGTGCCGCAGGCCTGCTGGACATCATAGGCCGGAGTCATGGCCGAGAGACCGCTGCCCATGGTGCATTCACGGGCCAGGTTAAAATCTGCCGAATGCTTGAGGACAGCGCCAAGAGCGACATCGCCCAGGACTTCGTCGCGAAGGTTGAATTTATTCACCAAAGTCTGAAGAACAAAGGTCATGAGATCCTGATTGCTGTGTCCCATATACTTACCCATACTGCGGGCAAAGGGAATTCGAACTCCACCGATGACTGCCACACGTCGCGGACTCATGCTACTTCCTCCTCTGCTTGAGAAATAAACCCGATGATTTCATTAATGACCTTGGGGTCCTTCAGTATTTTGAAGTGTCCCAGGTTTTCAGTCGACAATAATTTGGCACCATACCACTTTTGCTTGAGTTGGTCACTTTGGCTATGAGGGATATCTGGGTCCTGAGTGTCATGGACGAGAAGTACAGGGGTTTTCAGCTCCAAGGCAAAGTGTTGAGGCGACAGGTCTTCCATTTCCACACCTACCAGCTCACTAAATCCCTCTTGCACCAGACGGCGCAGTGGGGGAGTGAGGTCCCATTCACTGAGCCAGGAATCAAAACTCACCGGCAAATTGCCCATGGGCGCCACCAAAGAGGCACGACCAATAGGTGCTCCGCGCCGAAGGGCGTTGGTGAGAGCTGTGCCGCCAAAGGAGTGGCCAATCGCTCCATCGAAGGGCCCCCAGTGTTTGCAGACCTCCTGAATGACCTGGACCCACTCCCACAAGTGAGTTCTTTCGCCCTGAGAATCCCCGTGGGCAGGAAAATCAATCACCACCACTCGGTAGCCCTGGGCCAAGAGGGGAGCAATGAAGTGCCGCAGTTGAATGCCTCGTCCACCCCAACCATGAAGAAGGAGGACCTGCCTGGGACTCGTGCCCCAACTCCAGCCGGTCACCTTTTGTGAGCCAAATGGAATCTTGAACTCCAAAGCCTGGGCTAACACCACTCGCTCACGAATACGCGTCGGGTAGGGCTTGGGTCTTTGCATATGTTCGCCCAGTTTTTTGAGTGTAAAGTCCGGGGCAATCAGGGCAGCCATATGAAGACCAAATTTCATCATCTCCTTGTTCATGCAATATCCCCCTTTTTAGCTTGGCATCTTTGCAGAAACTCAGCAAAGGCATGTTCCGCGAATTCATCAGCGCGCGGGTGATTGAGTAGTCGTTTGTAATGATGATAGCCAAGAATCAATGAATACCAATACCAGCCCATCCTCTCCACATCCACCTGGGCATGGAAGTGCCCTTCGTCTTTGGCAATCTGGGCGGCCTTTTGCAGATTTTCAATCAACAACAACTGCATCTTCTTAAGATGATCTTTGAGCGGTCCTGGCTGATCATCCATTTCACTGGCAGCAGCAATAAGTAGACAGCCTCCCGGCAGCTCTTGGCTACCTTGGACCCACTTGAGCCAATTTTGATGAATGGCTTGGAGACGGGGCAGGCCCCGAGGCTCCTTCATCGCCGGCACAAAAACTCGTTTGGCAAAACGATCGGCCACGGTCTGCAGGATTTCCAGTTGCAGGTTTTCTTTGGACTTAAAGTGACCAAACAAACCACTCTTCGACATTCCCACCTTAGTGGCAATCTTGCCGATGGAAATAGCCTCAAGGCCCTCGCGGCTCGCCAGGCGGATGGCTGTCTTAATGATTTGGCTGCGTGTATCCGAACCCCTCATAGAGCCAGTTTAGCGCACGACCGTTCGGTTTGCGAGAGGTTTTTACCTGGCCCCGAATTATTATCCTAAGTAATGAATATAACTAATTAAATCTTATATCGGCTTTGACAAAAACCCGCCCATGCTGTCAACGGGATGAGTGGATTTTATTATCTGCATGGGGCATAACTGTTCTCGAAGGGTTGGAGGGGAACCTAGCCCTGGGGGGAAAAAGAAGTGGCTGCCAGGTCTGAGGGGATTAGCAGCCAAGTAAAAAGACCCGACTCGTCTGATCTTCCTATGAGCGGGTCCGTTGGAGAAGGACGGACTCGCTCACCTACCAAAATCCTACCAATACATTCCTACCTTTTATCCTACCACCGAGCGGGTCTCTTTTCTGACTCGTGAAAAGGGTGCATCTCCTGCGTTAAACGGGATTTCGCTCGCTCCAACGTGCAGACAAGCACGCCTACTCTCGCTCAATCCCGTTTGCCTTGGATCTGCACCCTTTTGACGAGTCAGAAGATTTGAGGGAGGTGAAAAGGGTCCATCTGCTGCGTTATCAGGCCATTGTCTCACTCCAACGTACAAGTAAGTACGCCTCCGTTCGACAATGGCCCTCTGCCTTGCATCTGAACCCTTTTGACCAGTCAAAAGATTGGAGGGTGGTGAAAAGGGTGCGTCTCCGGCGCAAAGGGTCCGATATCGGATATCTGATATCTGAGTTTAGTTGGGGACGACGCCGCGGAGGATTTCGATAAGGGCATTGAGGGCGTCGGTGTTGGTGAAGATGCCGACGATCTTGCCGTCTGCATCTTGAACAATGGCCGAGCCAATCTTGCGATCTGACATCTCATAGACCACCTGATCCAGGGGCGTCTCAGGAGTGACGGTGAATGGATCGGGGACCATGATTTCAGAGGCAGTAACCAAGTTGAGTTCTTTCACGGAGCTGAGAACCCGCAAATCCCTTTCACTAATAATTCCGACGGGAATTTCGCCTTCCACCACCGGGATGTGACGAATACCGTTTTCCTTGAGAACTTCAGCCACATCAGCAGCACTGTGTTCGGGCCCGACGGTGATAGGGGTGGGGCTGGTGAATTCATCAACTGGGATTTTCAGTCTTTCCATGGGTCCTCCGCATGAGAGGGCCCAGCATAGCCCCTGGACTCAAGTCTGACAAGTGGCCATCGCGCTGCGGATGGCCGCTGGCAGAAGGGCCAGTTCCCTGGGGGGATTCAACCCGATGGGCCTGATTTCGGGTCTAATAAGAACTATGAGACGACTGGGGCCCGTCACAACAGTCTTACTTCTGACACTTCTGTCCTGTCAGCCAGCGGGGGGGCCTAAAGTTCATTCCGGACAAGGTGCCCAGGGGGAAAATCCCACCCCACCTCCTGGAGATCGGCCTCCGGAGGGAGATATCGGTGGGGACCCGGCCTGGAGAATTTGTTCCAATCTTAATTTCGACTCGGTCACATGGCCAGCAGAACTCTCGGCCCGGCAGATTGAAGACATGGCCTTGGCTCTGAGTATTACAGGCAGTTTTGAAGGGCGCTCGGGATGGCACAATATCTCCACAAACTTTGACGGTCAGGGGATGAGCCTGGGACTCCTGCAGCAGAATTTTGGCCAAGGGTCCTTACAGCCTCTGCTGATCCGAATGCGGGATCATCATTCGGGAGTTTGGCGTGGGCACTTTGCCCCAGGGGACCTAAACAGCATGGAAGCGATGCTTGCCGCATGGGAAAGTTCCTCAGTGGTTGGTGCAAAGAGTGTCTCTGAAAGCCTTTGGGATCGGGAAATATCGGTCCTAGATCTCCCCAGTTGCATAAGTAAAAAGAGGAGGGGCTCAAAAGAGCAAAGGGAGACCAAGGATGAACCTCGGTTGGCGCCATTATTGACCCGTAGAAATCAGGAGTCCGTGGACTGGGCCGTGGCCCATTTGTATGAAAACCCACGCAAGTTCCACCAAGGATGGAGAGACGGTTTTCAAGGGATGGCCCAGTCACCCGAATATGTGAGCCTGCAAATTGAGGCAGCACTTCATCTCCATCGGCGGGCCGAATCCTATATGACGGCCCATGGTTTTCGCCAAAGACGCTCCTATCTTTTCTTTTTTGATATTGCTGTTCAAAACGGGGGAATTCCCAAGGCAGATTGGGATGAGTTTCACCATCTCTTGCGACAAAACCCACAGTGGTCGGAGGAGGAGCGACTCCTGAACCTTCTAGAGATTCGATTGCGTCGAGTGATCCCCCGTTGGCGAGAGGACGTGAAGTCGAGAAAAACCTCCCTCATTCTCGGGCAAGGCAAGGTCCACGGACGCAACCGCAACCTGCCCCAGGAGTACTGCTTCGACCCGGTTGAAGACCACTAGGTCATGCTGTGTGGCTTTCAGGCTCCCTCCGGCCAAGGGACGTCTACTTTTTAGACGCCTCACTATTTCCTAAATCCCAAATTGAAACTGATTGCAGGTGAGCAGGCCCTGGCTTTGCTCTAAAAGGGTCTATTGGGAAGGGAAGAGAAGTGGCGTGCAATTTGGGTGGGAGCCTGTTTAGGGCTGTTTATTTCATGACATTGATAGGATTGTCCTTTAGCTGCTCTGATGTGCGGCTTAAGGGTTTGGAACGGGATTTCCCCTCCTTGGGAAGGGTCACCAGTAAGATCTGTGTCTCTCCTGGTGGTGAGAAGGTCGTGCAAAATGTGATTTTTGTCATCGATCAGAGCGGTAGTAATGGTCCTCACACCTCCAGTGGGGTCGCTCACCCAGGCAATGATCCGGCCAAGGCCTTTCGTCATGGAAGTATGGAGCCCTTCTACAACTATCATAAATCAAACCCTAATTTTCGTTGGGGTTTTATCTACTTTTCTGGTCAAGTGGTCGACGCCTACATTAAGGACGGAGGCGAGCCGGCCCTAACCCCAGAGGGGAACTCGGCGGGAATGCAAACGGCCTTGGCTAATTTTATGGGCAACCCCGATGTGAGTGGCAGTTTGGGAACCAACTATACCGATGCTTTGGCCAAGGTGGAGAGGCTTCTTTTGAATGATCTGGCCGCGCGGGAGCAAATGAATAATAAAGGTGAAGTCCATGACATCTATGATGTCTTTTTTGTCTCCGATGGTCTTCCCATCAATAGCCTGGGTGAGACCCCCATTTCGGGCCCGGGGGACAGCCGCATTCGCCTGATCACTGATTTGATTGGTAAAAAAAGTGGTGACATTCACCTGCACACAGCCTTTTACCAAACCGCTCCTTTTCAGAATCCGACTACGGCCAGGACTGGTCTGCAATTGATGGCCAATGCGGGCAAGGGTTCCTTTATTGATGTGAGTGCCGGTGAGCAATTGGATTTTCAGTCTCTTCTCGGTGGTTTCAAAGCCAAGCCCATTACTGTCAAAAATGATCGCCTTCATGTCTACAACCTCAACTCAGGTTTCTGCATGGACGGCAGCGTGGATGTGGATTCAGACAGTGATGGATTGTGTGACAAAGATGAGGTGAGTTTTAACTCGATTTATAAAGCGGACCTGGATCGCTTTTTTCAGGGAGGCCGATTTGATCCCACGCAACGACACTCCTTGCATAAGAATTATTCTGACGGATTTGTATGGAAGTACGGCCTCTTTGGTGGTCGTCAGGGACTAAAAGACTGCGCGATCGAAACCAAAGACGAGGACTTTGACCTTTTGAATGCCTGTGAGGAGGCTCTGCTCCTCAATTTGTCCCCCAACGGTCCGACCGATCATTGGACCAACCGCATGGAAAGTCAGTATGGTAAGACCACCTATGATCTCAACTACGACAGTGACGGGGACGGAGTCTTGGACTTTCAGGAGTTCTTTCAGTTCCTGAGTTTACCTTCGGCGGAAATCAACCCCACGGACTTTCAGAACCTCTACGAGCGCTATGACCAAAATACAGAAGTGAAAGATCTGTTTTTGAAGCATCGCCACCCCTTGAATCCCTTTGAGTCACGTGGCGATTACGATATTCAGTTTGATTTTGCTGGCTACAATGACAAGGATTATCCTTGTTATGATGTCAGGGTTGCCGATATTGATTATCGGGCAAACAAGGGCTACAAAGGGGAAAAGGGTAAGGGGACAGCCTATAATATTCCCTACCTCAAACACGAGCCCAATGAAAACGTCATTATGCTCTACTACATTGCCACTGACTTTGAAGACCCCCATGGCACAGGAACTCTTTACTATCACCACTACAATCTGGAAATGACCACCAAGGAAATCACCCTCCAACAGAGTGATTTCAAGCTGTTCAAGTCTTACGAAAGATAAGGCGTTGATTGGTTTTGTGGTATATCTTGAGTTCTTAAGGCTTTCTTAAGCCGCAAATATTTAGTGTAAAGAAAGAGTGTGAATACTCATCCTGCACTGGCAACGGCCGATAGAGAAGGCATGATTTCATTTACTCTTGGTATCTTTGTGGTCGTTACAGTCATCAGCTTAACCAACTGAAGGCTTCACCAAAGATAGAGCATTGATGGTGTCTGGATTAGGTCCAAAAGGATTAAGGTTATCTTAAGTTGTGAAGATGCCTTGTTAACCCTTATCTGGATTCTACATTGGCCGATAGGTCAACCATGATTCATTTCGGTTTTTCTCTTCTCATCCTTGTTTCCCTCCTTAGCCTGACCGGCTGCGGCTCTCATTGTGGGACAGATGGCTGGGATAATTTGTTTCGTCTCGGAGCAAGACAGAATCAAAACTGCACTTCTGAATCGGCGTCGACCTCTGCGGTAGGTTTATCGGTGACGGTGCCCAACTCGACCCGGACACTATGGGTGGACGACAACGTGACACCAAGAACTTTGACCTTCACCCATTCAGGGTCATCCGCCTACTGCAGTCGCGATGGGGGAGCCAGCTTTGGTTCCTGTGACTCCACATCTTCCTTGGTTTGGCTCACCTCGGATTATAGCCAAAAGCATATCATCCGCGCCTATGGTAATAATGGCTACTATGAGGACTACGAGTTTACGCCCTCAAGCCAATACTCTGGGGTGAGTTTTATCTCCTGTGATGAAGAGGAGGACGGTACCAATAACACCTTTGACCTATTTGAGTCCTCTCGACTGGGAACCGGCTCCAAAGTGATTTGTTTGACTAACGGGGTGACCATCAACAACTCGGTGGCCCTCAATGGTGATGACATGACTTTTGGTGGCGATAACACCACCATTGTTGTTCGCCAAGGCCAGACAGCGGGCTTTGTCTCCACCCGTAACAGCGGTACCAGCGCCCAGATGTCGGTATTCACAGCGACTGGGCGCACCGGTATTAAGCTCGTCGGTGTGACCATTGACTTTAACACCGGCGGTTCTGGTTGGGCAGTGATGGCGGACTCATCCAGTCAAGATATTCAGATTCTCCACTCCACGATCACCAATTCGGGAGTCGCGGGCTCAGCCTACACAGTGAACATTGATGGAAACAGCGGGAGTACGACGCCGATTAAGATCCATGATTCCTCGATTTCGGTTGCCGAAGGCAAAATGGGGGCGTTTGTTGATTCTGGGACCTTAGTGGTGACAGATAGTGTGATTACTTCCAAGTATCAGGGAATTCGCGTTTCCATTGGTTCTACAGCTACAGTCACAAATAGCACCATTTTTTGCGATGGCAGCAGTGATGCCACGGACTATCCTCTTTTCAACTTTCGCGGCACCCTGACGGTGACAAACTCCACCATCAAAGATGGCTGCGGTAATGGAGCCATTGCCATTGATGACAACACTTTCACGGGTGGTGTTACCAATATTGAGGGGTCCACCCTCAAACGCACCGCCCAGATCACCGGTAACACCGGCACGGCACTTAAGGCACTTAACGGTAGTGGAGGAAATCAGTTCAACTCCTCGGCTAACCAAAACCTGGTCTGCAATGAATCAACGGCCACTGTCGGCTTTACCGGTATGTCGACGGGCACCTACGCAGGGAGTTGGAGCGACACGTCTCAGCTCAATGGCAATCCGGCCACCATTTCTGACTGCCCGTGAGCAGTTAATGCCCCGTACCTAGAAAAACCACTGAAATGCCTCGGCAACACTGGAAACTTCGCCAACGAAGGTCTAGGCTTGATGGGTCTTACAAATCGTTTCCGGGGGGAATTCTATGTGTCGCACTCTTTTGCTGTGTTTGAGTCTATTGGTCATTTCAATCACTGCAGGCGCCGAAGATTATTTTTATCGTCTCAATGCCCAGGGCTTGAGTGGTTTGTCAGGCATGGATGGGCGCAGTCATATTGGGCGGGCTCGCGATGGCTTTGATGGTTTTAATGGTTCCGATGGTCGTGATGGCGACGACGGAAGGCATGGCGAAGAGGGCAAAGAGGGGCGAACCGGTGGCCATGGTGGGGAGATCTTGTTGTGGATGACTCCCGGGTCTCAGCCGGATTATCTGCATATCAGAGCAGAAGTTCAGCGCCCGGGCAGCGGAGAGCCGACCTTGGTTAATGAAGAAGTTCAAGTCGTCCCCGATCAAAAAATCTTGCTTTACGCCGTTGGCGGTACCGGTGGAAGCGGTGGCCGCGGTGGCAATGGGCAAGATGGTGGTGATGGTGGCGAGGGCGGCGATGTGCGTGGCTTTGGTCATCGCTCGGGTGATGGCGGCAATGGTGGTAACGGCGGCAATGCGGGACTGGGTGGTGCCGGTGCGGATGGTGGCCCCGGTGGGCGCGTGGTTGTTCATCTGTCTGCGGGCCATGAAGACTTGGCAAATTTGTTAGAGATTCGCGTTCACGGCGGGCTTGGTGGTCGGGCCGGAATGAATGGTCGCCCCGGGAGCGGGGGGCGTGGCGGTCGTGCTGGAGATCCATGTTATTACGACCGTGGGGAAAGAAAGTGTGTGAGCCGTGGATTTAGTGGACGCAGTGGCTTTTCTGGTCGCACGGCGACGGGCTTCCCGCAAAATGGTGCAATGGGCCCGTCAGGTAACGTGGATTTCGTCAGTCTCCCTTCCGTAGGCGTTTCCACAAAGTAAAGGCCCTGTAGAAGCGGAAGATCATACGATCCAAAAGCTCTTCGCTGGAAAGATAAAACAGAGAAAAAAGAATGTGGGCGCTGTAGAGTAAGATGGCGCCCATGAGTACGGCCAAAATCACCCCTTCTTTCCAAAAACCCATGGCCGGCACAAAAGGGAAAAACTCGGTGATGCCAGCAACGAGAATAGCCAGGACAAACGTGCCACTACAGAGAAACACCGTCGGAGCAAATTCCTTTTTTACCCCCTCGATGCACAGGTCCCTGTCGTAACCCCGGGAACGCTCAATATCAATAATTCGGGCGGACACGAGTATTTGAAACAAGGCGAGAAAGGTTCCCACCTCCAGTAACCACAAACTATCGGCGTGGAAAGCGTCGGGAATCAGATAGCGAACGAACAAAACAAATCCGGTGGTTGCAAGGGCGAACATGATCACCAGAGCACTGCGGATAAACGAATTCAAATAAATGGCAAATAAGAAGAAGAGAAAAATCAAACTCAGCCAGTGGGTGCTTTGGTACTCCTGAAACTGCTTCAGGAGGTACTTGGTCCAGGGGGTGGGAAAAATTCCCTGCTGGGGGGAGGTTTGAAAGCTCCCTCTGCTACGGTCATATTCCGGGCGAACCCGGTCGCCCTCCACCATATTGTCACGGAGGATGCGCGAAGGCTTTTGTTCCAGTCTGGCAGCGGTGAGAGTCTCGACCGGTAGGTTGCTGCTTTCCGGATTTTTTGAGGCAAAGTAAAGGCCGGGTATCCAGTCTGCATCAAAGTGGCTGGATGAAAACTGCAGGGGAATGGGGGTATTGCTGCTTCCTTGGATAAAGCCAAAGGACTCGCCGGTTTGCACCCCCTTCATGGCGGAAACAAATCCCATAAGATCCAACTGGCCCAGGTATCTCATTCCACTTGAGGTGAACTCACGAACCCGAACCGTTTCAAAGAGATTGCGATCTGCGTACTCAAATCTCGCCTGCTTGAGATCGGAATCCGCCAGACCCTGAGACTTGAATAACAGTTGGTTGGAATAGCCGCGAAGGTCCATGACCATCTTGCGCGTGAGATTGTCATGGATCTTGTAGGAGACACCAAAATCAAACCTTTGAAAGATCACAAAGGTGGCAATGGCGAGGCCGACAATTGACCATACGCCAATCTGTGATTGAATGTGAGAAAGATGCCAAATCATTTTGGTCCGTGGCAAAGTAATATTGTGCAGCAAAAAATCACCTTGAGTGGAAAGCGGGATCACTATCAGTGCGGCGAACAAAATGGGAAGGCCAAGATAGAAGAAGCTCTCGGCAATATACCGACTCGGTAGGTTTACTGTAGTTGAAAGAATGGGCAAGGCCGCAATCCAAAGGGCAACACAAAGAACCAAAAAGGTGGGGAGGAGCTCGGCCATGGAAAACAGCTTGGCCTGGTCCAGGGTTTTCGGTGGTCGGGGTATGACTTTCTCATTCATAAAATAAGTGCGGATACGAATGTAGAGCACGGGCAAAAACAGTGAACCAAACATCAGTGTTAGAGCCAGGGCATGAAGATCCATCACTGTAAAGGGAGGAGCCACCAGGCCCTTCCAAAACAGAAAGTGAACCGCAACCAATAGACCAGTAGCTCCCACATAGAGCATGGATCTCATCGGAAGCTTCACGATCCACACCACGAGTATCTGCAGCAAAAAGCAGATGAGGATAAGAAGAATGGGCTGAAGACTTTGGGCAAAGATGGCTTCAAATTTCGGCCCGATGGTCACCACTCCCGGAAAGGCCTCTTCCATTCGCGAGATCACCTCCCGAGGACTGCCCCGTTTTTCATCCATCCAGATGGAAAGGTTCTGGACCGGGGGCTGAGAATCAATGCGGATTGAGGCCACATCGCTTAAACGCAAGGGGCGATGACCAACGGCTCCAACCAAGGCCGAGCGCAGGTGCTCGATATCGGTAAAGCTGGTGGCAGTTTCAAATAGCAATCCTTGTCGTCGCCCGAGACTGGTGGAGAGTCCCAGCGATTGCAGAGCCTGAACCACCTGGCTGACAGAAATTTGATTTTCGGCGAGACTCTTAGGATGGGGTTCAACGAGAATGCGTACCTGCCGTTCAAGCGGGGGCTCGGTTTTTTGAATGGATCCCTGGTGGGGGCCGAGTATTTCTGCAAGGCGGGAGACGGGCATTCCGTCAGTATTTGAGAATTCCAAAGTAGCCGGCTTCTCGGCCTGGACAAAATCAATGCTATACCGCTCCACATCCCGGGGTAGAATCAGGCGAATGCGGTCCATCTTCTCCTGAATATTGAGATAAGCGACATTGACTTTGGTGGATGCGCTAAAGCGCAGGCGGATCTCGGCCCTTTCATCTTCCACGTTGGCTTCCATGCCCAGAAGTCCGGGGAGACCATTAAGAATCTTCTCGGAGGGTTCCACGGCTCGGAGGGTGATTTCCTCAGCAGTTCGGGCCGGCACTTCGTAAGTGATGAGAAACTCCAAGTGGGGGTTCGGTGGCACCATTTCCAGATGAAACTCCGAACTGAGGAACAAACCCAGGACAGGGGCAAACAGGAGCACCATGACAGCTGATCGATACTTCTCAAGCAGTTGGGCAAGCTTTAGCATATTTAGCAAACCTCATTCAGGTTCCAGTCAAACAACAACAAGCCTGGGCGGGTGGAGCGTTCATTCTTGTAGTCCGTCACAATCTGATGAAAGTGGGCTTTCTGCTCATCGTTAACGATGATCAATACAATTTCATTAGACCCAGGCCAGGCCACCGTGCCTTCTTTTTTCCCATGTTCGCTGGAGCCATGAAGGCCAACAAACTGGGTGTAAGACTTGATTTTGGCTAGTTCCATGAGGGTGAATACCTCATCCCTCAATTCACTGTCATAAAGGGCCATAAGAGCATTCATGCGGCGACTCCTTTTTTCCTGGCGGATTTCTCACCTTGGTTGGCAATGAGGGCGCGGATCACAATGGGTGTGACCACCAAAGTGAGAAAGGTGCCAAATATCATTCCAAAAACGTTCACGATGGCCATCCCGCGATAGAGTTCCTTACCTTCAGCTTCCAGAACAAGAGTGGGCATCATGCCAAAGACGGTAGAAAAGGTGGTCATGAGGATGGGCCTCGTCCTTGAGTCCACCCCGTCGATCACAGCTTCAAGTAGTGGCATACCCGCAGTTCGCCTTTGGTTGATAGCGTCCATGAGAAGAATGCCGTTGTTCACCACGATGCCAATGAGGAGGACAAATCCAACAATGACGCCCACATTCAGGGTTTCACCCAAAATAATCAGTCCAGCAATGGCCCCGCCCAGAGAAAGGGGAATTGAATACATGATGATTGCGGCCTGCAGGGCGGAGCGGAACTGAATCACCAGGACCAAGAAAATCAGCACCGCAGCCAAAATGAGTGCATTGATCATTTTGCCAAAAGTTTCATTCATAGTTTCTATGGCACCCATGGGAATCAAAGATCCGGAATCGATCCCTTGGGCTTTGGCCTCACCTTCCAGAGCGGCCACAGCCTGGCCAATGGTGATGCCGTTGAGGCGAAAATAAAGGGGAATAAAATTTTGCCCATCCCGGCGAAAGAGGACATTGCTCGAACGATTAATCTCACTGTCAAAAAAAGCACCCAGGCGACTAATCCCCTCGCCAGAGCCTCCTGTGGCCAAGGGAAATGAAGTCAAAAGTTCTTTGCCTGGGAGATGAAGTTCAACGGGAAAGGCTATTGGCAGGTTGGCGAGAGAGGAGAGATTTAAATTTTGTGTGAGACTGGCAATGTCGGCCATGGTTGCAAACAAGTTGGTATGAGAACGGAACATATCCAGAGGGCGGGGGCGAAGTTGCAGGCGTGACTCCTGGTAGTGAGATGCGGTCGTACAGTCCATGATTCCAGGATTCTGGCAAAAGGAATCGGTCAGGGACCGGAGCTGTTGTGGGGGGAGATTCTTATTGATGTAGAAGTAGCCATCGTAGCCCATGGGTTCCGTGGGCGGCGTTGGACCTAAGGGGAGAGCAAGAATTTTCTTCCGGGGAAAATTCAAATCCTGACTTATTTTTTCAATGATTCCTGGGACATCCTTAAGATTCTTGACGCGAAGAACCGAATTAAGGGTATCATCAGATCGGGACGTGACCACCCAATTCACAGCCTCATTGGTTCCCAAACTCATGGCCAATTGTTTTTGTAGGTCACTCCCCTTTTCCATGAGTTCAATGCGCTTAACCGGCATTGAAATGGAGTAAATCTTAGAGCTCACGACCGGCAGAAACTCCGAGTTGGGCAAAAAAGCCATCATCAGGAGACTACCCATTGTTGCCACCAAGGGCAGGCCCCAGCGGAAGCCGCGCTCTTTGACCGACTTTTTGAGTGTTACAGTTGAAAGCTGAAGCATGCGATCGACCAATCTGGAGCTAAGGCCATATAGAATCGCGATTGGCGCGGGTCTACTTTTATCGTCGCTGAGAATGCGGGAACAAAGCCAGGGAACAAAAGTGAATACAGCAATTAAGCAAATAAACTGAGTGGCTACCAGAACAATGCCCAGGTCGCTAAAGAGCTTACTTGATACTCCTGTTTGCATTGAAATGGGTACGATTACCGCGGCGGTGGTCAGGGTAGAGGCCAAGACACCGATCATCACGTCTTTCGTTCCTCGGGCAGCAGATTGGACCAAGTCTTCGCCCTTTTGAAAACGCCTCATGATCGATTCAAGAACGACGATACTGCTGTCTGTGATCATTCCCGAGGCCAGACTAAACCCGTTGAGAGCAAAGATATTAAGAGAGATATCGGAAGCCTTCATCACATACAAAGTGCCTAGGATGGCTGTGGGGAAAACGCACGAAGCGACGACCGCGCCTATAATTGATCCCAGAAATATAATGAGAATGAGGCTGTTCAAACCCACTCCAATAACAAAGTTTTGGATCACCCCAGCTTGGGCTTCGCGGATCTTTTCCGCTTCATCATACAGAATGGTGTAGTTGAGATTCTTTTCCTGGCTAAGCTTCTTTATGCCCTTAAGGACATTATCGACAATAAGAAGGGCATCGCTACCCGGAGCCTTCATCACTTCCAATATCACTGCATCTTGCCCATCGCCGAAAAAGACACTGGCAGGAGAGTGGGTTTCTTCCACTTGAGAGATCCAGCGTAGTGGCACTTGGCTTCCTGATTTGGATTGGACGGGGAGACTTTTGAGGTCGTTCACGTCCTTAAGGTGAAGTCGAAAAATCTCCTTTTCACCTTTGTCGTTGCGGAACAGATAGCGGAAAGACCACTGTTGAATAGCTGAGGAGATCACATCGCTGGCGGCCACTTGGTTCTGAGCGCCGCTGAGAGCGTCCATTTCCACCACTGCCTTCATGGGGGCCGAACCCACGAGATTGACTCCAGCAACGCCGGGAATCCGTTCTGCTGTTCGCGAGAACTGGGTGAGGTCTTGAGTGAGTGCGTTGACATTTTTCCCCGTAAAGGCAATGCGAAAAATCGGCGACATCGTGGGGCGGTGGAGAACAAAAATCGGTTCCAGAATGCCGGCCGGCCGAGAAACACCACTGACAACTTGTCTAGCTCGCTGCAAGCAGTCCTCGGGGCGAATGGACCACTTGTAGAAAATAAAGAGAATAGTCCGGTCCCGATCCAGAGTGGTCTCAATTTTTTCAACATCTCCAGTGGCTAAAAGCCGTTTTTCAATCGGACCTATAAGCTCTTCGGTAATTCTGCGGTGGGGGACGAAAGTGGTTGGGAAGACCACTCCCACGGCCGGAACTTCGATGGCGGGGATGAACTCGTTGGCAATGTGATCGAGTGAAAAATAGCCGATAAGAAGAATCGACAGATTCAAACAAATCGTAACAATACTTTTTTTAATAAAGTACTGAACCAACTCTTTTGTCCTTGTCTGGGTGTTGGGCCCTGACTAGCGCGAAGAGGTCTTGGGAATCAAACAGGCGGAATTTCCGCTGGTGGCCTCGACACGAAATTTCTCTATGTGCTGATCAACTTCTGAAATGGCAGTGACAAAACAATCCTTGAGGTGACGAACTTCAATATCGATTGGAATCACGTCACCGATCAACTGGGGCACCGGCTTTTCCGGCTGAACATAGCTTAGGACAGCGCCGGTGTCCGGATCTACTAAGGGACTGATCTTGGAAAGATGCCCCAATGGTTCCCCTTTGCCACGAAAAAAGATGGGAGCCCCCACCTTCAAGCGCTGACTTTCTTTTGGAGAGAGAGAAACCTCAATTTGTTTTTTGTCCGGATTAATGACCGTCACCAAGGGCATTCCCGGGGTGAGGGCAGCGCCGGGAGTGACATGGAGTTTTGCCACCTGGCCGGCGATTGTAGTGCGGTAGCCTCGGGTGGTCTCCCTCTCGATAGCTGAAAGAAGGACAGACCCAAGTTTCACCCGGTCTCCCACTTGAAAAGGAATCTTCGCCACCATGCCGTGGTTGATGGCCAGCAGGGTGGTGATCTCTCCCGGCTTAATGACGCCAAATGCAGGGATCTTTTCAACAAAATCTTGCTTTTCCGACCCTTCGCCTTCCGCCAAAGCTTTAGATGAAAGAGTGAGGCACAATATGAGAAAGACACATTTACGGATTTGAGATTTCATTAATAACCACCCGATCCCATTGATTAAGTTCCACGGCAACATTTAATAGGGCTTGCTGATGCTCCTTCATTTTGTCAGAGGCCTCCAGACGAGCCTTTGCCAGTTCCAAACTCGCTGCCGACAACTCGAGTCGCGAGGCAATTCCCTGGCGGATCTTTTTTTGCACATCCTGGTAACGCCTTTGTTGTTTGGCGGCTTGCAAGGCCAGGTGTCGATATTCAGCACCGGAGACCAGGGCTTTCATGCGTTGATGGCGAATGTAAAGGAGGCGTTTGTCCTTTTCAGCTTTAGTGCGTAGTTCAGCTGCTCGCGACCCGATCTTGGCCTGCTGCAAGCGGGCACTGCTGTAAAAGCCATCAAACAAAGGGAAGTTCATGGTGATTGAGGCCGACCATCCTCCATCGGCGGTCTCACCCTTGTAGTCTCCAGTGTAACTGTAACTGGCAGAGGTGTAGATGGTGGGCACCCAGGGACGGTTCCAGCGGGCGACCTTGAGATACCCGCTTGAGGAGAATTCACTGAGTTTGTTGATCTGATGGTCAATGGACCCCTGATCGTAGAGTTCGGGCATCTGTTGGTTGGTGGGTAAAGGATAGGTGATTTCAAACCGAGGGATACCGGCGAGCGTCTGTTCATCGAGGTTAGGAAGAAGGGACCTGAGGCCGGCTGCAACGAGGCTCTGCCCTTCATCAAGACGGATTTTCTGATACTCTAAAAGGGCTTCTTTTTCATTGAGATTGAGGCGATCATCCGTGGTGTATAGAAGGTTGGAGCGTTTTTTAGAAAAGCTTTTAACTTTTTCCATTAGGCTGACTGCTTGGTTCAATGGTTCGGCCACCTGCTTGAGGTTGTGATACTCCATAAGCAGCTGGAGAAGTTGGGCCTTCTTTTCCATGGCCACTTTTGATTCATTGAGTTTAGCACTGGCGACTGAGTTCTCGGCTCGATGGACGTCTTCACTGACGGCAAAGCCAGTAAAGACAAAATAGCCTAACGATAACTGGCTTGCCCAACCATTGGTGGAGATATCGGAATCGGAAATACTTCCCGAGGGCGAAGTTCCCAGGCCACCACCGGGGCTGGAGGCCCCAGAGTCCAAACTACTCGGCGAGGCGGCAGCCAGGGCGTTGTCATCACCTTCGTTGGCAACAAGTGATAGGTTTAGACTTGGATAGAGTCGGGACTTGGAGCCAATGAGGTTTTGCTCTTTGAATTCTCGATCTAATCTGGCCGCTTGAATCTGATCGTTTTCTCCATCCAGTTGTTTGAAAAGATTCTCGATCGGGGCTGGGGTTGCCCAACTGGAAGAGGAAAGGAAGGTGGTTGCGATCAAAAGGGCAGCGGCGGATTTCATTGATGGTTTTCCTGCGGCGCATGGGGTTGGATGAGCAACTGGCGGTGGGTGATGATCTCCCAGCGCTTGGGATGATTGATAGCCTCTATGGACTTCATGAGCTTTTCTGAGGGAGAGATAAGCATCATTTGACCGGAGGCCTTTTGTAATCTCCCGGCCATCTGAAACAGAAAACGCAAACTGGGTAGGCCCAAATAGGTGACGTCTGTCAGGTCCAAGGCGATAAATCGTTTGCCCATGCGAAAAAGTGTCTGGATTTTCGAGGTGACGTCGTCGTAGTTAAAGGAGTCAATCCGTCCGCTGAGATGAATGACGACCCATCCGTTTTCAATATCAAGTCGGATATCCATCAATCTAGTATCGATTCCCCTATTATGAGTGTCAATTTGACCGAAGTTGGGTTTGTGTCTGTTAATTCCGCTGGATTTTGGTCCCAGGCTTGTTAAACTCCTCCTAACAGGTATTCGAGGTTTTCCCATGAAGTTTCATGTATCCCTGTCGCCGAGTGAAAAGGCTGAACAATTTCTCAAAGTGGCCTCGCAGTTTAGCTTGGGTGAATTGGCGACTGAGTCCAGTCACCCCAAAACGCGGGATCTTTCCTATCTGGCGCAAAATAATTTGCACAAGGCGGTGGAGCTTTTGCGCGAAGTGGACCTGGACGCCTTGGAAATGATGGCAGCGAAACTCCCGCAAATTGCTGTCCTGGGCAGTGAAGTTGCCAAGGTCTTGGGCCGGGACGGGCGCATTTTTTTGTGTGGCTGTGGAGCCACCGGGCGTTTGTCCCTAAGTCTTGAATACATATGGCGACGCCATCATATGGGAACCGACCTGGAGGACAAGGTTCACTCCTTTATGGCCGGGGGAGACACGGCTTTGGTCCATGCCTTGGAGGGCTTTGAGGATTACCCGGCCTATGGCGCTCGGCAGCTGCGTGAGGCTGGCTTTCGACCTGGTGACTTGCTTGTTAGTTGTACCGAAGGGGGTGAAACTCCATTTGTTATTGGAGCGACAGAAGCCGCCGCCCAGGAACAGGGGCCTGCTCCTTTTTTTCTCTACTGCAATCCTGACGAAATCCTACGTAATAAAGTGGAAAGGTCCCGTCTGGTTCTAGAGAATCACCGAATCCGTAAGGTGAACCTGTATGTTGGTCCCATGGCCTTGGCCGGGAGTACCCGGATGCAGGCTTCAACCGTGCTCATGTTGGCTGTAGGGCTGGCTTTGTTTTTTCCACAGTCGGAACGAATGAAGTCGGCCTTTGTGGATTATCGCGATCACTATGCCACTATCGATTTGCAGGCACAGCCGCAGTTTATTGAAGCTGAGTCCAAAGTTTATCAGGACGGGGGACATCTGCTTTATCATGCCGAAGAGCTCGCTATTGCGGTCTTTACCGACACGACAGAAAGAGCGCCAACGTTTAGTCTTTCACCCTTCGATAATCAAAAGTTTCCCCGGTCCAGACACTCATTGAGCTATGTCATTATTGATTCAGCGGGATCGAGTCGGGAGTCCTGGCACCGGTTGCTGGCGCGGCCTGCCCGACCTCTCAACTGGGGACCTGAATATCCTCAGACCAACGAGGACTACATGGAGGGGTTTGATTTTGGTCAGGGGGGAGCAGACTATCGTCGTCAGGCGATCCCGGGGGCCCATGAAGATTTCACAATTCTCAAGTCAGGACAGGAGATCGTCTGGAGTTTTAAGGGATTAGAGGCAAGGTTTCCGTCTGATTTGGACCACGAGCTTTTTGACCACCTTCTTCTCAAACAGCTGTTGAACATCCATTCCACCTTGATCATGGGACGACTCAACCGATACCAAATGAATTTTATGACCTGGGTGGTTCCCACCAATGGCAAGCTTGTGGATCGGGCCAGTCGTTATGTGAGTTGGCTCCTGGAAGATTCTGGTATGGGGTCGGTCAATTACGAGGATATTGTCAGGGAGCTTTTTGTTCAGCAGGAGAAACTGCAACCACAGGAATCGGTGGTGTTGAAGACCTTTGAGGCTCTAAAGGAGATTCTTAAATAGCCTTTTTTTAGCGGGCGTATTCAACCGCCTGGGACTCCCGGACCACCGTCACGCGAATCTGGCCAGGGTAAGAACATTCCTCTTCAATCTTTTGGGCAATCTTGCGGCTAAGATCGAGAGCGGCCACATCGTCCACACGACCGCTGTCCACAACAACGCGCACTTCACGTCCGGCACTGAGAATATAGGTGCTCACCACACCCTCAAAGCTATTGCCAATGTTTTGCAGGTCAGCCATCTTTTGGTTGTAGGAGTCGATCGTCGAACGACGGGCTCCCGGACGAGCCCCACTCATGGCATCGGCGGCGATCACCAAATAGGCGAGGTCTGAATTCGGTTGCTCATCAAAGTGGTGAGCTCTGACCGCGTGGACGATCTCCTCGGACTCCCCATTGGTTTGAATAAAGTCGGCACCAATGACGGCGTGGCCACCTTCCATGCTGTGATCCATGGCTTTACCAATGTCGTGGAGGAGACCAGCCCGCCGCCCTTTCTTTTGTTCTACCCCCAATTCAGAACTCAACAAACCGCACAGCCAGCCCACCTCAGCACAGTGGTAGTGTTGGTTTTGAGAAAAGGAATAGCGGTAGCGAAGGGCTCCCATCATGTTGCGAATTTCTGGGTGCAGATCCTTCATGCCCAGCTCGTTGGCCAACTTGTTTCCGTCTTGGCGGATCCTTTTGAACAAATCCTTTTTAGTCTTGGTGACAATGTCTTCAATTCGCTTTTCGTTAACCACTCTTTCGTGAATGAGCTTTTCCAGGCTGGCACGTGCCAACTCCCGACGAACTGGATCAAATCCCAGGCAAGAGGCCGAATTGAGCTCCTCATTTATGGAAATGTCGACGCCACAAATGCGTTCCACAGCTATCAAATTTTGTCGGTCATCGCCCACGACCTTTTTTCGAGCTTCGGCATTGGGAAAATAAACGATGCCGATACCTCTTTCTGCACAATAGGGGCGGGCAAAGCGGTTGAGAGCCCGGCTCAAATAGTAGCGGGCCTCTCTTTCCGCATCTGCATGGGCCTCTTCCAGAATCAGCTCAGCCCTTTTTGAGGACCGGCGGCGCTCCTCTTGGATGAGGTTTTCGGCTAACTTTCCGCGGATGCTCTCTTCATCTTCAGAGGAGAGCTGGGACAGTTTATGGCGAAACTCGGATTCGATCTTGCGCTTTTCCTCAAGAAGCTGATCCAATTTTTGTTGTTTCCTCTGGGCGAGGGCATCCTGGGAATCAACAACTGAGAGCTTTCTTTTGAAGATGTCTTCGCGTTGGTTGAGTTTTTTTTGCAGGCGGCCTTCTTTTTCCCTAAGTTTAGAATCGAGGACGTTAATCTTTTGGTTGATCTTTCGGGTGTCTTTTTCAAAGCGCCGTTCAGCTTGGTGGCGGAATTCGTCCATACGTTTGTTGGCATCGGCGCGGTGCTCTTTGGCCCCATCCTGAGCTTTTTCCACCAGGACCTTGGCCTGGGTTTTAGCTTCGCGAATGCGGTAGTTGCGGACCCAACGCAACCCCAGCCAGGTTAGGGGCAAGGCGGTTAGGAATGAGCCAATGAAAATGTAAACGGGCAGAGTCATCATGATCTAGTTCTCGCTCTAAACCCCTTTTTATAGCATGGTTCTGGAGAGTCCACACCCTTTTAGGGAGCGCGTGATATTGCGGTGCGCAACCTGTCGTTCCGGAATGAGAAGTCGTTGAGGTTTGGGCCCTAAATTCCGATAGGTTTTCGTTGCCGAGACGAGGGAGTAAGGGTGGATCAGGTCAAAGATCTCAAGCGTGGTGATTTGCTGTTCAAAGAGGGTGAGAAAATCACTCACGTCTACGTCGTTCAGTCGGGGAAGGTCTCCCTTTTTCTCGAACGCTCAGGCCGCAAAATTGAAATAATGGAGGGCAAGACCTCCCATGTCATGGGTGAAGCGGCTCTTTTTACTAACAACGCCAAGCACTTGTTGTCGGCCGAGGCCGCAGGGCCCTGCAAGATTTTGGAAGTGCCCATTGAGGTGATGAAGGCCCAGGTGGACTCTTCCCAGCCGGGGGTCAAACTGGTGGTGAAGAGTTTGGTCGAAGGCACCAAGCAGAACTGCCAGGCGATTCGTTCACTCAAAATGGACAAAGACAATAGCCCCTGCCCCCAATTCTCCATCCCCACTCTATTTTGTGTTTTGGCTCTGGTGGCCAAAAACTCAGGTCACCCTGTAGAGGGCCAAGATGGGCATCTGCAGTTAGATTGGACGACAGTAAAGATCTACACCACTCGTATGTTCCGTGAATCCTTATCTCGGGTTCAGCACGTGGTGGAGTTGCTGAAAAAACTGGGTAAGGCGGAAATGCGCTTTGAAAAGAACGAGGATGAGATCGATGAGCTGGTATCGGTGACCTTGTTTGATGTCCAGCTCCTGGAGGATTTTGCGGAGTTTTATCAGTACAACCTCTACAAACCGGGCAAGAGCGAGATCATTTACGTTGATCCCCTGGCTCTCAAGGTGGCCCGCGCTCTTGTTGAGTTAGGCAAGGATCTGGAAACTGATTTCCGCGGCGCCGTTCGCATGGAGTATGACAAACTCCTAAAGGATGTGAAGGAGCAGTTTAGGTTCGATCTAAAGAGTCTCCACTTGGATGCTTTGGAAAAAAAGGGTCTTTTCGTCAAACGCCAGTCGACGGACAAAGGAGAAGTGTTTCTCAGCTTTGACAAGGTGGAGTTTCAGGACATGCTTCGCTTTTGGCAAATCATCGCCGAAATCGACAAGTGGAATGAAAAAGGCTTTGTTGACCTCAACGAGAAGGCTGAGGAAGAGGCGGTTGATGACAAGGCCAAATGCCCCGCCTGTCAGGGGGAAATTACGGACGCTCACAACTTCTGCCCCTCCTGTGGGCACAAGCTTGCTGCCTAGTGACCCAGGCAGCAAGCTTGGACAATTCTAAAACCCATAAGGCGTGATTATGGATGATGCCCTCTTTCAGTATTTTTTTCAGATAGTCCTCTTGCGTCGTTACGCCAACTCAAATTGGTTGTTGGTGCGGGGGGTAAAATCATCAATTCCCTTTCTAGATTTATGAATCGCTTTTAGTCGGAGCTATAAGAGTTCAGACGCAAAAAATGTCGATTCTGCGACCTAAAACAGTTTCATAGGGGGGTTCTGTGAAGGGATTTAAGCTCATATTAGTTGGTCTGTTGACCACTGGCCTGATGGCCCAGGGGGAAGTGATTCTCACTCCAGCTGCGGACTTGGAGGCAGAAATGGCTGAAGAGGGTCTGTCTTTAGAAGACCTGCGCGCCTTTGATGAATTTATAGCGAAGATGGGATCAGAGGGTGGAGAGTTCGAAGCGACCTACATTGTTCCCGGCCGTCCGCGTCCACCGCGCTATCCAGGTCCACCGCGCCGGCCCAATCCGCCTCCTCGCCCGCCTCGTCGTCCTTATCCTCCGCCACGTCGTCCTCAGCCCATTTACGATTACATCTGCTGGGCCGAAAGTGACTGGGGGGATACTTATCACGAGTATGGATTCTTCCCGAGCACCACTCAGGACAGAGCCATGGACGAGTGCTATCGCTACAATCGGGTTTGCTATCCTTTGGGATGTGACCGCTTGTAATTGACCGGCACTATGAGATAGAAACAAAAGGACCGCTGTTTACAGTGGTCCTTTTTATTTTGGAATCGACATAATGGCGTCAAAAGACAGTTCAATTATTTCTCGGTGGCTGGATGTCTTTATCCCTGATGAGCTGACTCCTGACCGCAATTACGATCTCTACATTCGTGCCCAGTTTACTTTGTTTTTGTGCCTTGCCGGGCTCTTGACCAACTTGATTCCTATTTATCTTGAGGGTCAGCAATTTGGCTGGACTTCACCGATTTCCATGGCCAACTACGCTCTGGGAATTGGGGCCGCCACTTCAGTGGTGTTGGTTTGGCGGTATTCCCTGGTAAGTTTGGCTGCTACCTTGTTCGTCGCCACGGCCATTGGAGCCATGTTAGTTACCTGTTATTACAGCGGCGGTATCAATGCGGCCGTAATTGTATGGTTGGGACTCGCTCCTTTGGCGACAGCCATGTTGGCCAACGTTATTGGCACAATCACCGTAACGGTCATTATTTTTCTGGGTGTGGGTCTTCTTGCCTTTTTGCAGACATGGGGTGGGGGGCTACCGGAACCTGATCCAGCTGTGTTGGCGCCAATTGCAAAGTCGGTGCACATCCTATCGGCCATCGTCTGTGCTGGATTTCTAGGTGTGGTGCATATTCGTATTTTGCGCCGATCAAAAAAGAAAATTGATCAGGGCCAAAGGGAGCTGATGGAGGAGAGGCAAAAGCTATTCCAAGCGCAAAAGTTAAACATCCTGGGTGAAATGGCCGGGGGTATTGCTCATGAAATCAATAACCCACTGACCATTCTTCAAGGTCTCTCAGATCGTGGTAAGGTTCTTAAATCCAGGGGGGAACTGACCTCGGAGATCCTCGACGAAACCTTCGTAACGATTGATCGCACGGTGCAAAGGGTTTTTACCATTGTCAAAGGACTTCAGGAGATCTCTCGGGATGGATCTCGAGATGACGTGACTTCTTGTAACATTTGGGATGTGGTGAGTACGACCCTAGACGTGTGCCGGGAGAAGTTGCGTGCCCATGATATCGAACTCTTGGTCGAGGTTCCGCAAAATCTCTTCGTCCAGGCTCGAGAGGTGCAAATGTCTCAGGTATTGCTGAACCTCTTGGGCAATTCCATCGATGAGCTGAAACACCAAGCAAAGGCAAATCCTCAAGGCCCCAGGTGGATCAAGATCCGGGCGGAAGCTCTTGCGAGTGGGCTGGAAGTTCGGGTTTCAGATAGTGGGGGAGGGGTTCATCCCTCACTGCGGGACAAAATCATGCATCCCTTCTTTACCACCAAAGAGATTGGGCAAGGAACAGGTTTGGGGCTTAGTATTTCTGATGCCATTATGAAGGGTTTTGGCGGTCAGCTTTTCTTGGACGCTGATCAAAAGCACACCACCTTTGTGATGAAATTCTCAATCAGGACCAGCGATGATAGGCCGGATGGCCAGGCCTAACGGCAACAAAGGTTCCCTGGCATTTGGCGCAGAGGTCTTCACCGGAAAAAAGCTCGGCTTCAACAACAGCTTTGCGATCACTTGATTCCACTATCCGTGCAACTAGGCGCACCGATTGATCACTGGGGGTGGGGCGAAGAAGTTGAATACTATAGTCCGCCGTTACAGTGCAGGGTGGAGCTTCCATGTTGTTCTTGTTCATTAAATGCCAGGCTGCCGTCCAATTGCTGTGGCAATCTAGAAGGGAGCCGATAATGCCTCCATTAAGCATTCCAGGAAAGGCTTCATGGTGGGATTCCGGAGTCCACTCGGCAACAACTTCCTGCCCATTGGGGAAGCTTTGTATTTTTAGTCCCTTTGCGTTCGCCGGGCCGCAACCGAAACAAATGCTGTTGGGGGCATAAGTCATCTGCAAACTGGAACCGGATTGAGTCATAGGACCACCTTAGGATTCTTTGGATTTTTTTGCCGCGTAGTTATTTTTAATCCACGAGCGGCAAAACTTCAAAAAAGCATCGGTGATACCATAGTAGATAAAGGCACAGGTGAAAATTCCTTTTTGCCCCTGGACTTCTTCGCTGTGATAAAATCGGGCGGCCAGGCACTGATTGGGCGCATTGTCAAAAATGTCCTCATGAAGAAACAGCACGGTGCCGGGCTGAATCTCTGCCGGGGATTGGAGAGTGGAGCCAAACTCAGAGAGCCCCTCAAGAGTGACTTCTTTGGTCATGTGGGCATGAATCTTGGGGGTCAACCACTGTTGGTTTTCGAAGTTGTGTTTGGTAAAGGGGGCCTGAAGATGGTTGGAGCACTCAAAAAGGAGGGCTCGTACATTGTGCGGTTTTAGGTGGAGGCCAGAGATCTTGGAGTGGCGATAAGTCTGCAGTCTCTTTTTGGTAACATTATCGGCCATGACGACAACTTTAAGCTCCTCGCCAGCGCCAATCAGGTCATTTTTTTCAGCCAGGCCCCTTAAACCCTCAAGCCAGGAGTCCACATTTTCCGGGACGAGATCTTCACTGACCACCAAGAGGTCAAGTCTCTCCAGTTTGGTGTCCTGCCCCTTCATCCAGGCCACGTCTTCGAGAGTGGATAACTCAATCAGAATTTGCTCATCTTGATCATGGAGACCAAAGCCGACTTGTACCCATTTCTGCCTATCGGTTGAGTCCGTGAGGGCAAACTTGCGTTTGTAGGTTTTTTCGGTGGATAGAACCAGCTTTAGGGTTTCATCCAACAGGTTTTCGTTGTCAAGGCCCTTAAAAAGCCTGCGCCAGTTGAGGTTTTGATCGAGAAGCTCGCCAGCGGCATGACCCAGAATCAGATCCCCCTCTTCAAACTCCGTGACGGGTTCCACAAGATTTTGGCTGGAGGCGGAAATCACCCACGAGACCGAATCGCCCAGCAAATCGTGAGGAGTGGCCAGACGGATTTCGCTGGGGTCGTCCGACTTGGCATCAGTTGAGCCAGCCCCTTCGTTTTCACTCCCCTCCGGAGGATCGTCCACCTGGCCCAGGTAATTGCGCAGAAACAGATAGTAGGAGTTCTCAGTGACCACGTTGATTTGGTTAATTCCTTCGCGTAAGAGACCAGCTGTTGAATCCGCTGAATCCGGGTCGGCGTCCAACACAATGACGTGTTTGATCTCTTTCTCCCTGGCCGTCAAAAAGAGGTTGTCGGCGCTAAACTCAAAATTGCCGTCGTCCTCATCCTTTAATCCGCGATGGCCTTCGGCCTTTTTAGCGAAGCCAAAAATGCGTTTCTTGTCCTCGCGATCCATGCCAAAAAAGTGAAAGTGAACCAATTGTTGATCGGGTAGATCGGGGTGGTTGGTGCTGTAGTGAGAGCGGGCCAGAGTGATTATGGTATCGGGGGAGGTCGGGACGCGGAATTTGAAGCGCGATATGACTCCCGGGTTGAGAGGAACCGGATTACGAATGGCCATCCCGACTTCAGAGATTCTTTCGATATTGGTGATCTTGGAAATCTCAATGGGTGTCTTTTGTTCCTGCATAAACAAAAACGAGGGGCGGGTCATAGCCGGCAATCCGAGTATGATTTCCATTTTTTGCAGAAAGATCAGGCGATCCATAGGTAGATAAATCAGATCATCCAGTTGGGAATGAATCAGATCCAGTTTGTTGACATTCTGATCTTCGTAGATTGTGGCCACAAAGCGAGTACGAAAATCCGGAGGGTGATAGCCCAGCTTTTTCATGGCGGCCGCTGTTTTAGTCAACCACTCCATTGGAGAACCTTGGACATTACCAATCTTAAAAATCAACAAGTCGATGGTGCTAAGGAGCTGCAGTTCGTCCGGTTCGTCTTCGGATTTGACTTCCTGAGCTATCTTGGCTGCAGCAATTTTTCGCTCAGTTTCCATGATCGGCTCAAACACGTCAGGCTGGTGGCGGAGGACAATGTCGATGCCACCCTTGGTGTTTCGTTGCCCTGAAATTTTGAGGAGCCACACGTCGCCATTGGGGTTGGTGAAAGGTAGGGCCGTGCTAATGACCTTGGCAGGCTTTAGATTCATCTGAAAGGATTCCCAAACCGCGTGAAAAGGCTCCGGGAGCAAATCCTTGATCGAAGTTAACTCTTTCAGTTGATCCATGGTCAGCGAAAAGGCATGGCCGGCCTGGGTGGTTTCATTGTCAAAGGCTGTGGGCTTTGCCGAGGAATTGAGCTGAACCTTTGCAGCGGGCTCGGAAAAGGGTGACTTCGGCTGAAGGCTCTGTTTGATGAGCCAGTCCATTTGCACGGCATTGTAAGACCGGAAGAGAGGGTGGTAACCAGTCTCTCTGTCATCTCCTTTTAGGTACACGTTCTGGAAGTCTTCACTGGTTGCAAAGAAGCGGAGACGGTGGTTCTCATCCAATTCCTTAAAGTAGGAGCGGATTTGATTGGCCACTTTGGTGTCGTCTTCGATAATGATGATGTTGGCCATATTGATTTGCCTTGTTCTATATTATAGAGGCGGAGCGTTTAACATCTAGCGGTTTTCTTAAGAGTCGAGGTCTAAAACCACGCAAATTGCATTGGCCCGCCTGAAATTGGCCTTTGGTAAGGGATCCAATTGCCATAGCAGGGGGAATCACGTAATTCTATTGGGGATATTGGTCGGGGATAGTCCTTTTGTTGATTTGAGGTGGTTGTGAATAAGCGGGAATTGGTGGAGCAGTTTCTCAATAATACGAGTGGCCTCAATGAGGTCGATTATGGAGACTTCAAGCGCAAGGTCGGTCTCTATCTCATGAGGTTGGAGGAGGGCTTGGGCGCATCTTCTCCCGATGTTCAATTGCTCTGCGATGAAATCCGCCGAATTGTGGTGTACCAACCGAGTGGCAATATTCGGCAAACTCGACAAAGAACTTTGGAGCTTGCTGACAAGCTCCGCAGTAAGATCTAGCCTGAAAGCGACTATTCTAGGCTAGATTAGCTCATCCAGTTATGATCAGACTGGGCTCCCCATTTGACAGTGATCTTTTTTCGTTCCGTCCAGAAATCCAATCCACTGGGGCCGGTGATATCTCCCTGGCCAAATTTGCTAGCCTGAATTCCACCGAATGAGAAAGGCTCCCGTGGCACGGGCACGCCAATATTCACACCGATCATTCCAGCTCGGGCCTGCTGACAGACTCTTTGTGCCATGGCACCATCGCGAGTGAAAACACTGGCAGCATTGCCATAGGGGTTACTATTTTCTAAGGCGAGGGCCTCACTAAGGTTTTCAACCCGAATGACACTGAGGATGGGACCAAAAAGCTCGTCACAGGCGGCAGTGGAACCAGGACGAACGAGGTCGATGACAGTTGGTCCAAGCCAAAAGCCGCCAGCAAAATCAATGGGTGGTGTGGCATCCCGACCATCGAGAAGAATGCGTGCCCCTTCTTGCTCCGCCTGAGTGATGGCAGCGACCAATCGTTCCCGCGAGGCAGAGTTGATGATGGCACCCATGTTGAGCCCCAGCTTTTTTGCCTTTGCCGACTCGACAATTCCTTTGATCAATGCTTCGCAATCGCCAACGGCCACTAATACGCTCGCTGCCATACATCGCTGCCCGGCACACCCGGTGAAGCTATCGGCAATACCTGAATAGGTGACATCAGGATCGGCGTCGGGAAGTAGGATGATATGATTCTTGGCTCCGCCAAGAGCTAAGACCCGTTTGCCTTTATTTGCAGCCCTTTGGTAAATGCTTTGCGCCACTGGAGTTGAGCCGACGAATCCCACGGCTTGGACCAGTTTGTGGTCAATGATGGCTTGCACAGTTGCTTGGCCACCTTGGATCACGGTCAGGGCTCCAGGGGGAAGTCCAGCCTCTGCGAGTGTGTTGGCAATAAGCGTTGAAGTGAGTGGGGTTTTGTCCGAGGGTTTCCACAAAAATGCATTTCCGCCCACCAAGGCGATGGGGATCATCCACATGGGCACCATGGCCGGGAAGTTAAATGGAGTGATTCCGGTAACAACACCCAATGGAATCCTTTGGTAGTTACAGGTCACTCCACGAGAAACCTCCATGTGTCCGCCCAAATCAAAGTTCTGTGTGGCGGTTGCGAATTCAAGGACTTCTATTCCCTTGAGCAGTCCGGCCTTGGCTTCTTCCACGGTTTTGCCGCTCTCTAGGGCCACGACTTGGCTAATGGAGTTGAGGTCGCGGAGAAGAATCTGTCGCCAAGTAAACAAGACCTGACAGCGTTCCTTAAGAGGAAAGGCACTCCATTGTTGAAATCCTGCTTGGGCCCCTTCCACGGCACGGTTAACGTCATCGGCCGGGCTTTCCTTGAACTCACTTACAACCTGTCCCGTGTAGGGGCTTACGACCTGGCGAGCCGCTCCTGATCCAACGCGCCACTCACCGCCAATGTAGTTACCGCAATCCAGCTGGCCGTCAGGCAATTGAATCTGATTCATCGGATCTCCCTTCTTGCGTGAGCCCTGGGTCAGGACCTATCATCCCAACTCAAGGACAGTCTGGCAATGGGTGGTTGAAGTATGCGGAAAGACATCATGGAAAAAAGAGTCATTGGCGTGGATTTAGGAGGAACCAAACTCCTGGCCGGGGTGATCGATGAACAGGGCAAAGTATTGGAGAGTTGTCGAGAACCGGTAGAGGTGAACGCGGGGCCCAGCGGACTTGTTCAACAAGTCATCCGGGTTTGTCGCCAGTTGATGACCAAAACCTCCTCGATCAGTGCCGTCGGCATCGCCTCTGCGGGGCCATTGGATCCTCATCAGGGCTGTTTGTTGGACCCGACGAATTTACACGGTCCCGGAGAGACTTGGGGGGTGGTTCCGCTGACAAAACCCATAAGCCAAGAGATGGGCATCCCGGTGGGACTGGAAAACGATGCAGCAGCCGCTGTCCTTGCCGAGCACTGGTTGGGCGGTGCCCGAGGTTGTGATAATGCAGTGATGATGACATTGGGAACAGGGTTGGGTGTTGGTGTGATTGCCAATGGGGAGTTGCTGCGTTCGGGGCGGGGGCTTCATCCGGAAGTGGGTCATGTATTTTTGCATCAGGGTGACCAAACTGCACCTTGTGGGTGCGGTAATTACGGTTGTGCCGAAGCCTACCTGTCTGGACGCAATTTCTCTCGTCGATGCGCACAACTGTGGGGTGAGAGTGGCCTGACCGGTGAAGAGTTGGTGAGACGGGCTCAGTTTGGGGATGAAAAAGCCCTCAAGGCATTTGACGAATACGCAGATTATTTCGCAGCCATGGTCTCCAGCTTGGTGGTGTTGTTCTCGCCGGAGCGGATTTTGATTTCCGGGGGATTTAGTGAATCCCATTCCTTATTTTTGGATCGTGCGAGAACGCAACTGGAGAAACTGCTCAGTCGTCGGCGACAGGGAGTGGATCTTTTTCCCGAGATTTCACTCAGTCAGCTGGGCGCCGAGACGGGCCTTCTCGGTGGAGCCTATGTCGGACTCAATCAATTGAACTCGTAGCCGAGGCGGATTTCCACATTGGAAAAGAACAGGCTTTGCCGTCCGTCAATCATGGGGTCGGGCGAGCTCTGGTTCACGAGATAGCGATCCCGGTGTGTAAAAGAATAGTCGTGCCACTGGCCATACCAAAATCCACCAATGCGCCATGAGCCTCTCATGACATGAATGAGCCCCAATGAGCCGTCAAAGGCAAAATCGGGGCGAATATCAAAGGTGCTGCCGGATGCCAAAGGAGACTGGTAGCGCAAAAACCATTCAAAGATCCACTTAGGCGTCAACTGCAGATTGGATTGCACGCCAATGGTGAACATGGAGAGAGTGTTAGTGGCAATCTCGGCCTCAGTGACGGAAGCGCCTGTTCGCGAAATAAACGGGACGATATGGTGCTGAATGCCAAAGCGAACGCCCCACTTGACGGGGTAATCCTCAAGAAATCTTTGTCGCCACTTTTTCGGATAGTAGGTCCCCTCTAGGGCAAAAATCAACCAGTTGTAATTGCCTTCAGAAATTTGGATATCGCTTGAAGAAGTCACTTCCCCAGGAGACATCTTGGCGGTGAAGCTCGCGTCCAGCCGATCATTGACCTTCCACCAGCCCTTGCCAAAAAAGGATGGCCCTTTGAATGTCTGAAACTGCAGGTCCGCACTGATGTCCCCACTGGCCTGCTTGTATTGAAGGAAGTTAAAGCCCGTACCAAACCACATGCCGTACTTTTTTGTGTACAGTGGACTCTGTTTCAAGGCCTTTGGGCCTTTAATGAGCACGTCCTTTTGGCCAACCTCCAAGTTTAGCTGATAGGTGGCAATGACTCCGTCTGGAGTTTTCACCTTCAGGTTAATTTGTATTTTTTCTCGCGGCAGATCCAGAATTAACTCAAAAAGACCATTATCTCCCGCTGTCACCCGCCTTGAGCCCACCAGGACTTCCGCTAAGGGAAGGTCCCCCATTTGATTGTTGGCGGTAAAAAAGAGTATTTGATCATCGGCCAGTAAGATCTGGGATTGGGGCGGGGCCTGGCCGGTGATCATGATCCGGCTGCGGTCCTTCCTTTTTGTGTCCCCCAATTCCGGCTGGAAAAACTCGACTCCACTTTGTTGTTTGGGAGTTTCTACGATGGAGGGTTCTGTCGGAGTTGCCTCCTGTTCCGCACCATCAGGTTCTCCTTCGGCGCCGATGGGGGGGGCTTGCTCCTCGATGGGTTTTGACTGTGGCCCACTCCCTTCATCTCCCTCACTTTCAGAAGATTCCTGTGTTTCCTCGGTTGAAAGTGGGTCCTCTTGGACTTGGTTCTGACTGGTGGTTGGAGGTAGGTCGAGAACCACTTCTGCCTCTTGAGCTGAGGAGGAGACTGCATAGGTGAGGGTTATCATAATCGAAAGAATCAACACCAAGGATCCGTGATACCAATCGCAATTTAGATTCTTGAACCTCATATTAGTTGAACTTACACGCACCATTTTATTTTGGCGAACAAGGCGGGGAACTGTCAAAGGGAAAGGTACTGGGCCTGTAGGCCGGTTCACTTTATCTGAGGCGATTCTAGCAGGATGGGTTACGCCACCTTTGAGTGGTACTGAAACATGAAGTAAGTGACGTCGTCGGCAAGTGGCGCCCCCTGCCGGTGTTCCAGGATTTCACGGGACAAATCGGCCATGGCCACATCGAGGGACCCCCCTTGATTGAAGGAGGCCAGAAGAGAGCGAATAAACTTGCGCTCTCCCCACATCTGATGGTCACCATTCATCAGTTCGGTCACCCCGTCGGTGTAGAGAACCAGACGATCCCCAGGATTTAGTTGCAGTTCTTCTTGGCTGTACTCGGAGTCTGGTGATTCTCCAAGGCGAGGGCCTTTGGCACCGATAAGTGGCTTGATGTCGGCTTTAGAGATCTTGTCCTCTTTATGGGGAATGACCAGTGGAGGGTCGTGGCTGGCGTTGCAATATTCAAGCTTTCCAGTTTGTTCATCAAAAGAAGCAAGGAAAAAGGTCATATTTACCTGACCTTTTGAGGTTCCGTTAATGGCCTTGTTGAGAAGAGAGAGAACTTTGGACAGTGATAGTTCAGGCATTTCTTCGAGGATGCGAGAGGCACTTCGTGCGGCACTCGTCACCAGGGCTGCCGGCACACCGTGTCCGGTGGCATCGCCAATCCACAAGAAAGTTTTGCTACCCACTTTATTGTAGTACCACCAGTCCCCGCCGCACTCGCTGGCAGGTTCATAGTAACCCTTTATCTCCACGGGTCCTGAGTGAAATTGGGCCTCCGGGAACAGAGTCGCCTGAACCGTTTTTGCTGTCGCCAGCTCAGTTTCCATTCGTGCCTTTTCAGCGGTTTCAGCCAGAAGGCGTTTAATTTCCTGAGTCATATGATTGAAGCCACGGGTGAGACCGCCCACTTCGTCTTCCGACTCCACTTCAATTTCCAAGTCAAAATCCCCTTGGGCGACTTGGTGGGTGGCTTCGAAGAGTCTCTTCAGGGCATCAGTGAGGTGATGGGCACCAACGACACTCAACAAGCTGGCGAGCCCAATAAGAAGAATTAAAAATAGTGAAGACTTAAAGATCAGCAGGCGGACTGTGGCTAGAGCAGCCTTTTTGGGAACAAAGGACACCACCTGCAAGCCGCCAATGCCAATCTTGGCTGAGGCCATTAACCAAGGGGAGTCCGAAGAGGCACTTTTTGGACTCCACTCAAAGACTGTAGTTGGTGCCTTGTTTTCTTTCTTCAAGTAGGCAAGTGCCTCCGCGACCATGGGTTTGGTCAACTCAACATAAGTGGGCTGCACCGGGTTGATCACCGTATTGTTATGTTGATCACTTAAATAGGTATCCTGGATTTGCGGTGAGTGGAAAAAGTCCAGATAACTTCCTTTGCGAATAAGACTCAAAACCACGACTGGGTGAAGGGGCTGGGGCTGAGAGTAGCGAAGCCCCAAGACCCAGTAGCCTGGCGACTGGGGAAGGGAGGCTAAGGAAATCTCACTCTCGAGAGCTGACTTGATTAATTGATCGCGGTTGTTCTGCAATTGGGTTTGCCATTTGGTCGCTGTTGCCGCCTCGCCTGCCGAGGCCTTTTGGCTGTAGGAGCCCGAGGCTTCGTCAAAGTGATAAACCCAAAGGGCCTCGATGAAAGGGTCAGTGGGCAGCACGGCCAAAGTATAGGGGTGAAACTGGGCTTTAGTGCTTTGATATCCGCGCATGAAGAACTGGACTTTGGCCGATGTAAATTCCAAGTCTGAGCGAACCTGGTTGGCCACTGCCTGGACGTGGGCCCTGCTGGTATCGAATACGTAAGCGACTTTGTCTTCTTCAAAACCATTGAGTGCCAGGTAAGAATAGACAAGCAGGGTCACACTGGTGACCGAAACCATCAGCGTCAGCAACTTAAATCGAAGAGGAAGTTTTTTGAACCACTTCATGCAACCAGTTTTTCGGAAGGTGATGGAAAAGACTGAAAGAATTTTCTAACTGTACTCAATATTTCGAGTCATTCATTCGATGTAGGTAACAGGAGGCTGAATTGCGCAAACTGTCCGACTTACGTCTAGATCACTCTGACCGGTGGGTTGTTCTGCTGTCGGTGGTGGCCATTGTGAGTTCGGCCGCGCTCCTCTGGCAAGACGGTTGGTTGCGCAAGCTGGCCGGTTTTACCAGTGAAGAAGGCCAGTCAATGGGAGTTGTCGCCATAGCCGCTCAAGATGTCCGAAGGCGGATGAGTTCAAGTCTGGCATGGATACCGGTTGAGGCTGAAGAGGCTGTCTATGAAAACGATAGCATTTTTACCGGAGAAAACTCAGAGGCCATGATTCGACTCGATGAATTTGGTGAAATCTCTCTTTCGCCAAACAGTCTTGTCATTCTTCGCAAGAGTCAAAATGACTTGTTGTTTGATCTTCAGTTGGGCCGCTTTCGGGCTCAGTTAGCTCAGGGTAAATCACTACATTTGATGCAGGGGGGAGCTGTCGCCGTTGTCGAAGGCAAGGGATCCGACAATCTGGTGAATTTTCGTCGTGATCGTAATGGCAAACTGTCGGTGTCCCCACTTCAGGGTAAGGTCGATGTTCGTCTCAATGATCAAGGAAGCACGGCGACCCCACAGCAGTCTTTGGAAACCACTGGCAGAGATATGCGAGCCAAAAGCATTCCCATTGCCCTGCGCGCACCGGTTGGTGGTCGTCGCATCTGGCTGGACGAGGGTGGGGCCCTCAAGTTCGAGTGGGATGTGGTGCTGAGTCCAGGAGAAAACCAGCGGATTCAGATTTCAAAGAGTGAATCCTTTGAGCAGGCCGCGGTCATGGATGAAACCCCTTCGACAGCCTACTTGACTCGGGATTTGAAAGACGAAGGCGTCTACTACTGGAGAATTCAAGGCCAAAACCAGGGGCAATGGAATTCAGCCAGTACCGTGGGCGAGTTCACCCTGCTAAGAAAAGCGGCGCCCTTGCATGAGTATCCTTATGATGGACTTAGTTTGCAGACAGGAGGAAGAGCCGCAAAAGTTGAACTTCGCTGGCAGGAAAAGCGTGGAGTTGAGGGTTATCGGGTTCAGGTGGCAAGGGATGCGAGTTTTGCTGATGTGGTTCTCGATAAAACCACCGTTCACTCCAAACTGGCCGGAGTGGAATTGACCCCGGGACTCTTTCATTGGCGGGTCAAGGTCGAAGGAGCCTCTCCGATTAGCGATCGGTGGAGTCAGCCGACAATCTTTGGCGTGGACCGTAAGCCGGGTGCTCCCGAAATTGCACCCTTGGCGGAGAATCCAGGTCCAGAGGGTGGGACACCGGAAACCTTTGAGGATGATCTGAAAGCCGAGCAGGAGTTGGCGGGTCAAAACATGGAGAAGCCCCAGGAACCGGAAGTAAAACCGGAAACAACGGTAGCCCTGGCAAAGCCCGAGTTGGTCAGTGGCGAGGATGAAAGGCTGGAGTTGGATTTCCCCGAAGCGGATGATCGTTCGCCAGCTTCCATGGCAAATTTGAGCCCCACCAATGCTCCGAAAATGAAATGGAGTAAAGTGGAAGGGGCCGAAGTCTACGAAATTGAAATTGCCGAAAACAAAGAGTTTGCTGGCAAAAAAATATACTTGGGGAGCAAAAGTGACTTAGCTTTCTGGCGAGATGCCCTGGCTGGGGAATTTTTCTGGCGGGTTCGAGCCCGCAGTGGCGAAAGCGTTTCTGATTTCAGCGAGATTGGGCATTTTCTGATTGATCTACCGGCCCCGGTGGTCAAAAAAGAAACCACATTGAGTCCCTCTGATGGCGATGAGGTTCAACACCAGTGGGGATGGGACCCGCTTCCCCGTGCCCTTGGCTACGAAGTCGTGTTGGGCTCTGACGGGAGCCTGGAAGAGGGAGAGGTGCTCAAGGTTAAGGAAGCAAAATTAGATTACAAATTCCAGGAGGGATCGACTTACATCAAAGTGGCTGCTCTTGGAGTTGGAGACCGCAAGGTCAGTAGCTATTCGGGCGTGGGCCTGGTCAAAGTGGTCAAGCAGCTCAAGCTGAACTCTCCCAAGGTCGTTCGTCCTGAAAATGGCCTGACGATCATTAGCTTTGGTTCGGGTTCAAATCCGGTGGCCTTTGGCTGGTCGGAGGTGGACAAGGCACAGAGCTATCGGATTCAATTCTCCTCCAGTGCGGATTTTGCCGAGATCTCAGACGAGAAGGTCATTGAGCAGACCCAATTGGTTCTCAGCAGCGATGACTTTGATGGTGAGATATTCTGGAGACTGCGCTCCGAAGCCGGCAAGAACGTCTCTGCCTGGAGCGCCCCCCGCCATTTTAAAACCGAGAAAAAATAAGAAGCCTCCCTGTTGATTGATAAGTGGTGAAGGGATAAAAGGCCCAATCAAGGTCGTTTGGAAAGGGGCCATTTTGACTTCCAGTCTTTCAGCCGCCGAGGCGTATAAAATCTTGAGTCAGCGATTGCAACAGGCGTCACCCTGCCCGGCCATCGACGTGCGCTCTCAGGGGGAATTCGCCAAGGGCAGCTTTCCCCTGGTGGCGAATATTCCCATTCTCAACGATGAGCACCGACATCAGGTGGGTCTGTGCTACAAGCAAAAAGGGCAGCCTAAAGCGATAGAGTTGGGACATCAACTGGTTGAGCCCATCAAGGGTGGTCTTGCCAAATCTTGGCTGCAAGTGGCCGCCCAATGTGAAGAGCAAGCCCAGGAGTTGTTGGTTTTCTGTTGGCGGGGAGGATTGCGTTCCAAAATTGCCAGTCAATGGATGGCAGAGGCGGGTGCCCACCCCCTTCGAGTTGAGGGGGGATTTAAAGGTCTCCGGCGTCAGGCCCTAAGGGCCTTGGGGGACCTACCCCCGATGCTGGTTTTGGGTGGCATGACGGGTTCGGGTAAAACCCGCTTATTGGCAGAACTAAATAACAAACTTGATTTGGAAGGTTTGGCGCGACACCGTGGAAGTGCCTTTGGTCTCTTGCCGCGTGAATCTCAACCTTGCCAAATGGACTTTGAAAATCATTTGGCCTTGTCTTTGTCAGCGGCACAGGGGAAGGAACTGATCGTCGAAGATGAGAGTCGGCGAATTGGGCGAATCAGTCTCCCCAACGGTATGTACGAGCATATGGCTCGTTGTCCATTCGTCTTGTTGGAGGTCTCGGTTCGAGAAAGGGCGCATAATATCTTTATGGAATACATCTCCGCCCCTTTGGTATCAGGAGAGGAGTCCGAAGTCTTACGGGTTCACATGAAATCCTGCACCGAGAGAATTCGTCGTAAGCTTGGGGGAGTGAGGACAGATGAAGTCCTCACGCAAATCGACCGGGCCTTCTCCACCGGCGATGTGGAAGACCACCTACAGTGGATTGGGTTTTTGCTGGTAAACTACTATGATCCCCTTTACGGCCATTCCATGGAGCGCAAGGGGGCCAATCCCGTCTTTTCCGGTAACTATGAAGAATGTTTGGACTATTTTAAAATGCTCTGAAGACTCCAAAGGCTTTACAGGCTAGTTCTGACCCAATTCCCTTTACAATTGGGTCAATTTATGACCCAATTAAGAAGGAGTAATTGGGTCATAAATTGACCCATAAAAGGAGGTCAAATGGGTCATTATATATGGCAGAGAAAGGGGTGGCCCAACTTCACATTTGATTCTAACCAGCTGATTAACCTCCTTGCTCAGGCCAGACAAGCCCAAGGGCAGGTGATTGGCAAAGCGGATTTCATGGGGATTGAACAGCAGTCAAGTGTTCTGGTCGAAGAAGCCTTTACCACCTCCGCCATCGAAGGGGAGAAACTCAACAAGACGGATATTCGATCCTCAGTTGCCAGAAGACTTGGATTGTCTACGGCTGGAATGGCATTGCCACCACGCCATATCGATGGGTTGGTGGAGGCCTTACTGGATGCGACGACCAACTACAACAAGGAGCTCAATCAAACTCGTCTTTTTTCATGGCATGCGGGGCTCTTTCCTACCGGCTATTCTGGAATTCACAAAATCAAGGTGGGCAAATGGAGAGATCATAAGGAACCTATGCAAGTGATCTCGGGTCAGGCAGGTAAAGAGAAGGTTCATTACCAGGCCCCTCCCTCTGCCGAAGTGGGCAAGGAAATGAAGGCGTTTTTTAAGTGGTGGAAATCATCACAGGGGAAAGTGGATGGGATTCTTCGCGCAGGCATTGCTCATTTCTGGTTCGTTTCCATTCATCCATTTGATGATGGTAACGGGCGTTTAGCAAGAACCATCACCGATATGGCTCTCGCTCAAGATGAGCAAACGGGGCGCCGTCTTTACAGTCTTTCATCTCAGATCTTGCAGAACCGGAAACAGTACTATGACATTTTAGAAAAAAGCCAAAAAGGAGACTGTGACATCACCGCCTGGTTGGTTTGGTATCTGGATTTGTTTAAGAGGGCTCTCCATGCCTCCCAATCATCCATTGATTTGGCTGTTCAGGTGGCCAAGTTTTGGCAAGACCACTCTCAACTGGAGCTCAATGGCAGGCAGTTAAAGGTGGTGAAAAAACTCTTGGAAGCCGGCCCCCATGGTTTTGAAGGGGGACTGACCAACCGAAAATATGTGTCGATGACTAAAGTGAGTCGGGAAACAGCCAAACGAGATTTGGCAGATCTAGAGCAAAAAGGGTTTCTCAAGCGACGGCCAGGAAAGGGGCGGGCCGTCGCCTATGATCTCTTTTCCTATTGGTAGCTGATACCGAGGTCCGTTTAACAGACCAGTCCGCCATCGACGCTGATGGTGGTACCGTTGATGTAACCCGCTTCCTGGGTGGCCAGAAATAAACAGGCATTGGCAATATCATCCGGATCGCCCAGGCGACCGACGGGAATTTTTGCGGCGATGGAGTCGGTGACTTCTTGGGGCATGGCCTTCACCATCTTGGTAAGGGTAAAGCCAGGGGCCACCGCATTGACGGTAAAACCTTTGCGCGAAAACTCCCGAGCCCAAGTTTTGGTTAAACCAATCACTCCGGCTTTGGCGGCCACGTAATTGGTTTGGCCGAAGTTGCCATACAGGGCCACGACACTGGCCATGTTGATAATTCGTTTGTCAGTTGAGGACTCGTTGAAGCGGGGCATGGCCGCCTTGGTCACATTGTAGAGGCCAGTGAGGTTGGTGCGAATGACGGCATCAAACTCCTCGTCTGACATTTTGCTGAATGACTTGTCGCGTGTGATGCCCGCGTTGTTAATCAAAATATGAATGTCGGAGGTCAGTGCTGTGGCAGCGGTCTGACAGCTCGGACGATCGCCCACATCCACTTGTTGCAGGTGAAGACGATCCTTGTACTGGCTCAGCTCCTTTTCGGCTTGTGCGAGAGCCTCGGATGAATAATCCCATACAGTGACAATGCCACCGGCCTGCAAAAACAGTCGGGTGATGTGAAAGCCAATTCCCTGTGCTCCGCCGGTGACCAATGCATGACGACCAGCGAAATCAAACTTCAAATTCATGATGCAACTCCTTTTGCCCGTTGTGAGGGCGATTAATGCTCTATTTATGTGTCACAGGATCGGCTGCGTCATCCAGCGAATTTTCGCAAAAATGACTTGCGCAGGGCATTGGGCTGATGCTTGATTGGAGATCCTTGAAATCAGCATGACGGCCACCGAGGGGGATTTGATGGCTCAAGCAGCAATTTTGGGTACCGGGATTTACGCTCCAGAGAATGTTGTTCCCAACTCAGTTTACAACGAAAAGTACGGCATGGATGTGGACTCCTTTTTGCGGGAAAACCGCAACATCTACCAACGTCATCTGATGAGTGAAGATCAGGCCACCAGTGACCTGATTCTGCCTGCGGCCGAAAGGGCTATGCAGACGGCAGGAATCACCTCCGAGGATTTGGATCTCATTATTGTTTCGACAGACACCCCCGACTATGTGTCGCCATCGACGGCCAGTGTTCTGCAATATCGGCTGCAGGCGAAAAACGCCGGATGTTTTGATCTCAACACCGCCTGTGCGGGATTTGTGACAGCTTTAGATGTGGGCACCAAGTATATTCAGTCCGACAACCGCTACCGTCATATCCTGGTGGTTGGGGCCTACGGCATGAGCAAGTATCTGGACTGGGATGACTTTAAGATTGCCACTTTGTTCGCCGATGGGGCGGGTGCGGTAGTACTTAAAGCGGTTGAAGATCAGCCGGGTGTGATGAGCACCGTTCTCTATAGCGACGGTCAGTACCATGATTACATGGGAATCTATGCGGGAGGCACCCGCACTCCGATCAGTGATGAGGCCATCGCCAGCAAGATGCACAAACTGCAGTTCACCAAAAAGATTCCCTTGGAAACCAATCCCACTCACTGGCCGCGCATGGCTCACACGTTGTTGGATCGGATTCAGCGTCCACTGAGCGATGTGAAACACTTCTTTTTCACCCAAATCAACATCGGCAGTATTCGGCAAACCATGGAAACCTTAGGTGTGTCTCAGGAACTCGCTCACAATATCATGGATCGATATGGATACACTGGAAGTGCCTGCATTCCCATGGCCCTGGCGGATGCCGCCGAACAACATAAACTTAAGAAGGGCGACTTGGTTCTTCTTTTGAGTTCGGGTGGCGGCATGACCATGGCCGCCACGGCGCTGGAGTGGGCTTACGACACATGAGACACCGGGCGCAGGACGAAATGGAAAAAATTGAGATCGACTGGCTCAATCGCTGGAACCGCTACGCTCCTGATCGGGTGGTGGTCAAGGTGGCTGAGACCGGTGCAGAGTACACCTATCGCCACATGTGGGAACATTCGCAAAAAATCGCCAGGGCTTTGAGCCGCGAACAGAACATTGGTGAAGGTGACCGCGTGGCCTTGGTGGCCACCAACAAGGTGGAAACCTTATTTCTGTTTTTTGCCTTACAACGTCTTGGTGCCATTCTTGTTCCGGTGAATTTTCGTCTTACCGCCCGTGAAGTGAGCCACATCGTCAATGATAGTGGTGCCAAAGTTCTGATTATGGATGAAGCCTTCTCTGGTTTGGCCAAAGAGTTGGAGTTGAGTCAGGAAATCAGCATCTGTAGCTACCAAAGCCTGATCACCAGTTGGCAAGATGAGCCCTTGCCCGAGAAACCATTGATGATGGCCGGAAATTTTGAATCGCCAGTGATGATTCTTTACACCTCGGGGACCACGGGGTTTCCCAAGGGCGCCATCATCACTCACAAAATGATTTTCTGGAATTCCGTGAACACCAGTTTGCGTCTTAGCCTTACTGATCAGGATGTGAGCTTGGTGTTTTTGCCTTTTTTCCACACCGGTGGTTGGAATGTGCTTACCACTCCTTTGATACACAAAGGTGGCAAACTGATTTTTCTTTCCAAGTTCGAGGCCGATCAGGTGCTGAGTGTTTGTCAGGAGGACAAAGTATCGATTCTATTTGGAGTACCCACCACCATGGAGATGATGGCGCGTTCAAGTAGTTTTGAGTCCGTCGACTTGTCTTCTATTCGTTACGCCATCGTTGGTGGTGAACCCATGCCTATTGAAGCCATTCACAAGTGGCAGGCCAAGGGAATCCCCATTCGCCAGGGATATGGTTTGACCGAGTATGGACCCAATGTTTTTTCCCTCAATGAGGAGCACAGTGAATCCAAAATTGGCTCAATTGGTTTCGCCAACTTTTATGTAGAAACCAAAGTGGTGGACGAGGAGAATCGGTCAGTTCTCGCTGGGGAAATTGGTGAACTCTGTTTGCGTGGACCAGCCTGCACCCCCGGATATTGGAACAACCCTGAGGCGACAGCTCAGACCATTCGCGATGGATGGCTCCACACCGGAGATCTGGTGCGTTTTGATGAAGAGGGCTTTCATTACGTCGTTGGACGAAAAAAAGATATGTACATCAGTGGCGGTGAAAACGTTTATCCAGTTGAAGTGGAAAAGTTCATTCGCTCACTTGATGGAGTTTTGGAAGCAGCGGTGATTGGTGTCGCCGACGACCAGTGGGGCGAAGTGGGCAAAGCCTTTGTTGTTATGCAACCAGGGGAGAGCCACACTGCAGACGAGCTTCGCAGTCGTTGTCTTGCCGGCTTGGCAAAATTTAAAGTGCCCAAGTACTTTCAGTTTTCCAGTGAGTTACCTAAAGGCGACACCGGGAAAATACTTAAACGGGCTCTCGATTCCACGCCGATTTAAGAAAGTCGCCTATGATTTGCATGCCTTCGGAGTGTGGTGGCGACATAAAATCACAACCGGGTTTTCCTCCCGGCCAGGCATGGCCCATGTCTTTGACCAAGTGAGAAGTGAAAAAGAGTTGCCCTTGGTGAATTAATTGCTCACACCAACTGAAGTCTGTTTCGGTGAGTTTTTCGTCAAAGCCGTTTTTGCCCCACACCTGTAACCACTGGGATTTGAGTTCAGCCAAGTGACTTGCGTGAACAACCGAGTCCTTCTCTCCGTGAATGACCAATGTTGGTGGCAGGGTCTGTTGGTTGGGTAGATCGATTTTTTGCACTGGTCCCGACTGCATAGCCTGAAGACCTTCTTCCGCCGAACGAGCACAGGCAAAGGCCGGTCCTGCAATCAGCACCACACACTTAAAAAGTTGGGGGCTATTGAACACCAGGTTGGTGGCCATGGCCGATCCGGCGGAAATACCCACCAGGGCCGAAGCCTCCCGCGAGAGCTTCAGTTGAAAGAGTGTGTCGGTGATGAGTTGGCGCAGGAGAACAGTTTCGCCAACCCCATTAGTCTTTTGGTTTTCCGGCAAGAACCAATTCCACCCCATCCATTCATTGGCCTGTCGATCCTGTTGGGGGCAAAGCAGAGCTCCCCCCATGGGAAGAACCAAATCTGCCAAGTTTGTGTCATCGGCCATGCGTGCCGAATCCATAAAACAGCCGTGTAGGGCGGTGAGCAAAAACTGTGGGGCTTGATTTTCTGGGAGCCAAAGGCGAAATGGTCTTTGTCCCCACTCATTGGTTTGGGTTTGAAGCTTAGGACTGGTCATGGATTAGTACTTCAGGCGATAGGGTCCGGTAAAAACGTCCTCTTGGCTCAATTCAGGTGTGCTGCCGGTCACCACTAGTCGATAAGGGGGTGGGCAGGCGTACTTGTTGAGCTGACAAGAGCGATCCACCCATTGGCTTGTCCAGGCTTGCTGCAGGCTTATGGTTGCGCGAAGTTTAGTGCCCTTTGTGACTTTGACTTGCATCCAGTCGACTATGTCCTTGCTTTTGGTTTCCAGCTTGGTCCACTTCCTGGCTCGTGGAGTTTTGACCTCAACCGTGAGATCAAAGTTATCGAAGTGCTCATCGTGTTTGTAGGGTAGGACCAAACCAATAAAGGGATTAAAAGCGTTAGGAACCCAAACACTGGTTGGGATTTCATAACGTTGTGATCCTGGAGCCCAGGCGGCCTCACCAAGAATGGTCATCCCTTGATTGAAAAAGTAAGCAGCCGAGTTGGCGAGTAGAGTGAGAGAGACCACCTGGTCCACAGGAGCGGTGAACTCATAGCTGTCGGTTTCCCAACCTGTATCTTTGGCTTCCATGCGGCCGTCGACCAAAAAGGAGGTGTCGTTGTTTTCCATTTTCTTGGCAAAGTCTTCGCTGTAGTACTCCACCAAATCATAGCGCCGTGTGGGTCCGGCTTCAGTCCAATTCACTTCGATAGATCGACAGACGGAAGGGTCCCCCGAGTCAGGGATACAGTGGATGTCTTTGGTGACCAGCCATTGACCAAGATCATTCTTTTTGAGTCCGTGGGGGCCAACAGGACCGAGGGGTCCGTTGGGTCCCAATGGGCCCAGAGGGCCGGCAGGTCCAAGAATTCCCCATAGACCCATGGGACGCAGGTGGGAAATGAACTCAGTGTTCAAACCACTGCCGCGAAAGTACTGATCGGCCCACAATTGAGAATTAAGAATTCCAGTGGAGCCTAAGGGGCCTTTTTCCGTTAGGGGCCCCTGATTGGCTTTGGCAATGATGGCCAAGAACCCCCAGCCCTGGGCAATATCGTAATGCTTGGTCACATTCCAAATATTTTGTCCCACCGGTCCGTGTTGAGAGATCACTCCGTAGGGGCCAATTGGGCCATAGTATCCCAAACAACTCATGGGTTTTAGATAGTCATCGGCATTAAGAACATCGTTGGACCAGGAGGGAGACAGCTGAGGCTCGATACCTGAGATTTGGCGCCTCAGCTCTTCAACCGTTTGAGCTGAGGAAAAGACTCTTTCGGCCGAGGCCTTGGTTCCAAGATGTAAACCAATGAAAAGGGCAAATAGAGAAAGGACCAATCGACGCATAAAAAAACCTCCCGGTATGGGAGGTTCTAATGGGTCTTGGGTGTCCGGTCGAGGCTCTGTCGCCCCTCGTGGATTCTTTACAAGGTGGCAGGTTCCGAAAATGCGTCTTGATGCGATAAAAAAAGAGGGAAACAAGTCCCTCTTTTTTTATCGCATCAAGACGCATTTTCAGAACCTGGCACCTGAGGGTACCTAGAAGAAGAAATCTACAATCTCTTTGCTCACATTGACACCCCGAGGGTCCATATAGGGGGCCACAGGTGAACCACCACTCCAGCCATGACCCATACCTTCCACCCAAATCTTCTGCATATAGGGGCGTTTTTTGTGGAAGTAGGTTTCCACCCGGGCAGGGTACTTGGAGGCTTCATTAGGAATGCGGGTTTCCTGAATAGAGGTCTTAAATGAGTTGTTGTCCCTGCCGTCGTCAATAAAGTCATTTACCTGGATGAATTGGTCGATCACTCGATCTGAGTTGACTGTATTGACAAAGGGATCTTTGGTTCCGTGGATGGTCATCACTTTGAGTGGGGCCTGCCGGTTAGGGGAGCATTTGAAAGCAGTTTCACCCGTTTCATTCACATCCCGTGAAGAACCGGTCTTAAGAACATCGTGGGCCTCCTGTTCATTGGTGGCCGCCATGTATTCCAATCCGCTGTGGATGGCCGCACCGCTAAACAAATCGGAGTAGCAGGCCAGCAGATTGGACGCCATTCCTGCGCCGGCCGACAAGCCGGTCACAAAAACGCGACTGGCGGGGATATTTTTTTCGTTCATGATCTCTCTGGTCATTCCCGAGAGGATTGATAACTCTCCTGTGTCCCTTTGTAGGTTCTCCATTTCAAACCAGTTCCAGCATTTCCATGGGTTGGCAGCATAGGTCTGTTCGGGATAGAGGATATAAAGGCCCTTTTCCTCAGCAAGTGCGTTAAATCCCGTGCCATCGGCCATTTGCTGACCAGTTTGAAAACAACCATGAAGAACTACGACCAAACCTGCCTGACTGCGGTCGGGAGGGGTGCTGGGGCTAAATAGCAAATAGTCCCTGCTACCGGCAGCATTGTTAAAGCTTCCCTTGGCTAAACCCGCCGTAGAGGTGAGCGGAGAAGGCCACCAAAAGGCCGAGGATTGCATCAGTGCGTTTGCCGGAGAATTAAGACCAAAAAACATCAAAACCAAAGCGAGAATCTTAGACGTCATTTACGTACCCCCCCTTAAAAAGAGCGCCCATTTTCAGAGGTAAAATGGCCGAAGTCAAACTCCGCTGCCATGTTCTAGCTGCAACGTTGCGGGCACAAAAAGCGGTTGAAAAACAGAGGGAAACTGGTACCAATTCAGAAGGATTTTAGAGGGAAAAATAGGGGGGTATTGTGGACAAAATGACGTTCGCTTGGTTGGCGTTTTCAGCCTATATGCTGATAACAATTTGGTTAGCTTTGCGGGGGATGAAAAAGACCACATCCTTTGCCAGCTTTGCTTTGGGTAAGGGGGATATGGGTCCCTTGTTGGTGGGGTTGACTCTTTCCGCCTCCATTGCCAGTACGGCAACATTTGTCATCAATCCTGGTTTTGTCTATCAGCATGGACTGAGTGCTTTCCTGCATTTCGCAGTGGCCTCTCCCTTGGGCGTTATTCTCGCCCTCATTATTTTTTCTCGTGGGTTTCGCAAGTACGGGAAGAAGTCTTCGGCCCTCACCCTACCTCAATGGATCAAGGAGAGATACAAGAGCCCGGCGATGGGAGCCTACTTTGCGGTCTTAAACCTATTGCTATCCATTACCTTCGTGGTTTTGATCGTCAAAGGTTCGGCCCTGGTCATGCAGCACACTTTGGGGATAGGGTATTTGCCGTCTCTCTTTATAATTGTCGGCTTTGTATTTTCCTACATCTTTTTGGGTGGCACCTACGCGCACGCCTACACCAATGCTTTTCAGGGTTTTATTATGATTGGTGTGGCCCTTCTTTTGGTGGCATCAGGGTATGAGTATTTTGGTGGCGGCTTGTCGGATATGATGAATCGGCTGGCAGCTATAGATGCCAATTTGGTTAAGCCCATGAATCCGGCCAGTCCACTGTTTTCCAACGTTTGGGAAGTATTGATTTGCAGCTTCATCATTAGCATGGGTTTGGTTTGTCAGCCTCACATTTTGATGAAGGCTCTTTATTTGAGGAGCGACTCTGATGTAAATCGGTATTTGACGGTGGGAACTATAGTGAATTTGATTTTTGCAATGATTCTCACGGTTGGTTTCTTTGCTCGCCTTCGTTTTGGTGAACCCATTTCACAAGATGCGGTGATGGCCGTCTATATTTCAAAAAGCTTTGGCCCAATATTAGGAGTACTCATCAGTGTGGCCCTGTTGGCAGCCGGAATGAGCACCTTGGATGGTATTCTTGTAGGAGCCTCAACCATTGCCGCTAATGATCTGTTTTTAGAATATGCCGGACGGCACTCCCTAAAAGGAGCCTCGGTTGAGGAGAAGCAGCAGTGGGCTCTCAAAGTTAGTCGCTATGTCTTGGTGGCCATGGGTGTGATTTCACTCGTCGTGGCCCTCAACCCACCACGCCTCGTGGGCATCTTTGCTCAAGTCGGAATTTACGGATTGACGGCGGCCTCGCTGGTTCCCATTGCAGCCGGGATTTTCTTGCGTGAGATTTCCTCCCGGGTGGTGTTTGCCGCCGCAATCGTTGGTCCCTTGGTTCACTTTGGCTTTTATTTCTATCAGGTTCATTTGACCTCTCAGGTGTTTAATCCTGCTGTCTCTGCGTCGATTGGGATTGGTTGTTCAGTTGTTGTCTTGGTAGCTGGAAACTGGCTGCCGCAATTGGCAGGAGGGAAGGCTCCCCAAAGGGCGCGGGCCTTGCGAGGTTAATTTGTGAATTTTCGTCTTAAAGGTGGCGGGGCCCTGGGCTCCGCCCTGATCTTGATTTTTGGCTGGAGTATTTCCGCCGCTGGCTGGGCTGATGAGATGGAATCAGTGGTCGTGATCGGTGGGGCGGAGGCTTTTGACTCTTACAGATGTCCGGTCTTGACGACGGATCTCATTGAAAGGGCCAAGACGCAGAGTCTCGAAGAGGCGCGCAGGGCCTGCTTTTCCGACGAGGTCTACCCACTGCGCAGCTGGGAAGTGACCAGCACTTGTGAAAAGACTGAGTGCTGTTTTGGCGATATCACTTTCACTTTGAGGGTTTTGGCTGAAAGTGAATTCCTCTGTAAGTAAAGACAAGAACTAGGCGGCAGCCTGTTTGTGGTCTTTGGATCTCAGCCAGATAGTCATTTCAGTTCCAGACTTTGTTTCAACGTTCTGCTTCCAGGAACAGATGCCGAGTTCACCACCGAACTTTTTCAGGTAGTGACGGACCTGGATGATACCATAGCCCGTTCCCGACTCACTGAAGGTTCCTTCTTCACTTTGAATCCGAGTTTGGGAGTTGAGAAGGTCGCTGATTTTTTCGGGTGACATGCCGTCACCATAATCACGAACGACAAGCCCGATCATATCTTCGTTCTGCACCTGTTTGATTTCTAAGGTTGCATACTGGGGTGAGAACTTGATGGCGTTGGAGAGAATGTTGCAGACGACGGAGTGGAGGAGGGTCAGAGGTTCACCCAGCACCTGGGTTTCCCGACAGACAGAAGGGTCGATGACCACTTCAAGTCCTTTCATCCTCGCCTTGTCACCCAAGACAAAAAGGGCCTTGTCGAGAATGTCTGCCAGGTGCAAGGGCTGTTGAAAGGAGTGCTGGTCCTCAGCCTGTTTTTGCCCCCAGTCTGTGAAAAGACAGAAGGCTCTAGTTTGTTGCAGCATATTTTTGATCATATCGGCAGCAGTCTGGGCTTTGCCAATAAATCTCATGTCTCCGCGACGATGAATCAATTCACAGGTGGCGGTGATAACATTGACTGAGTTGGCAATGTCGTGGCAAATTCCGCGCAACAAAGCTTTTTGGTTTTCCAACACATCTTGTAGGTCCTGAGTTCGGGTTTTGACCCTCTCTTCCAAAATCTTGTTTTGCTTTTCCAGGGACGACAAAAGTCTGTTGCGCTCCCTGAGGGCATAGGTATTGCCGAGCAAGTCGGCCAGGACTCCCGTCAAATAGGTTTCAGCCTCGGTCCACTCCCGGGGTGCACCCGAATGTTCCAGGCCCAACACGCCAACAATTTCTGGACCGCAGTGGATCATGGAGTAGATGATGGCGCCAACTTGATTGGGCTGAAAGTAAGAGCGGTAGATCTCTGATTGGCCAAATAGTTGAGCCACATCACTGACCACGAGAGATCGACTCTGTAAAAGTTGGCTCAAAACGGGCTGGGCCAGGCCGAGGGGCAGAAACTCTTCCTGGCATCCCACTTGGGGAATTTGGCAGTTGCCACAGACGCGTTTGAGAACCCGGAGATCTGTATCAATCGTCCACACTCTGGCCCGCAACACTCCAAGCGTGGTGGAGGTACTGGCGCAGAGCTTGGCCGCAAAGGCATCAAAGTCTCCGCTGTAGAACTCAACAGACAAAGAGAGCTGTTGAAACAGATCAAAATGTGAACCCGAATCTGGTGTCGATGAAGGCATGATGTTTATGTATCGATCATTTCGCGCGGCGACTGGAGAATAAACATATTTATTTTATTTATCTTGATCCGAGTCACACTAGAAGGATTTTGTTTGAGGACTAAAGAGGGGCGTCTCATTTGGGAATTCTTCAGCATTTGGCTTTGCCGTCCCATTTTGAAACTCAATTTCAGTTAACGTCAAGTTTCCGCTGGCTTCCGACGACTAGGAAAGGATGGACTCTATTATGGATGCCCAGTTCGCCCTGGTTTGCCTTGCAAGCGCGGGTCTAGTTCTTTGTTTAAGGTGGCTGTTGCCCTACCTTAGAGTTCTGCATGTGATTTCCTGGGGAGAACATAAGGGTCGCATCGGGACCTTTGCTCTCCTGCTGGCCGTAGGTCTGCAGGGTCTGATGATGGGCAATGAACAAAATGCTTATTTGGTTTTTGCCTTTGCACCCTACCTGGCAACTCATTGGCTGCGAGAAAGGCGAGGCGAGTTTCCAGGTCAAAGTATTTTTTTGGCTCTGAGTTGGCTGTTGGCGGGGGTTGGTCTTCAGGGTGAAGTGAGTTTTCTCGATCGTCTTGCCCTGCCCGAAGTTCCTTCGGTTATGTTGACGGCTGGTTTGGTGGCCTTGGTGACGACAGGCTTTTCCCGACTGGTTTGTTTTCGTGGGGCAGCCTCCTGGTGGATGCTGGTGGGCCTGCTCAATCTTTCCTTCCTTTCTGGTTCGATTCAGAGCGCGGATCAGTATCTATGGTTTGCCTCTTTGGTTGTGGCCAATGGCTTGTGGTCCGTCGTGAAAAAGCAAGACGACGTGGATTCCTGGGGAGCTGGTTGGCTGGGGTTTTGGCTAGCGACCAATTCCCTGACACTGGAACTGAGTGGCTCAGGAGGACGGGACTTAATTCTGTGGGTGCTCCTCATGGCCATGCCTTTGGTTGAATCCATTTCCGGTTGGAATTGGTCGGGAGGATCGAGGCCTTCCACCGGAGTGTTCAGCTTTATTCCTCATTTGCGAGGAGTGGGCTTTCACCATCGTCAGGCCATTATGTATCTCTGCGGTTTGGGTTTATTCAGTGGATTGACCTCTTGGACTTTGTTGGAAGCCAGGGAAGATCTGCTGTATTCCTTGGTCGCCTGTATGGGGGTCACTGGATTAGGCTTGTTTGTCGGCTTTACCTATCTGATTCGCCACCACAAACAAAACCATGTGGAGAGAATGAGTCAGACTTTACTTCAGCGCTATTTGAACCTTGAGAAGAAGGTAGCGGTGGATATGGATAAGTTCCAGGCGGTGGCCTATGACTTGTTGCCCTATTACCGACGCCTGGAAGAGTTAGGGATTGGTGAAGTTCAGGGATTCCTTCATGATTTTGCGGAATTTCTGCGTCAGAGGCATCCCGAGTATCCTGCCTTGATGGTGGGTTCCTACACCGTATTGGTGGTGGAAGACCGCATTGAACCCCCGGGCCGGTACCTCACCGACCTCAATAGGGACTTCTTTGCCTTTTTGGAACAGCATAAGCTCAGTCCGGCAGCTTCTCCTTCCTATTTTTCCAGTCAATCCAAGCAGTCCCAGTTTTTGGAGCGCTTTGGACATTTGATTGACTCCCGACTCGAAGACCCAGATTCCGAAGTTGCATAAGGGGATTCGTCATGGCGCCCTTTTGGTTGACACGGGTCTGCCCAAGTCATTGAATGGGTGGGAGCCGGGGTGGAGATTTAATTTTTCAATTAATGTAACCATCCAATCGCATATCCGTATTGAGTGAAGAGGAAATTCGTTTCCGAAATGTCCTTGTTTCCAGGAGAATTTGTGGAAAATCAGTTCAGTACTTTGTCATCAGATTTTTCCTCTGTGATTCCTCCCTTTTGTGCGAAGGTAAGTGGGTTGAACCTCGAGCGGCGTCCGCTCAAAACCCTGCAAATCAACCTGGGTAAGCTGTGCAATCAAGCCTGTCTCCATTGTCACGTGGAAGCCGGCCCCAAGCGACCAGAGATTATGCCTTGGTCGGTGATGGCTCAAATCCTGGTGCTATTGGAAAATCAACCCGAGGTGGAAACAGTTGATCTTACGGGTGGTGCGCCGGAAATGAATCCCAACTTCAGGCAGTTTGTCGTGGCATTGCGGGAGATGGGCAAAGAGGTGATCGACCGCTGTAATCTCACCATATTGTTTGAGCCTGGACAAGAGGAGACAGCTCAGTTTTTAGCCAGCCAACGGGTCCAGGTGGTGGCCTCCTTGCCTTGTTACTCCAAAGACAATGTAGATAGGCAGCGAGGCCGAGGGGTTTTCGACAAGAGCATTGAAGGACTTCGCCTGCTCAATGGTTTGGGCTATGGTCAACCTGATTCGGATTTATTACTGAACCTGGTTTACAACCCAGGGGGAGCCTTTTTGCCACCTTCCCAGCAAAAGTTGGAAGTGGACTATAAGCGGGAGCTAAAGGAATTGTTCGGTATTCGCTTTAATCAGCTCTTTGCTCTTGCCAACATGCCCATTCGTCGCTTTTTGTGGGACTTGCAGAGGCAGGGGAAAGAGCAGGAATACATGAACCTTCTTTTGCAGAACTTCAATAGTGAGGCCGCCAAGGGGGTCATGTGCCGGGACCTTCTTTCCGTAGGGTGGGATGGTCAGCTCTTTGATTGTGATTTCAACCAGATGTTGGAATTGCCGGTCAAGGGCCAGGCCAAAACTGTATTTGAATTGGAGAGTTTGAGTCAGATCCACAATCAAGACATTGTTTTCGGCAATCATTGCTATGGTTGCACGGCTGGGGCGGGCAGTTCTTGCGGTGGGGCTTTGGATTGAGAAGGTTGATTTTTATAGCCGAATCTATAGGTGAATTTTTGCCATAAAGGAGCGCTTTGTGTCACAAGATCATACGACTTTGGAGTCAGTGAAGGATTACTACGGGAAGGTTCTAAAGACCAACAAGGACCTGAAGACCAGCGCATGTTGTGTGGGCGAAAGTGTGCCGAGCCATCTGCGTCCGATCATCAAGGAAATTCACAGCGAAGTGAAAGACCGGTTTTACGGCTGTGGTTCACCCATACCCTCACAGTTAGAGGGTTGCACGGTTTTAGACTTAGGCTCCGGTTCGGGGCGGGACTGTTACTTGTTGTCTAAACTTGTGGGCGAGTCGGGACGGGTCATTGGCGTGGACATGACCGATGAACAATTGGAAGTGGCCAGGCGTCACCAGCAATACCATGCGGACCAGTTTGGTTTTAAAAAGAGCAATGTGGAGTTTCATCAAGGTTACATTGAGGACCTGGAAGGAGTGGGGATTCCTTCTAACTCCGTCGACGTGGTGGTCTCCAACTGCGTGTTGAATCTATCGCCAAGCAAAGATCGGGTGTTTCGCGAGATCTTTCGCGTTCTCAAGCCGGGCGGGGAGCTTTATTTCTCTGATGTGTTTGCCGATCGGCGGATTGCCGAGCCTCTGACCAAAGATCCCGTACTTTTAGGCGAGTGCCTTGGCGGGGCCTTGTATATCGAAGACTTCCGGCGTCTGCTGCTGGAAGTTGGGTGTCCGGACTTTAGAGTGGTTTCTTCGAGCACAATGAGCCTTTCTGACCCAGAGGTGGAAGCCAAAATCGGCATGGTAAGATTTTATTCCATGACCATTCGCGCGTTCAAACTGGAGTTGGAAGACCGTTGTGAGGACTTCGGACAAATGGCCACCTACAAGGGGACACTTCCAGAGTTGCCCCACTTTTTTGATTTGGATAATCACCATCACTTTATCGCCGGCAAGCCGATGGCCGTTTGTAGCAATACCGCTCGGATGTTGAGCCAAACGCGACTGAAAAACCACTTCGAAGTGGTGGGCGATGAGTCTACTCATTTTGGTTTATTTGACTGTTCACCACCTGTTGCATTTGCAGGTGATGCAGCACCAGGGAGTTGCTGTTAATGGCAGCATGTGGTCTGGCCGTCTTTGTGAAGACTCCGGGATTTTCGCCACTGAAAACCCGTTTGGCTCGAACTCTTGGTTCGGCCCGGGCCGTGGAGTTTCATCTGCGCTCGGCCTTTGCCATGGAGGCCTTGCTTCACCGCCTGACCCGATTGGAAACGGACCTCAATGTGTTTTGGGCCGTGGCGGAAGCCGATGCCTTGGAGGACCCCTTGTGGCGGGGATTTCCCCGCTTGGGCCAAGGGGAAGGAAGTCTCGGCGCACGTTTGAGTCATGTGTTTGATCAGCTATGGCAAGAGCATGAGCAGGTGATCTTTGTCGGCAATGACTCTCCTCAGGTGAGTTTGGAGGTTTGGCAAGAACTTTTGCAGGAGAGTCAAAACTATTCCTATTACCTTGGCCTTACTGAGGATGGTGGGTTTTACTTTCTCAGTGCCCGGAAAAACATTCCTCCAAGTGTTTGGAATAAAATTTCCTACAGTCAATCAACCACTGCTCGAGCGCTGATGGGTGAGCTCAAGGTTTTGGGTAGCGTGGGTAGCGGATTCATGAGTTACGACGTGGACGAGGGCTCGGATCTTGCGCGCTTGGCACGGGAAAACCGCGTTGGCGGACTTTTGCCTGAGCAAATTGATCTCATCAATTGGGCGCAGGAGATGAGCGAGTTTCTGGCTCAGCCCGGGGGCCAGCCCAGCTGTCTTCCACCCAACAAATGAACATGAAGATGAAAGACAGTCTGGCCACCGTGCTTATTGGTATTGATGACCAGTCGATAGCCATCTTCCTTTAACCCTTCCTCTTGGGCAATATGGGCGGCTTTGATCATCAAGTGTCCCAAAATGGATTGGTCTTCTGCCGAAGCCTCAGCCATTGAAGGGATGGGCTTTTTGGGAATCACCAAAACATGCACCGGAGCTTGCGGAGTGATATCACGAAAGGCGAGGCAGACCTCGTCCTCATAGACGATATCAGCTGGAATTTCCCGATTGATGATCTTCATAAACAGACTCATAGGGCACCTCCAGATGTGTCGTTTAGGGACTCCATTTCAGCATAAGACATCGGGCGGAGTATTTGAAAATCCTCATAAAAATAAAAATGACGCACCGTCAAGAGTGAGCTGGACTAGACCGATAAAGGGGTATGAAATCATCCGGTCCCAATGCCCGTGGCTATATGTATTTTGGGGGTGGGCCGGGGTGGTCGAGTCTTCCCGACCAGAGCATGTTGGCGTCGGCCTTGGGCCGAGGGCAAGTGCGCATGGACTTTTGGGATGAACCTTCGCCCCTGCGACCCGATGGCGATACCTTTTTTACGGATCGCGCCTTTCACAATTGGATGTTTTCCGCCAGCCAGTTTCTCAATGACAGTTTGCCTCGGTACTCCAAAAGAGGGGTGGTGACTCACGGGTTTTCGACTTTGCCAATTCTGAAAATGGTGGAATCACAAAACCTGAAGGTGGATCGTCTGGTGTTGATTTCACCATTCGTAGATATCTATGCCTATCAAAGAAGATTGGTGGAACTGTCGGTTCAGGATTTTTTGCGCTTGAAAGACATCCCTGTGGCCAGTCAACTCAAGATCCTGTTTGAGCAAAGTCATGAGCTCTTTGATCACCCCATGCAGCAGGCTCTGCAGATCGCCTTTCACAACCCCTGCTTATTCGATCACTTTTGGCAGGATCTCAACCATCGCGACGTGTGGTTTATGAACATGGAGGAGAGGGAGTCTCAGCTGGATTTGGTTTCCTGGCAGGCGGTCAACCAGGATCTGGTTCAGGTGGTGGATCGCCTAAAGCTTTTGAACAAGGTGAGTATTCCTACCACCGTGATCCTTGGCGAAAGGGATCACATCGTCAAGGCCCGCGACATCGATGAGGCCTTGTCACCCCTGCTCGAGCATTTTGAAATTAAAATTTTTCCGCGGGCTGGCCACTTTCCTCATTTGGAGAGCCCGGATCGCTTCGTCAGCCATTTAATTGATAGAGCACCATCGGAACTGATGGCCAGCTAACCCCGCTCAGTGAGCCTCATGTCGACAATTGTTTAATATTAAGACAGGGGTGCCTGCTCAGAAGTGTCTCAATTTCAATCAAAATGCCTAGTCAGGGCACACCCATTGCAAATCCTAAAGTTGGGTTGGAGGAGAGTCATAAACGACTCTAGGAGTGTGACATGGGTGTTGAAGGCTTTGGTTGGGCCGAGGGTGATTCTATTGCCTCGGAGAACGCCTTTGAGTTTCTCGATTCATTAATGCCATTGGCAAAACCAAGAGAGCTGGTGCAACGACTGCGAAGTTTGCCTTCGTCAGTGTTGTGGGAGCTGCTTCTCGAAGTGAAGTCTCAGGTGCAGGCATCAGGAGAGCTCAGGTATCTATTTAATTCCCGTAGCTGGAATTATTCCGAGAAGATCTTAGAAGCCGGTTTTGGCTCTGAAATGGTGGCCGGTTCAGTCAGGTCCTACTTTACAGAGAAGAAGTTTTTGGAATTGGCATTTCCCTTCAGGGAATGGGAGCCCGACTACTGGGTGAGAGCCAATAAGGTTTTAGAAGGGGAAATCACCAAAGAACGGGTCTTTGATTTCATTTTGTTAAGGCTGACTCGGGAGTTGACCCATATTAACCCCCAAACTTTTGCTCGGATTTTGCCTTTGATCAAACGAGGTGGATTTCTGGCACTTATTGATCTTGATACCGCGACATTGGCATTTCCGGAGCGGAAACTCAATCTTCTTGAACAAGTGATTCGTCCGGTGATGCCCGGCCTTGAGGCTCACACACCTTTTGATACCAATTGGCTGGACCGGACACCTCTTTTTGTCATCGAAGACCGGCAGGAGAGAATTGAAATCTCAGATCAGGGAGACAAGGAAAACCTGCTCTTGTTTTTGATGTTGCGGATCGAGTGGCGCCGCCGAGCAGTGGGTGAACAGATTCAAGCAGACTTCCTCATCGAAAAACTTCAAGAGTGGTTAGGAACTGCAGGAGAATCAGCCCGCATGAACATCCGTGCCACCCTGCTCGGCCGTCCAAGTTCTCGCTAAGATCTGGTACCAGATGGGCACCATTCTAACACTGTCACTTCATTAAACAGCCTTCCCTCGGGTGAGATTGTTGTCTCACCCTGAGATTCCCATGTGATTGTGGCGCTTTGTCGCAGTTGAAATAGAAGACCCGCAAAAGATTCCTGGCCCTGGTGTTGCACCTTTAGGCCCTTAGGGGTCTTAAGGGGGCAGACATGGGGCAAGGTCATCGGGGGAAGACACAGCCAATATCTTGGGCGCAATTCATCGTCGCCGTCTGGGCGGCAGTTCTTTTTGTGCTTCTCATTCCATTCAATTCCTGTGGTGGTTCTTTCAACAACAAACTCGTCGAGCAAATGGGGAACAACAACTCCACTGGCGGCACCAACGGGCCACCCACAGGTGGCGTTGATCCTGTGTCAGGGGCGGGGATTGCCTCTCGCTATCCGGGAGACGTGGGTATCGAAGGTGACGCCCAAGTTATCTTCGCTGAGAGCTTTGACAACGGAACCTTGAGTGAGCTTCTCAATCGTTGGACGGATGTCAAAAACGAATCCGGAATGAGTCTGGCAGCCGACAGTCCTGGCGGAAGTGGAGGCACACGCGCACTAGAGATGACCCGACTGGGTGGAGGCAACACCGGAGGGCACGTGTCCAAAAGGCTGGATCGCATTGGGGCTGAGAACAACGATAAGCTTCATCTTCGCTATTACATCAAGCTCGACACTCCAGCTCTTGGGCAGAAGACCGGTGGTGGCGGCTCCTACACCAGCTACCTCTCTGGCTCCCATCACCACACAGGAGGGGGGCTTTCGGGTGTGAATCATAACTGCAGTTGGGGGATGGGTCGGGCTGGAATCCGTCCCACAGGTGGGAACTTCACACCCTCATGTCCTTCTGACAGCAACAGCCCCATTTATGACAATCGTTTCTCTGTGCGCCTGGAAATGCGAACAGAGGACAACTTAGACCAGTACGGCTTCCGCAATGACCGCATGGAGTTTTACAACTACTGGATGGGGATGCATCACAATGCCTCCAGTCCCGAATACTACGGCAATAGTTTTGTTGGTGACTATGGTATGCAATACAAGCGGCAAGAATGGGTCTGTGTGGAGATCATGGTCAAAATGAACAACCCGGTTTCATCCCGCAATGGTGAGCTAAAACTGTGGATCAACGGACAATTGATTTCTCATCACTACGAAGGCTATCCAGAGGGCAAATGGCTCCACAGCGCCTTTTTGCCAACGGGAAGCACGGCCTACGAGTGGAATCAGGCCAACTGGTCCTACTCCATGAACCAAATCGCCATCGCCCCCTTTGAAGGCTTTCAATGGCGCGACAACGAGGTGCTCAAACTCAACGTCATGTCCTTGGCCTACTACGTGACCAAAGACACCCAAGGCAATGGCCGAGTTTGGTATGACAACGTGGTGTTGGCCACAGATTACATTGGGCCGGTTCAGTAAAGGTGCCAGGTTCCGAATATGCGTCTCAGTGCGAAAAAAAAGAGGGATAGCTTCCCTCTTTTTTTTCGCACTGAGACGCATATTCGGAATTTGGCATGGTCGTATTTTGGTCTAGATTAAAAATATAGATGATTTATTGATGTATCTCCATAATTGGACCAACTAACATCATAGAATGAGGATCGCGAGTTTAGCGGTGAGGACCTTATCTGGGTTAATTTGCTGTTTCACCCTTCAAGCTGTCGGACAAAGCAGAGACATCGCTGCTAACGGCATGGTTCGCGATTACGAGGGTGAACTACATTCTTGTCGGCAACAGCTTAAGAACTTGGAAAGTCGAGAAGCAGAACGGTTTGACCGACATATGCTGAAAAGATGGGTGCAGGCTGGGTCGGAGGAAGACAGAGATATACCAGCATCGAAAATCCCGGACTCCTGCTTCCCGGTGGTGACTGATACCTTGGAATCGAAGATGGGAGAGCCAGGGAGGACCAGACGAAGAAGATCTCTGGAGTGTTCGTGGATTTCCATGGCGTCAATTTCAAAGATCGATATTGGACAGAGTCCCACTGAAATGTGGCTAACGGTATCGAAGACCCTTATGGTGTTTAACATCAGAGTGCCTCCAGGGTCCCGAGTGCTTCTGCGAGCGGGTCAACCCAAAGAACTCATTCCTTCCAGCACGGTTCAAGTGGAAGGTTTCATGGTAAAGCCTAAGACGCCTGTTCGCTTCGATGATCAAGGTGATGTTGTTGGCTTAAGTCTCGGGAAGGAATTTCGAACTTATGATGGTATGGTAGTTCCAGTTGGAAGTGAATTGATCAAGTCCCAAAGAGGATGGGCCGCCATACTCCCAGGAGGGAAGCCTGTGCGACTCTCGCTTAAACCACCTCGCGAAGATGAGTACGTTCCTCGCGCAGTTCCTAAGTTTGTTCGCATTTCGTCGGTAAATGGCGCTTATCTAAACTTTGATTTAGAGGCGATACGGAAGTGTCGTGAGAATCAATGGTTTGGCCCAATTTTAACTATTTTTGGCAAGAAGGGAATTTCCTATGCCAAATCTCTGGGATACTTTTTTGAATGTAAAACAATTGCACCATACGAAACCCAATGCACCAATTTCCTCCGGTTCGAACTGTTAGAGAACTCCATCCCCGTTGATGTGAACGATATAGTTGCGCACGGCATTTGGGAAAGAAGCCAGGTGAGCTATTCCCTAATTGATTGGCAGGCGGTCAAGGAGGTGCCCTCAGAAAAGCAACGGGTTTTTCAATGTCAGTTTTTTTACGACAGGGAGTCAACAATCAGCAATCTGACGAGACAACCCAAAGTGATGAGGAGACCTCAAACTCTCTTTGCATTTAATCGGCGGCAATCATATTCAGGGCGCTTGTCTCGCCTTAGTGGGGTTAAGGGTACAGATCTGTATGTTGTTGATGATAGGAAATGCCTACTCAATCCAATAACAGGGCAAATGGTAGTGAATGGAGTCGAACTATTCTTTGCTCGTGAGCCCGATTTGGGTGACCGGATGATTGTGTTACAAAAGGGCGATAACGGGTGGTTTTTTGACAAGTATGGTCAAATGAAGGGCTGTCATGATTAGGGTACTTCCGAGCTTCGTATTAGTGGTCTTGTTAGGGGTAGGCGTTCAGAGGACTGAGGCTCAAATTATGAAAAGGCCAGGGGATTGCATTCCCATGGCAAATACCCACTCTAGGGAGTTCGTGGAATCAGATTTTGAAAGCAAAGAGTCCCCTGTGACCTATACTATTTTGGCTCCATCGATGAAGGTTGGTATAGTGGATCTCCCAAAGGGAGTCCAAATCCGGTCTTGTGGATCTTTCGAACAATATTCTGAGTATGTTGGCCACTTTGTAGGAGGGGTACGTTTTAGCTTCGTCCAAGATGGTATCCGCCTCAAGAGTTACTTAGATAAGCCCGACGGGACTACCGAGGTTCTACCGGGAATGAGGTTTCATTCTACTGGTCGAGTTAGTTCGGGAGTGCTGGATCAAGACTTGGTATTGAACCATTTTCAAAGTTGGGAGCGAACTGAAAAGGGCATGGGCAAGGAAAAACCAGCCGTGTTAGCTATGAATACGCCGGTATACTTTGGTCCAGATGGCAAAGTCTATAAAGGTACACTCAAAGAAGATCGATACATCCTATCTCGGCATTTGACTATACTGAGAGCAGTTTTTCCCGGCAATTTATTTAATGATTCCAGATACCAAGATGAGGTTTCATTCTCCGAATATCGGTCTTACGAAAGTAGAGCGCCTTCATTTTTTGGTGATCACAAAGTGTCTGAAATGTTCCCTTTGAGCGGAGGAAAGGAGTTTGAACTCTATACAAGTGAGAAGGTTGCGAATGTCGTAGGACTTCGTTCGGGAACCAGTTTTAAAGATCTTAAAATTGGGAATATTGGAGTCCCAGCGAACAGCGAGTTTGGAGTTACCCCGGCGGGTTTTTTGGAATATGTGAGACCGAGCGCAGATTTGAAAGTTGGTGATAAGGTTTTAGTAAAGGGGACCAAATTTTGGTCAAATACTGGGTTAAATCTTTCCTCCACCTTGGCTGAGTATCCCGTTGATACAAGTAAGGTCTCAAAGATAACCTGCTCAAATGAGAACTGTCTTTTTTTGGTCGACAAGCCCATAGAGGTTGGTGGATTTTTCTTTAAGCCCGGGTGCAAGGTTCGGTATCGCATGTCTGATAAGATCGTCTCTCAGTTTGCTTGTAGTGAGCCCATTGAGTTTCGAAACTATTCTATTGTAAGCTATGGTGCTAGAGCTCATAGAGTTGACATCGAAGCCGTAGATCCCGAGGTTTGGGATACGAAGTTTGAAGGGCAAGTAAAAATCGAATTGAAACCTGCTTCATTTGAGCCAATGCAGATTTATGTTAGAAGTGGGTTTTGGAAATTCAACAAGGTATGGGTTCCAGAGAGTGGGGGCGAACGTCTTAAGAGGGAAAACCTGGTGAGTGCTGATGCTCTTAAGGCCATTGGATTTTTGACAGCTGAAAGGGAAGAGGCAAAGGCCTCTGATTACTTTCAGGTTGGGCACTGGTATCCAATATGTCATCCAGATCAAGAGGTGAGCTCCTTTGATCAGCCTGCTGGCAAGTCACTTTCTAAGTTTGTTTCCTGCGATCAGATCACTCTGCAGACGGACGGTTGGGCAAGTCTTGTTAAGGTGGAAAAGCGCCAGGATGGATGGATCGGAGTTCGCCGTTTTCGCGTCCGCCACGATGGTGAAATGGCGGGTGAAGAGAGACTTGAATGGCTTCAGGAAAAGAACTTGCTTTCTTCTTACTATTTAGAGGTTGGCAACTCGAAGATACCACTGCCGTTCACGAGTTACCCCCAGGTAAAGTCGATAAACGGTGATACAATTACGGTCACTGGAGAAGTGGGATTTTGCTTTGCCGCGATGCCAGCGATTGTCTTAATTACGATGAAGAAAGATGCCTTGAAATCCGTAGATCGCAGTCGAATTGTCATCAAGTTTCTATCTAGTGAGCAGAAGCTAATGTGCCGGACTTAGTCGAAAGGGTTACAAAAGATGATAGTCGGCCAATTCGACTGGATTACCTCTGAGTATTCACTCTTCCAGTATTTAACCAGCCTACTGTTCTTTGTTTCTTTTCCGCTGATATTTGCGAGTCGCCTAGATCGATGGCTAAAGGGAATCTGTGGTCTTGGGATGATATTTCTATCTGTCGATGAGCTGATGATGTTTCATGAATGCGTAAAAATGTCTCGGGTCAATCAAGGGTGTTTGAGATTTCTTCCGGATCCTGTGTTTACTCTCTACTTGCTTGGGGCACTATTTGTGTTTGTTGTTCTGTATTTTCAACTCAGGGATGTTACCGGAAAGGTAAAAGGGCACATCTTTGGAATCCTGGTTTGTGGTTTGGTGAGTCTTTCAATCGACTTTGATTGGTTGGCAATTGGGCCGATTGGCGATGTTATCGAGGAGGTCGGTGAGGCAGGAGTTGCCCTGGGATTGATTGGATTTTGGTGGCGAGTTTCTTCTCCTAGCAGACTTAGTGTGCGGAGGGTTTTTGTGCAGACTCTCGTCGGATTTGTGCTGTGGTTTTCTCTTGCCGCAGGCGTTCAAATGCTGCGGCAAGGTCTGTGCCCAAAGATCTATCTGATTCCGCGGTTACAACCCTTGGAGGTCTATTAGTAAAGGTGCCAGGTTCCGAATATGTCTATGGATCCAGCCTGTTGTGTCAACCGAAGATTGATAAGAAGTGAAGGCAACTTATGTCTATTCGGCTCTTATGGAAGGTAATTCCTAGCCCAGATAATTGATGTTGCTCCCGATCTCCTCATTGCGTCCCTGACCCTGGTTAGGCCTGCATGTTCGTTAGGTCCTTATCGGGAAGAGTCCGACTCTTTTTATCTTCCTTCTGTTGACACGGATTTTGTTTTTCTATGCACATTTATTCATAATCGCCCACATTTGCCTGGCATTTCGGTTAGCTAGGGCCACTGCCGCGACATTGAACCCCTTTTTCTCTACCCACATTAAAAGCTTACTTTGTTCCTGAGTGGGATATTGCTTTTTCACTAAGCTAGCGAGTCTGGCTCGCGCTCCCTGGATCAGCATAGTTCTTAAGCCAATGTCTCCATTTTTCGTTATGCCTCCAAGCCTTGTCCGTCCTCCACTCGAATATTGTCGTGGAACTAGACCTAGGTGAGCAGAGACCTGTCTTCCATTCCTAAAATTACTCGGGCTGCTTATTGTCGACAAAAATCTTGAGGCCACCAGAGGTCCCACGCCTGATATTTCTTCGATAGCCTTGCGGTAGAAATGGCTTTCACTACAGTAATCCCGGATCTTTTTTTCGAGCTCTTCAGCCTTTAGGTAATGGTTACGGCACTCAACGAAGAGTTCATAAATCTCATCTCTTATTATCCCACTGAGTGATGACTCGGCTTCTTCTAGGACCTTGGGAATAACTTTAAAGAATTTAGCCGAACTCGTAGGGACTAAAATGCCAAATTCAAACAGGAATCCCCGGATTTGGCTATTGAGAGCTTTGTAGTCCCTGAGTCTTCGATCTCGCATTTTGTGTAGACATTGTAACTCTTGTTGCCACGGGGATTTTACTCCTACAAAAAGAGCACCTGGCCTTCGGCTAGCCTCCAAAATAGCGCGAGCATCATTACGGTCATTCTTCTGGTGGCTCGCATAAGGCTTTACGTGCTGAGCTGAAATACGAGACGCATGATGTCCCATTTGATTGAGGCGCTGGCAAAGCCAATTTGAACCGGCACAAGACTCCATAAATATTTTCACCGGCTGATGGTTAGCCAAAAAAGAGAGGAGTTTCTTTCGATTAAAAACTTTGTCTATTATGACGCGATTTTGGCTATCTACGCCATAAACGTGGATTTTCTCCTTTGCAATATCAAGTGCGATCGTTGTAGTTGTCATTGTGGATCCTCCTGGTTTTGCATAACGGCTGTTTGGAGCCAAAAAATACCCGATTTATGCTTTTAAGGGTATTCCAGGCTGGATCCATTTATTGCGTCTCAGTGCGAAAAAAAGAGGGATAGCTTCCCTCTTTTTTCGCACTGAGACGCATATTCGGAACCTGGCACCTTTACTTACATCACGGTGTAGTTGGGGCCGCTGCCGCCTTCGCGGGGACGCCAGCGGGGACCGAGAACGTCGGTGGCCTTACAGTCCACACAGTTGGGAGCGTTCACGACCAATTGATCCCCCTGCATTTCATAGACGCCGGCTGGACACATGTGAGTGTAAAAGTCCGCCACGTGAGGGGGAACGTCTTTGCCCACCGCCAGGTGAGAGGGAATATCGTCCCGGGTTTTATTGGCCGAGAGATAAACTGCATCCACCTTGCTGAGGCCCGTTCCCTTTTGCCCTTCAGTCACATCTTTCCACTCTTCACCGTCTTCTTCCTTGTGACCACATCCGCCAGGGAAGGCGCCACCAGTCAGAGTCATCATCGCCGCTTTGGCGCCACCCACATAAAAACCAGATTTAAAGGCCTGGCGCATGTTGCGAACCTTGTAGAGATCTTTGTGAATAACGGAGTCTTTCACCAGTTGATCATAGCCCGCCAATTGAGTGGCACTGGTGTCTTTGGCTTTAAGAGCCTTAAAGGCCGAGCGGGCGGCATAGATACCGGAGAGCATGGCGTAGTGAATACCCTTAAGTGAAGGCACGTTGACCATGCCCACACAGTCGCCGGCCATCAAAAGGCCATTGCCGTGGAGACGCTTGGGAAGAGAGTGAAAGCCCCCTTCGGGAATGGTCTTGGCTCCCCACTCAACAATCTCGCCACCTTCGAAATAGGATTTAAACAGTGGGTGTTCTTTCATTTGCTGAAGCATCTTGTGCACGTCGAGCGCACTCTGGCGGTAATCAAGGCCCACCACCAGACCAAGAGCTGCCATGTCTTCGCCCATGGGGTAAAAGAAACTACCGCCAAAGGCATCTTTGGGGAGAGGCCAGCCCATGGTGTGAATGACAGAATCAGGTGCCTTCTTCAGCCGCCACACTTCTTTGACTCCCAAGGCATAAATCTGTGGTGACTCGGACTCAATGTCTTGCGCCTTCATGTAGGCTTGAGCCAAAGGGCCACGGGTGCCTTCGGTGAGCACCGTGACCTGGGCCATGATGTCCGTTGGCGGCATGTACTGGCCACCGGGCTGGCTGTCGCGATCAAGGCCGGCAGGTGTGGTGCGCACTCCTTCCACGGCCCCATCTCTCATCAACAGTGAATCAGCAGGAAAGCCCATGAGCATATTCACGCCCATCTCTTCCGCTTTTTCGCCCATCCAACGCACGATTTCACAAATGGAGGCCACATAGTTACCCGTATTGTGCATGGTGGGCGGAGTGGGAATGCGAGTCGAGCCGTTTTCGCTTAACATGTAAACCGCATCACCGGGAACGGGGATGCGAAAAGGAAAGTCTTTAGCGTCCATTTCCGGGAACAGCATTTTCAAAGCCATGGGGTTGACCACAGCACCTGAAAGATTGTGACCGCCAAGAGAGCCTGCTTTCTCTAAAACACCAATCTCCACATCGCCAATGCCGCCGCCATTTTCATTGTCTTCTTTGACCAGTTTGGCCAGTTCGATCGCGCCAGCCAATCCTGCAGGGCCAGCGCCGACAAAAACCACATCCATGGGGACGGCCTCGTCGTTTTCTGGAACATCGTGGAGAATCAGTTGATCCCAAGGCAGTTGGTTTTGAAATTTCGCTGGAACAAATCGAGATCCCTTGGCCATGGACGGTCTCCTCTGGGTGAACATCGGCTCATGTGTTGGTATTGGGTCGAATCAGATTCCGGCTAATGTAGGGAAAAGAGGGGGCTTTGTCCACTTTTGAGGCCGCCATTGGGCCATTTTTCCCCGCCTGTTTTGCAATGAGCCAGTTGACCTTTTCTTGGGCATTAAGCATTTGAAATTACAGGGAATCTCAATATGAGACGGTATTTTTTCGCAACTCCTGATGAGCCATGGGGTTTCCTTTCAAGCTGCACGTCAATTCCTGACCACTTCACAATCACGGACAAAATCTCTAACCAGGAGTCTTTAAATGCGTCAGTCCTATTTGCTTGTTCTTATGGCCGGCCTACTGGTCACTGGCTGTAAAGGGATCCAAAACGGATCGACTGGAAACAATGGTGACGAAGCCTTTGATTCTGAAACCTACGGAATTGAAGCCACAATTGATGTGATGAACAAAGCCCACGACGAGTTGGCTGACCAGGGTTCCACTGACGAGGGGAATTTTGTCGCTGCTGATAACAGCATTTCCGTGTTTGCCAACACGCCCGGAAATGAGCCGGCTGACCCGCGCATTCCACTTTGTGGACCGCCCGCCATTGCTCAGGAGTGTCGTTCATCTGATGATGGCCTTTCATTTAAATATAAGGAATACGCTGGCTGCCGAGTGCGTGGTACGCGCTTGATCTTGCGTGGCGCCGTGAAGCTTGAGTTCAACAACGACAGCTGCTCCTTGGATGAAGAGGGCAAAGAAGTGCATCGTACATTTGCCGTGGTGGCCAACCGCATTTTGGGCGGTGCTGCTTCCACTTCAAGTGCTGCTCACCAGAACTATCTTGAAGAGGAAATCGGTGGTGGCCAATTGCTCACCCGTGGGCCTGATTTGGAGAATGGTGAGGAAGAGCCCTCCAGTGTTGACGCCAATGAAAACGCCGCAACACCTACTTGGGCCTATCAGGTCTTGGGTAAGCATGTGCAGTTCTTCAACCGTCGCGCTCGCAAAGTGGCCGATGTGTCGATCTCGACTGAAGGTGCCATCGGCATTGCTGGTAATCGTCCTCGCAGTCCGAATCGGGTGGTCGACGGTGGAACTTTCCGCATTGATCACAACTTGGCCAAGTTCACTGCGCGCTACAGCCCTGAAAATATTGTTTACGAGGCCGACTGCCGTTGCCCCAAATCTGGCGTTCTAAAAGCCAGCTGGACTCGTGGCGATGCCGTTAAAGAGGGCTCCATCGAGTTCCTTGGCTGTGGCAAGATCAAAGTCACCAAGGCCGATGGCACTGTGAAAGAGCGTGAGATCCGCGCCTGCTTGAAGCCTTCCGCTGGCGATGGCGATCCCGCCGCCGGTGAATAAGTAAACTTGATCACGAATTGACAGAGACCAAAACGAGAGAACCTGTCCTTCCCCAACGGGCGTCCCAACCAGGCGCCCGTTTTTTATAAGAACAGGGCCAATTCGGCGGCTCGGGCTTTGGTGTCCTCATAACCGAGGTCCACCAATTCTGAACAGTAGACGGGGTCAAAGAGGAGAAAGCTCAACAGATCTGAAGTCTCTTCCTCGGATCCCAATCCACCCATCAGGTAGCGAATCACTTTAGGCAATCGGTGCCCGTGGCGATGGGCGATTTGCGCGATGTCTTTGGAGGGTCGCAGGTAAAACGGAATCACGGGTCGCAATCCGGCCGGTCCGCCTGGATCGGCGTTCTGCCCTAGGGCCTGATTAATAAAATGCAGGCGCTCCAGGTCGGATTCAATCGCATCCATAAAAATGGCATTCACCAACACACTGGCAATGCGACCTAAGGTGGCGCGCAGGGGTTTGGTGTTCTTGATGTGCACCCGTCTTGAGGTCCGCACTCCCACGACTAAAAGGCGATTAGCTCCCAAGTGGACGGCGGGACTCAATGGTGCCTGGTTTCTCAGGCAACCATCTCCATATTCGCGGCCATCGACAACCACGGGTGGGAAGAAAATGGGAATGGAGCTTGAGGCCATCACATGGTCCAAAGTTAATTCAGCTTGCACACTGTGACGCCGGGCCCGATGCCACATGGGGATTCCCTCTTCGCCTTGGACAAAGGTGATGCCCAAACTGGTGGAATAATCGGTGGCGGTGAGGCTCACGGCATGAAGAATTCCACTCTCAATATTTCTTTGGATCTGGGGAAAGGGAATGGCGTGACGAAGAAGATCTCTCAGAGGGGCTGTGTCCAACAGGGCCATGCTATCTGGGTTGAGCTTTTGGCTGATACCGCCAAAGGACAGGCCACGGATCACCCGGCTGGCATTGCGGGCAATAATGGAATATCGAGTGGAGAAAACCTCATCGGCCTTAAGATTTTGCCACAGGCGACACATGGCCGAGGTGGCCACGTCCAAGTCTTCCATGTGCGAGGCCAAAAAAGCGGCGTTGATGGCGCCGGCACTCACTCCCGAAACAATGCGAAACAAATCGGGCTTGTCCATCTCAATGGATAATTCATAGAGAGCACGAATAACGCCGGCCTGGTAGGCTCCGCGGGCACCACCGCCAGATAAAACCAAACCCACACAGTGTTCAGCGGGATCTTTAATGTGACCTCTGACGATTTCCATCTTGGAATTGATAATACCCTAATTAGTCGACTTGAGTAGATGGAGAGAGCAGGTCTTCAAGAAAAAAAGCCGCCAGATCGGCCCGGCCACCCAAATTGGATTTGCGATACACCTGGCTGCACTGCTGGCGGACGGTTTTCTCACTGGTCTGGCGTAGATCGGCGACCTCTTTGGTGGAAAAACCTTTGATCAACAGGTAGGCCACTTCCTTTTCTGCATCAGTCAATTTCCAGCGGTCCATTTGCCGATCAATGGTGGTTTGCAGGCCTAGGGCGTACTGCTTTGCCTCTTTCCGGTATTCCTCATTGAGCGAAGACAAGTGCTTCAAATCTTGGCGCAGTTGGCTGGCTTCCGTGCGAACCCGCAGCCATTGGCGGAGGATCAGGACAAATCCCAGACTGGTTCCGGCTAGGAGAAGGCTTTCCAAGGCAACGTGGAGTCCCCAGCCCGAGGATTGAAGGTCTTCATAAATGTCCCACCCGGCCAGCAGGGTCACCAGTCCCAAAGTGACAAGAAGCAGTGGTTTTTCCATATCCCACAAATGCCTCACGTCCGCATTTAAGTCACTGAAAATGTTAGGTTTTTTGTGTCAGGCAAAGGTCGGATAGCGAAAATCTGGAAAAGAGCCAATATGGAGGCACAGGGTCCATAAATAAAGGAGGGACACCATGTTTGACCTACCGCTTCACCCGATCATTGTCCATTTCCCCATCGTCTTGGGGCTTTTTCTACCCGTCGTCCTCGTTGCCATCCTTTGGTTGCAGAAAAAGGGTCGGGCAGAGAAGGGGAGCTGGTGGGGGGCGGTCGTCATCAGTTTTCTTTTTTTGGCCTCGGCCATTGTTGCCAACAAAACCGGGGAGGGGGACGAAGACCGGGTGGAAAAGGTCGTGGCCCACGACATCATTCATGAGCATGAAGAAGCCGCAGAGTCCTTAGTGGTCCTGGCCGGAGTGGTATTTCTGCTGACGGTTGGCGCCACCGCTTGGCCCAAGGGTGGCGAGCATTTGAAGTGGGTGGCCGTTTTGGGATCGCTGGTCGCAGCCGCAGCCCTGGTGCGCACAGCCCATTTGGGAGGTGAGTTGGTCTATAAACATGGAGCTGCCAATGCCCATGTCAAAGGCAGCGGGGCAGGGGCCACACCCTCATTGGAGCGCGAGGACCATAAGGATCATGAGGACAAATACGAAGAGTCCGAGGACCACCACGACTGAGGGGTGTGTCAAGTATTGGCCGACTGGTCAACAGTCGCTAAATTGTTTCCTTATCCATAAGTGAACTGGATGGAGGAGAGAAAACATGAAGCGACTACTTGTGAGTTGTTTGGCCGCTGCCGTGTTGGCAGCCCCGGCTTTTGCGGCAGATTCAGCAGCCAAGGACAAAAAAGCGGAAACAACAGAGACCAAGAAAAAAGACACTAAAGGAAAGGCGGCAAAAGTGGGACAAGCACCCGAGCAGTTTAAAGTGACGTTTGAAACAACCAAAGGCAAGTTCGTGGTGGAAGCCCATCGGGATTGGTCACCCAAGGGTGTGGACCGCTTCTACGAAATGGTCCAAGAAGGCTTCTTCAAGGACATCGCCTTTTTTCGCGTGGTGAAGGGCTTCGTGGTCCAGTTTGGTATTCACGGCAATCCGGATGAGTCTTCCAAGTGGAAACAAAAGGTCATCACCGACGATGCAGTGAAGGAATCCAACAAATCAGGGTATTTGACCTTCGCCACGGCTGGTCCCAACACCCGCACCACTCAGTTGTTCATTAATTTGAACGACAACACCAACCTGGATCGCATGGGGTTTTCTCCTTTTGCCAAAGTGGTGGAAGGCATGGATGTGGTGAACAACATCAACGGTGAGTATGGTGAGCGGCCCAACCAGGGTGCTATTCAGTCTGAGGGGAATTCCTATTTGAAGAAGACCTTCCCCAATATGGACTACATCAAGACAGCGAAGGTCGCCAAGTAATCGGCGTCGTCCAGGTTTTATTGAAGGCGGTAACGGGCACGGAGAGTTCTTCTCTCCACCAGCCCACCGCCTTTTTTTGTTTCGGCCATAAGAACAAACTCAAATTCCTCGGCTGAGATCTGAACCAAATAGAGGTCGCCTCCAGCCAGGCGGCGGTTGTCCATTTCGCGGCGAATTTGACTGACCGTCCAACTCTCAGGCTGGTCCAAACGGCCGCCCAAGTGGACGATGTCGTTTTGGTCCATTTCCACATTCAAGCCCCGTTTGCTGTCGATCACCCAGGTGAGGCGGGGGTCAATCTGCAGTTCCAGGGGAAAATCAATCTGTGCTTCCAGGTGGCCAGAGCCAAAGCCAAGAGAGCAGGTGAGAGCCGTTGTTGCGTTCCCAGTCTGGTCGACTTGGTCGGCAATGAGAACGCCTGAACGGGTTTTACCGTTTTCTTTCAACGACACCAACAGCTGGCTCCCTTGGTACTCGTAGCGGCCAGGACTGAGGTGATCTGGGAGAACTAAGCTTCCCCCGAGGGCTTCCATTTGCGTCAGTTCACTTTGGTTACAATCGCGGAATCGACTGCCGGCCGGCGATCGATCACTGGGCGATTCACTACATGAAAACAGGGCCAGGGCCGCCAAAGACAACACGAATCTCTTTATCCCCAAAGATTTGCTCAATTCCAAAAATTTTCCCCTCGAACAAGTGATCATCACGCCTACAGGAAGCATGGCCTATCATTGTTAAAAGCAAGGGGTCAAAGGGGCAACTGGAGGGTCTGGGTGAGACGCCATAATGCCTTGAATATAAACAGCAAAATCGGTGTGAAAAGATTTTTAGCGCATGAAGTCAGGAGGATTTGAGGAGGGCGTCCACATCCAGGGATTCGCTCTCGGGGGAGTCCAAATCCTCCGCTGGGCGCACGGGGAGTTGAAGGACAAAGCAAGGATTCTCGCCGGAATTCTCCAGCTTCAGACTGCCCTGGTGGCGCTGGATAATCATGCTGGCCATGATCAGCCCGGGGAATTGGTCCCGATGGTCGGAAGAGGTGGTAAAAAAGGAGTCATTGATATTGGCGATCATTTCGTCGCTCAGCCCTTCACCAGAAAATCTAATAAAGAGTTCGACCGAGTCTTGCTCGTCGGCCCAACTGACTTCAACGGTGGCACCCAGTTGACTCTTGGGTATCTTGGAGAGGGCAAATTCAAACAGGTGAAGGATGGCCTGAAATACCTGATACTTTCGGCAGTGGACAGGCAGTCTGGCTGAACTTGGGTCTTGAACCAAGGCCACCTCTTTTTTGTGCATTTGCGGTAGTACAATTGCGAGAACCTCGGCTAGGATTTCCTGAATAGAGGTCTCCTCAATCGGGTCGTTGCCGGAAGTGTAATGAAGATTGCGCAGCATTTGGGTGATGCTGGTGATTTTTTTGACGGCTGAGTCCGCCCGGTCGGTCATCTTTTTGAGTTTTTCCGGGTCCAACTTGTTTCTCTCCACCAACATATTGATCATCTCCATGGCACCCAGAATGGTGGTCAGTGGGGAGTTGATTTCATGGGCGAGTGTTCCAGCCATCTGGCCAATAGAAATATTCTTTTCCACCTCAAGGCGCTGCTGATTGGTGGAGTGAATCTCCTCTTCATAAGAACGCATGGAACGAAAGATCACCGCCACTGGCAGGACAAGAAGCAGCAATGAGGCACACTCGGTGAACACACCGATAATCTCGGCCGTGGTCGGCGAGAGATCATGGGGCCTGAGGTGATAAACCCATGCAATGGGTCCGGCTTGACAAAGAAAATAACCGAGGACGGCCAGGCCACTGGTGGCAACGAGGGAGCGCCTCTCGTGGAGGGTGAAAAGCAAAAATGGAATGACAGCCATCGGGAAATAGATCAGCTGAATGTTGTACTGAGGTCCCCACATCTGCACCGAGATGCCAATCAAAAACAGCGCATAGGTAAAAAACAAGTGGCGGGCCAAAAGATGGCGGCCACCGTGACTGAGGACCATGGAGGCCACGGCCACCAGGATTCCGGTTTCCGTAACAAAGGCGAGGACGTGAGCCCCAAAATAGGTGTAGAGCAATCCATAGGCCGTGCAGTAGAGGACCATGATCATGCATAGGAGATTCCCCATGCGGATGCGGCTCTTGAGTTGGGGGGATTTGGAGCCTTCAGTTCCAGTGGCTAGCAGCCATTGAAAAAGAGTCACAAAATCAGTTCCCCACTGGCTCAGGCGAGAGCGAAAGTCGAGAGGTTTAGGTGCATGGACAGAGGCTTCAATCATGGATTGTTCCCGTATCAAGTTCCTGTCAGTCCCAACTTACCCTGGCCGTACTTTTCAAACTCTTTAGGAATTTCCACACCAAAGGCCTTCATTAGGCCCGCCAATGCATGACGGTCGACTTCTTCCAACTGGTAATCCAATATCTCTTGAATGGCCTCTTTGGGCTCCATGGGAGCTTTGTGTTGGGGCCCTTTGACCACCAGGTTACTAAAGATGTTGGCCAAGGAAAGGACCTTAGCGAGTGGATGAATCTTGTGCACTGTCAACCGAGCTGGGTAGCCCTGGCCATTGCAGTATTCGTGGTGTTGAGAGACTGCCAGCACCACATCTGATGGCATTTTGGGCATCTGCAAGAGTATGTTTTTGCCCCGAACCACGTGGGTTTCCAAGGTCTTGATCTCATCTTCGGTCAGGCTCACTCGGTTTTTCTCCAACAGCTGCCTGGGGATTTCCTTTTTTCCGATGTCGTGAAAGAGCCCCGCCATCACCAGTTTTGATTTTGTCGGCAGCGAGGTCCACGCCATCTTTTGCGCAATCAGGGCTGAATACACACTCACCGCGATCGAGTGGGCATAAAGGGCATCTGAGTGGGTGTTGAGCATATCGAGTAAGCTATACAGATCGTCGTCTTCAGTCATCATGGACAAGGTTGAACCAACCAGAGTGTGGGCCACCTCAGCCAGCTCTTGGCTCACTCCATTGACATTGGTCTGCTCTAAAATGACTTCGGTGGAGTGCTTAAGGAGCTGCATCTTTTGCGCCTTTGAAATGCCCCCACCTGCTTTAGCAATGGCCGTGGTCACTTTAAGATTGAGGCCCACGTACTTGGCAAAATCCTCTTTGGGAATGTAAAGGTAATTGAGACCCCTTTGCTTGTAGGCCTCCACTCGTGGCCGATCCAAAGTGGTGCCGGTGCGGGCCACTTTTAAGTACTTCTTGGGCGACAGGCGCACATAAAGATCCGTCTGTAGGCTGGAGCCCGTGACAAAGTCTTCGAGCCACACTTTGCAGAATTCCGGGTCACGGCCCATTTCGTCATCTTCACCAGCTCCCTTATTGGCAGGGTTCAAAACAATATCAAGGGCCGCCAGGAGCTCAGAGGGCTTAAAGGGCTTGGCAATAAAGTCATCGCAACCGAGATCCACGGCCTTTTTGGTTTGAATGATCTCGGCAATACCTGTCATCAGAATAACGGGAGTGAAGTTGTCCTTGTTTTTCACGTGTTCGAGGACGGCAATTCCATCGGCTTTGGGCATACGAATGTCAGAAATAACCACCATAATGGAGCCGGCATTTTCATCGAACTTTTGCTTGGCCTCTTCCCCGTCCTGGGCGGCAATCACCGTGTAGTCTTCCATTTCCAGAGTTGCCTGAAGAATGTCTCTTAGGCCAGCGTCGTCGTCGACTAAAAGGACAGTCTTGCTGTTGTCGGACATGGCACGCTCCTCAAGTTAAGCTCTCTGTTAACTATCGGCATTTCCATCATTAATATGCTGTTAAAATCTCCTCAAGAATGGGGTGAAAAACTCCTGGGCGAAAGTCAATTGTTCGACGTACCAAAACGAACGACGGTTTTTGTTGAGACGTTTAGGGACTCCAGATGAGACAGTCGATGTGAGAATTGGCCTATGTTGACACAAAAGTGTTTTTTCTCTGGGACACCGGGAGAATTTTTTGCGCAACATAAAAGGCGGCCAGTTGGGGTTAAACCGCTCTAGAGGTGCAAATTCGTCTCAGAGTGGGAAGTTGTGAATAAATGTCCATCTCTTGGTGGTTTCCGAGACACTGGACTTTCGGCTATCCTGAAAGCGTCAAAGAGTTCGCAGTTGGTGTCCGGAATTACTTCCCTGTATGTAACCAGTGTCCGGCAATCAGGAATTTGTGGAAACGTTTGTTGTCCTGAGAGGGTCGGTATGCCATTACATACATTAGGGTTAAGGCTCCTAGTGAGCCTGTTGGCTGTTATTACCCTAACAGCCTGTGAGTTAACAGAAGACGAGCGCAATGCCATTGACAATGGGCTTAATCCCCCTGTCCATGTGCCTCCAGACCTTGTTCGTCCAGAACCCAAGCCATATTGCTTTGAGCAAAAGCACTATCAGCCGCCGGCTGAGGTGACCAAAAAGATCGACATCCTTTTTGTTGTCGATTCTTCCGGCTCACTCAATGCCGAGCGCGAAACGATTGGTGATGGGGTGGACGCCTTTATGGCTGAGCTCCCTGGTGATGCGGATGTGCGCATTGCGGTGATGCCAGCCCACGCGACCACCTGGTCAGGGCGCATTTACCGACGTCAGGCGGACAAGCCCTATGTGTTGGACAATCAGACTATGGAGATGGCCGACATCCGCAGCATCCTTCGCTACCGCATGCGCAATGTGGCGGGTGAGAGTGTCACCGATGGTGGAGAGACCGGAGTTTACTCTCTGAACCAAGCCATGGAAGCAGACAAGCTGGCCGAGTCCAGAGGTCATGGCTTCTTCCGCGAGGACGCGGCCCTCGCCGTGGTCTTTGTGGCCGATGAAAACGACATTTGTGCCCGTTACCCAGAGGGCGTTGTCCAGGTTCCAGATCCGAATGGTAAAGAGGACCCGGCATTTAATACTTACTGTCAGAGTGTGAGCTCTGAGAGTGTCTACACCCGTTTGCGCACCTTCCAGGGTGAGCGACCACTTTTGGTTTCAGGAATTGTCTACCACGAGGGAAGCGTGGTTCCCAGTGGTGGTGAAAATGAAATTGGCTACGGTTATTTGGAGATGATTCGTGCAGGTAATGGAGTCGCCATTGATCTTTCTGGTGGTCGCCTACATGAAGGTTTGGCCCAGATCGGCAGCTTGGTCACAAAAAAGCTTTCTCTTAAGACTGAGTTTGTTCTCGACAACCAGGGCGGTGAAATCGATGGAGAGTCGGTGGCTGTTGAGGTCGATGGCGTCGCCGCAGACTTTAACTATGTGAGTGAGGTGGAAGAGGTTCACTTGACCGGTAATGCGGGGCAGGAGAACTCAGAAGTGTACATCAATTACTGCGTCAAGCCAGACAATGGCGAGACCATTCCTGTGAAAATCACCAAGCTACAAATTGAGGAGATCACCTCGACGACAGCCGTGGTGACTTGGGAGACTGATACATTCTCCACTTCGCAGGTGGAACTGACAGATAAATTTACGGGTTGGATTTATACCGGTGCACTCTACCCGGAACTCGTGATGCACCATCGGGTCGAATTGACTGGGCTCACGCCTAACACTTTGTACAGTGTTCGGGTGTTTTCAGGGATTGAAGGCGAGCCTTCGGTCAGTCACCCAGTAGCCTTTCGTACAAGACGCTAGGAGCTTCCCCCGTTCCTAGGTCCAGTTGCTGAGAATGGGCCCGTGAGGGCCCATTCTTCTCTTATCATCTCCTCTGTTTTTCATTACACTTAGGGACACACCAGAGGGGGAGCATCTATGGCAGACCGTCGGAACCAGGGCCGAGACCGTCGTATCATCGAACGATTCTCCGATTCCCGTGTCAGGGATGGGATGATGCAGATTCGCTTTTGGATTCGCATTGTCTTTGGCATTCTGGTCGCCATCGCCATGGTTCGCCTTTCCTATGGAGTATACCGAGGCGTTCAGTACGTCACTCACGCCATTTTTGACGGAACTTTTCTCGCCATTTACGCTTCAACCATTTATCAGTATGACCGCTCCATTGGGATTTACCTGGAAAACGAGTCGGTGAATAATTTTGAAAAGACCGTCGATCGGCAGCGCACCATCTGGATGGTCTTCAGTATTCTTAGCGCCCTTTATTTGTTGGTATCGATTATTCTCAAAATGTAGGCATCACGTCGCGAGGAGGCAGGGGAGATGACAGCAGGATTAAAAAACACAATCAAGATGATGGCAATGCTCGGTCTGTCCAGTGCCCTGGTCCATTGCGGAAGTGGCAGCAAACAGGCGGATGCCCCCGGTGGGCAGTGGAAAGACAAAATGCAGGAGATGAGTCATGTCCTGGTCGGAATCTATCCTTATCTGGCCAGCCAAACGGAATTCAACGCTCCTGAGAACCGCCGTAAGATCCAGGACGATGCAGAACGTTTGGCGACATTGGCTCACAATGTGAACAGGCAACGAAGTGAAGATAAAATCAAAAAACTGGATAAAGATCCTTTCGTGGCGGTCATCTCCAATACTCTAGATCGCGAGCTGCATTTGGCGGTTGAGGGTCTTCGCACGGGCAAGCGCGACTATGCTCGGGCCGTCTTAAAGAATGCCACTTCGATGTGTGTGCGCTGTCATTCCCGGGGCACCTGGGGGCCGAGCTTTGTTGATTGGGAAAAAGATAAGACCTTTCAAAAACTGAAGCCAATTGAAAAGGGTGAGCTTTTGGCGGCGGTTCGTCGTTTTGATCAAGCAATCGGTCAATACGAAACCATTTTGGCAGATAAGGCTTTGGCATCCGACGAGAGCTATGTTTGGGTGAAGGCCGCCAATAGTGCATTGAATGTGGCCGTTCGTGCCAATCAGAATCCGACTCAGGCCGAGAAGATCGTCAATACTATCCTAGCCAACAAATCCTTGCCGACCTTTCAGAGGCAAAATGCCAAGGATTGGGCCAAGGCCATCGCCCGCTGGAAAACGGACAAGCCCAAAAAGTCCGATACTTTGCTCAAGCAAGCTGAGCGCATTCTCAGTGAGGCGCGCAAAGGCGAAGACTATTGGGGAGATCGGTCCTCTTACATTCACTATCTGAGAACATCGGCCCTTCTTCATGATTTCCTGCGCACCGAAGCCAGTGTGGATGATCAGGCCAAGGCGCTATTCTATCTAGGACAGAGCTATGAAGTGGTGGCTGACATGGGTATTGGCGATACCAATGAGTTCTACTACAAGGCCTGTATCAAGCGTTCGCCCCATTCGTCTATTGCTCTTAAATGCTACGAGAGGCTGGAGCAAAACATCTTTCTGGATTACTCCGGCGGCGGACAATTTAGTTTTCCTCCCGGAGCCATGGAATATCTGCGAGCTCTCCGAGAGTTGGCGACGCCCGTGGATCGGGAGTCCAACCTAGGTGGCAAGGAGATGTTCGATCGCCAGTGAGGTGATCCTTCTCTTCGAACGACTCAAATAGTCCCAAGAATTTGTTGAAAGAACATTTAAACAGAGGCCAATTGGCCTCTGTTTTGCTTTAATATGGGCAAGGGGGCTTCATGTACTTTTTTAAGGCCTTTGCCTTGCTCACCAGCTTCTTGTTTTCGGTCAGCCAGGGAGGTGACAAGTGGGCAGTGGATTGTCTTCCTCCTCTCGTGCGCGACGAAGGTCTAGCTGTGTCCTTGAGTTGGGAAAATTCCGGTAAAGTACTGAGTCATCTTTTTGATATGAGCTTTGTTGGCAGTGAAAAGCTGGCAGAGTACGAGTGTTTTCCCATCGAGGAAGAAGGTGGGAGATTTCGTAACAAGGTGGTGCTCATGGATTGCTATCGACCCCAGAGTTGGGACCACGGCTATGATATTTTGCTGACCGAGGACGAAGAGTCAGGGCACCGCACAGTTTATGTCCATGAACTCAATATTGCTGGCCCCATCTTGCGGGGCAACCTGGAGTGTGACGGCAACTGGGGCCCGATCGACAATTAGTCGACCTTCTTGGTGATGAACTCATCAATGGTTTCGTTCAGCACACATTCCAACAGATCGCGAATTCCCAACATGCCAATCGGTTTTTGAGTCTTGTCGACCACTGGTAAGTGGCGAATATGCTTTACGGTCATAATATAGAGAGCGTCGTTAGCTGTGGTTCCCGTATCAATGGTGATCACCGGAGAGGTCATCACTTCTTTTACTGGCGTGACATCCACATCCACTTTCTTGGCGACCACCCGATTGAGTAGGTCCCTCTCGGAGAACATCCCCTGGAGTTCGCCATTTTCCATAACAGCCGTGGCACCGACTTTAGCCTCGGCCATCATTGTTGCCACATCGCGAATGGTGGCATCGGGACGAACTGAAATAATTGATGTCGCCATGATTTCATCGACAGCTGTTTTCATCGGAGCACTCCTGCCAGGTTGTGTTTGGTCTTCAGTTTAGGATGAAGTGAAGTCACACTCCAACACTTTGTGTGGGGAACCAGACTATGGTAAAAGGGTCCTATGATTTGGGAGTCAGATATATCGACGTCACGTAGGGGTGCCCGTTGGCGCCTGTCACTCTTAGTGGCAGCGGCTTTGGCAGTGTTGATGGGCCTTTTTCAGAACTGTGGCCGGTGGCAGGGGACTATCGAAAGTCCTCAGCGAGTTTATGATGCTGAGACCTTGGACGCCCTCTCCGATCTATCAGATTCACAAAAGGCGAACATTTGTGGCTCGGCGGCGAATTATCAGTGTCAGCGGTTGCGCTTGGGGTCTCGGGTGTTGGATCGGGATTTGGCTGAAATGGTCTGCCTCGATCACGAGGCCTTCCCTCGGCGTGTCTGTATTCAGACGGACTATTTGGAACGTTCAGCGATTGATCCGGAGATTCCCTGCGAAATGTGCAAGGACATAAAATCTCTTAAAGGAAAGGGGCAGTGGGAGGAGTACTCTTGCTTCAATGCCGCTCTCAAGATTCGTACCTTGATTGAACACCGGCTCTTTGGGGGCACTCTGGAAGAAGCCCTTACCCGTGCCTATTTAGCCTGTCGGGCAATCTAGTAACCGACATCAGGCACTTTTAAGTTTGATGCTGATATTCGCTCCCATCTACAGATCAGAGTTGCAGGATTTAGACCTTGACCTTTGGGCCGTACTCAACGGGCGGTGCTTTGCGCAGAAAGAAGGCTGGCAAAATGCTTGAAACCAAGGTGTAAAGAATGAGCCCGGTAATAATGTAAGGTGGTGCCTTAAGGGTGCGCAAAATGCTGGCAATGACCAATCCAAATACCAATGTGGGAAGGAGAGACATGGAAATCTCAATGCGGTCTTTCCACGAGTCCCGTTGAAAAAACCGTAGGGAGAGCCCCACCATCACCACCCGCAAAGGAATAAAGAACAGTAGGAATGTAGATCCGGCAAGGATTCCCTTAAGTGAAATCCCCTTCAGATCCACCGCCATGCCAGCCTTGAAGAAGTAAAAGGGAATAAAAAAGGAAAAGAAGAGTTTAAGAACATACATGATGTCCTTGGATTTGTCGCGGCTCAGGAAGTGCTCGAATCTTCCTGCGGTAATTCCCACAATAAAGGCGCCGACCAGGTAATAGGCACCAATCTTACGGGTGATCACTCCACAGAGAAGGGCAATGAGGATGAGAAAAGCCACTTCCGAGTCCGGGGCAAAGGGGGCAACTCGGGCAAAGAAAAACTGAAACAACATGGGGAGAATGAATATAATGAGTACGATAATAGTAGTGGAAATGATCAGTCCCCAGGTCGAAGTAGACTGGAGGATCAAAAACATAATGATTAGAGCCACGATCTCGTTGGATATGGCCTTGGACCTGATCCATTTTTCCTGATTGGGCGTGTAGTGAAATCCAGGAAGGGAATCGAGAATAAACCCTGTCGAAGGCGTAAGAAGCCCCAGGGAAAGTAGCAGGGAGACTCTGGTGCTCAGATTGAACAGAAACCCCAGCACAACAGCACAGACAACTAGGATGACGACGGTGGTGACCAAATGCTTTGAGAGAAAGCCCGCATCCTTGCGCAATTCATCCACATCCACTTCGAGACCAGCAAAGAGGAACAGTGAGGTGATCCCCAAGGTGGCCAATAGGTTGACCGTGGAGTCGCCCTCAAAGGCTCCCGAGACCACACCGACCAAAACCCCTAACACCATGGCGGTGATGGCCGTTGGAATTCGAAAGCGCAAGAGAATCTTGGGTAACAGCAAAAGCAGGCTGAGTAGAACAAATAGTTGGAGCTCAAAAGACATATGGAAGTGATTGTAGCGCAGGAATGTGCCTTTTAGAAATAGAACCGTTTGAGCAAGCTCATCCTTGTCCAAACCGCCGCCCTGGACCTTTGGCCATTTTTGGATATTGCCGCAGAAGGGAGAATTTTTCGGTTTTCATTTTCCCAAACTCTGACTAGACTTTTTGTTAGGTGAAGAAGGAGCTTTTCACCGGTCAGGCCCACAAGCAACTAAGGAAGGTTTCTTGCCACTGGCCCGCCACATAGCCCGAGTTGGCTTTCTGCTTTGGACTTTTATTGCTGTAAAAGCCCTGGCTGCCCTTCCCCCTGAGCCCATCCAATACTACTACGGTGAGGAGCTGTATTCAGCACTGAGCGAAGACCGACTTCAGGATGAGAGTTTAAAGAAGATTTTACGGGATGTCCTGCGAGCTGTGCATCTGGCCGTGCCCAATCATTATGATGAAATTCACACGAGCTGCCCAATAAAGGGGCAATGCTACCAACACACCCTATTTTCCTACTATGCGGCTCGAAAGTTCATGTATGGGGAACTTCATCTGGAAGACAAACCAAAAGGTGGCTATCAAGTGAAGACCTTTTATTGTGGAGTTGATCTCAAACAAAGCGATTTTCCCAAGGGAAACGGGCCGGGTCCAGGGCGAATTCCCGATGCGGGCATCACCAATACCGAACATCTTTGGCCACAATCCAGGTTTAATCAGCGCGAATCGCTCGAACTGCAAAAGTCTGACCTTCATATTCTTCGCCCGGTGCTCTCCTGGGTGAATACAAATAGAAGCAATCATCCTTTTGGCGAAGTGAGGATTCCCTATAAACCCCCATGCAAAGGGGTCAACCGAGGATATTTGACCAAGGGTGGAGCCATTTATTTCGAACCCCCTGCTGAAAACAAGGGAAACGTGGCTCGGGCTCTGTTTTACTTTTCCGTTCGCTACGATATTGCGATCGATGCCACTCAGGAGGAATTTCTCCGTCTTTGGCACGAGGAAGATCCAGTGGATCAATGGGAAATCTGGCGTAACAACGAGGTTTTTGAATTTCAAAAAACACGCAACCCTTTTGTTGATCACCCAAGTCTCGTCAATCAAATCAAAGATTTTTAAGACCTATTGGCTCAGCTTCCAGATTCCGGAGGAATCCATTTGAAAGTTGCGCACCCAAGGGGGGCTGCCCGGGGATTTGTCCGTGTGGACCTCAAAGCTCATGGCGAGGGCGCCGCTGTTCCAATCAAGTCGAATGACGCCAAAGTTTCGTTCGAAGACCACATTGTTCTTGCCATAGATTTTGCGTAAAAGCGGTCTTAAGATGGGTTTAGCCACGTGAGTAAGGCCGCTGGCCATGAGTTCATAATAGGTGATGCCATTGGGGAGTTGCTTCTTGAGCATGCCTGCAAAATGGCGATCACCGGTTAAAATCACCAGTCCCGAGGGTTGGTAGGTTTCAATCAGTTCCTCTAGGCGGGCATTTGCCTTACCCCAGTCAATCCATTGTTCTCCACCGACCAGACGGGGAGAAAGCACCGAAAAGCTGGAAACCAAAAAATGAACCTTTGCCTTTGAGCCAGCTAGCTGTTCTTCCAGCCACTGCCACTGTTCTTCACCCAAAATGTCAGCATCAGTGGCAAAACTACTGGTCTTATGAAAGCGGGTGTCCAGCAGGATGACTTTTACCAGTTGATCCGGAGGACCCATGGTGTAGGCCGTGTAGATTCCCTTTTGGCTTCGTCTTGGCGAGATTGCCGGCTCACCGATAAAGTCGAGAAATTGAGATTGGGAAAAATCTTTGATGAGAAATCCAATGCCGCCGTTGTCTTCTCCGTAGTCGTGGTCGTCCCAAGTGCCAATGATGGGAGTCTGTCGGCGCAGATCCTGGTAGTCGGGATTGTCGAGGAGAACCAGATATTCCTTCTTCATGACATCTGGATCGCTGGAGTTAATGTAGACATTGTCTCCCCCCCAAAGAAAAAATTGGGGTCGTTGGGCGATAATGTCTTTCCACAGGGGCTGTGGGTTGTGCTGGCGGTTGCAGGAGGCAAAGACGAAATGTTGAACCGGATCATCGATGCGAACAGTGCTACTTGCTGCAGCCTGCAGGCCCAAAACCAAAAGCAAAAGTGCGAATGTACCCCGAAACATATTGTCCCCCTACAAAAGGTTCCAGGTCCTCAAGTGATATGCGTAGTTCCAATATCGGCCTCCCAAGGGAGGTCGATATTGGAACTACGCATATCACTTGAGGACCTGGAACCTTTTTGGGGCGCTGCGCGACATATTTTCGTGGAGAGTGACCTCATGCGGGAGATCTGGCTCTGAAATGTCGGGGTTCTTAGGCAAATGTGAAGAATCCTTGTAAAAGCCGTTGCGGTCGCAATGCGAAAACCCCTACTGTCCGGGCAAGTTTTACAGGGGGGAATCATATGTTACGGATGATGCTAACTGTTTTCTTAGCTACTACAACCTTGTCTGTTTGGGCCGCAGGCGGCGACTTCCAAAATGGAACGCCAGGTCGGAGCGATCTGGTTTGGGGTGCCAAGTTTCCCAATTCACCCGATGAAGGTGTGGATCCGGTTGTCACTTCGGTGATGGCGCCCATGGCGGGGGTCAAAAAGCTGGGCGGCTTTGACGAATTGGTTCCTTACGTTATGCCTTCGCCTAATCAGGAGGATGCGGGCAGTTGTCTCTACATGTCCCTCACCGGAATGGCTGAGTGGTGGATGGCCAGACTGAATCCTGCCATGTCCCGTGTTCCCGGTGGACCTTTGGATTTTAGTGAACGTTACATGATGAATATGGCTGGCCTTGATGAGGCTACCTTGCCAGTCAAAAACTGGAAAACGGACTCCATGTTGGTGTTCAACGAAACCGGCCAAACGGTTCATAATGATGTCTACCGTTTCACCAAGGGTTGGTACAAGTCGGACGAAAAGGGTGATTACGTTCAGGCTCAACCAGAAGGTGTGGATGCCGAGTATGGGGCCCCCTATAACTGGATCCGTGAACTGGATAAAATCCAAAGTGGCTACATCGCACTCCCCAAGTTCGAGAGGGAAGTGTTGTTTGCCGATCCTGAATCCAACCAGTGGAATGTCGGTATTGCCCCCACTGACCTCGTCGATCGCATCAAGCAGGTACTTGTTGAGCGCAAGGCTCCGGTTCATGTTCTTTACAATCACTATGGCTATTGGCATGCGGTGAACATTATTGGTTTTAATGATCAGATGGACTCCCAGGGCTGTCGCTTTGTGGAAGGCATGAGGGATTACATGTCCGAACAGCCAACCAAACTCCGTCAGAGAGCGGCTGGGGCTAAAGACGCCAAAGAGAAAGAGCGGCTGCTGAAGCTGGCAGAGAAGTGGGACAAGACGAGTCGTCGGTTGGAGGACTCATACAGCGCCCAGGGGGGATGCCATGCCAAGGGAATGTTCTACGTGAGGGATTCACTCTATGAAGACCCCATGGGGCCTATGTACGACTATGACCCTTCCCGTGTGGGAGAGGAAGCTCCATACACCAAGCCGATTATTTTCCACGAATATGATTGGGTTCGCTACCTGGTCAATCACGCGACTCAAATCTACGTAAAGTAATCGACTCTTTGATCGAGAGTTAAGAAAAAAGGAAGGTCCTAAGGGTCTTCCTTTTTTTGTAGCTGGATGCAAACAACTGACATCTTTTATTGTTGCTCCACAAAACCAGGGGCCAGTTTTCAGACGTTAGGCCGGGTCAGGTTGAGTGTAGGGCCCCCTGTCCTCCATAATTAAGATCTCACCTGGAGGACCCTACGAAATCCCACCGCTGGCTTTATGTGATGTTTTTTCTCTCTGGGGCCACCAGTCTGGTGTTGGAAATCGCCTGGTCCAAAGAGTTGTCCTATATATTGGGGAATTCTCTCTATAGCAGTGCCACGGTGGTGGCGGCATTTATGTGTGGACTGGCCTTGGGGAGTTGGATATTGCCCAAGCTCACTTGGGGTTTGCGCCACCCGATGAAGACCTATGCCCTTCTGCAGCTGGGTATTGGGGTCTTGGGTTTTGTTTCTATTCCTTTGTTTCGCTCAACCACGCCCTTGTTTGCCGGCCTCTACGGATTGGGAGTGGAACATCCCCAACTGTTTTTGATTCTTCGTTTTGCTGTGACTTTTGTCATGATGATTCTTCCTGTCTTGCTGATGGGGATGACCCTGCCGGCAGTCGTTGGTTCACTGGCCCAACAACAAGGGGATTCCAGTGCTGTGGCCGGTAGGCTTTATGGCATCAACACCATTGGAGCTTTGACAGGGACCTTCTTGGCTGGATTTGTTTTGATTCCGGGGCTTGGCTTGCTTAGGACTTGCCTGATGATTGGGGTCATCGACTTTGCTCTAGGTCTTTGGCTCCTGAAGTTTGGCGGGGGAATGATTTCAGCCTCACACGAACAAGCCAACAAGACCGCGGTGATCGGAGTTTCAAGCCGGGCCACACGGCTGTTTGAGCTGCTGTTTTTTGTTTCTGGTGGTCTGTCCATTGTGTTGGAGTTGGCCTGGTTTCGTCTCTTGGCCAATGTTTTGGGAGCCACCGTTCATGCTTTCACCAATATGTTGGTGCTCTTTTTGTTAGGTGTGGGTCTGGGAAGCGTGGTCGGAGCCTCTTTGTTGAAACAGTCGAAGAACTGGCGGGTGGAAATCTTTTTTTTACAGGCCATGATTGGCTTGTGTGCTCTGGTGACCATTACCTTTTATAATGAACTTCCTTATTGGTATGGTCATTTGTATTGGCTGCTCTCAGGTGGGGAGTCCGGAGCTGGATACATTGTGGCCCAACTCGTGATATCGGGTTTGGTGATCTTTCCCTCGACCTTTTTCATGGGCGCCTTTTTCCCCTATGCCCTTCACCTTTATCAAGAGTTGCGCAGTCAAGAATCCCTGCCTGTTGCCACAGGTCGAATTTATGCCTTCAATACCGTAGGTGGAGTGATCGGTAGTCTGGCCGCAGGCTTTTTAGTGATTCCAGCCTTGGGGATATCCGGCACCATCGCCATCAGTGCTCTCTGTGGATGGTTGGTGGCCTTGGGTTTTTTGCTCCTGCTCATCCCTGGAATAGGAAAAGTGGAAAAGCTCAATTACCTAGTGATCGTTTCTGTGTTGACCTTGGGAGGTCTGTTAGTCGTTCCTCCCCATGATCCCTTACTCACCAGTCAGGGACTTTATTTGTCCATGACCACCGAAGGCGTTCTGTCAGCCGTGGAAGAGCAGCGGGAGCAAAATCCATCCCAGCTTCTGTACTATCAGGAAGGCATTCACGGCAGTGTTGCGGTTGTGGCCAACGAATTCGGAACGGGCAAAGTGGGCCTTCGAGTTTCAGGAAAACCCGTGGCCGGAGCTGGCCACAGTGATCGCAAACACTTGGTGATGCTGGGGCAAATCCCACTACTTCTTCACCCCAATCCCAAAAGGGTAGCCGTCGTTGGCCTGGGGACGGGAATCACCGCTGGACATGTCCTGTCCCATGAGTCTGTCGAGAAGGTCGACATTCTGGAATTGGAAAGGGGAGTCGTTGAGGGGAGCCGATTTTTCAACCACATCAACGGCCAGCCCTTGCAGGACCCCAGGACCCGGGTGGTTCTTGAAGACGGGCGGATCTTTCTCAAATACACCGATCAAACCTACGACGTCATCACTTCCGATCCCATCAGTCCATTGGTGTCCGGAGGCGGAAACCTCTATTCCCGTGAGTACTACCAAGAGGCTGCCGGCAAACTCAATGATCATGGTGTCTTTTGCCAGTGGATCCAAAACGAAGGGCTGTCCGAGAACTCCTACCGTATGGCCCTTAAAGCCATGGATGAAGCCTTTGAGTATGTTTACCTCTTTGCTTACGGTTTTGACTCCGTGGTGGTGGGCAGTCGGCAGCCCATTCAGGTGGACTGGCAGAAGCTGGTACAAACTTACCAGTCACCTAAGGTGCAGGAGCTTTTGGTGCCGGAGGGGCTAACGTCCATTTATGAGTTCCTGACTTACTTCTATGGTGGCAAAGAGCAGGTTCAGACCTTTTTGTCTTCTGAAGATGTGGCCAATACCGATGACAACGTGAAGCTTGAGCATCATATCCCCTTCGAGTTTTACAAGAGGGAGCACAATGGTGCCTCTGAAAAATTACTGGTGCAAACGGCGAGTGGGCGTCTGAAAGCCTTGAAGGAGTTGATTCCTGGGATCGACCTTAAAGTGTTTGTTGAACAGAGTTTGCGCCATCCCCCTCTGCAGTTTACCTCTGCTCACAATCATTTGTTTGCCTCACTCAAAGAGGAGATCCAGGAGTTAAACCTTGGCTTGGACTCAGCCACTCTCCTGGAGTGGCACATGGCGCGAAAAACCAAAGAGGATGTGGCTCGCCAGTACCAGAACCTCTTGAACTCGGTCAAAACAGCATTGAAGGAAAAGGATCAAGAAACACTCCGGCCATTACTTGAAGAAGCCCTGACCTATCGCTATGGTTCGGGCTATTACACCGCCGGGATCATGTTGGGGGAAATTCTTCTCAAACAGGCCAGACTTGAGGAAACAATTCAGGTTGCGCAAAAAATCCGCATGGATCACCCAGCCTTTATCGAGGCCTATCAATTGGAAATCCAGGCTCGCCTTAAAGGCAATGACAAGGAAAAGGCCCGGCAGGCATTGGCTTTAGGACTCACGTATCTTCCCAACGACCCGCGACTAATGGAGCTGAGTAAATCCCTCTAGGTTGGGCTGGTGAAAAGGGCCCGTCTTCGGCGTTGAACGGCCCTTCTCTCGTTCCAACGTGCATCGAAGCACGCCCTCCACTCGCTCATGGCCGTTCGCCTTGAATCCGTGCCCTTTTGACCAGCCCAAGAGAAATAGAATATCAGGTGAAAAGGGTCCGTCTTCGGCGTTGAACGGCCTATAGGCGCCTGCCAAAAAAACCCACTTACGGCGAAGCCCTTTTCGTATTAGGATAGTGGTAATGTCTCATCTTCCAAATAACCAAGCGAAGTCCGATCTTCCCTGTCCCAAATGCAGGGGTAAACTCATTGGAACACAGGCCACGACAGGTGCCTTTTATCACTGGTGCAATCTTTGTAAAGGTCAGTGGATATCGAGTCGCGACTTATCGATTGTTTTCAAGAGGGACTCTTTTGTAATGAGTCTCATTCAGAGTGAGCTCACCAGGGCTCAGGCGACGGCTTTCAAATGCCCAACCTGCAAAGTTCCACTGAAAAATGGGAAGGTTTTTGAAACAGACCTGGAGTTGGATAATTGTGGCCAGTGCCAGCACTATTTTTTTGACGACAAAGAAATGGTGCGGCTATTTCATTTGCTCAAGGAGCAGCACCTACCCAAGGCTGAGACTCCGCAGATTGACGGTCGAAAACTCACATTTACTTCACGTCCTTGCCCGGTCTGCCCGGGAGAGAGCCTTTTTGGCGTCGAAGGTAAGGGACAAGAGATTCTTCTTTGCCTTAAATGCGAAGGAATGGAGACAACGGTAGAGAATCTGCAAAAGGCGGCGGGCCGCTCGATCTTTCATCCGACAATGTTTAACTTTCGCCAGGAGCAGGGCTTCTATGCGGTCTGCAGGTTTTGTCACCAACAGCAGGACCTGAAGAACGAGCATTGTATCAAGTGTGGTAAGGGTCTGCAGAGGATCACCTGTCAGCCATGTAATGCGGTGATGAGTGAGTATGACTTAAATGACATCATCATCGAGCGCTGCCAAGTTTGTAGCCGGGTTTGGCTGGACCACGGTGAGTTTGAAAAAGTTCTGACGGCGCTCCCAGATCTCAACCGCCGCTATCAAGACCTTAAGAGAAAGTCTGAATTGGAAGGGCTGCGAAAAGAGCTGACCTCCAAAATTGACAACTACAACGAATACACCCATCGGCAACGATTGACCGATGACATCTGGTTTTGGGGAACGATCGCCATTCTCCTGACGGACTAGGTCCCCTGTAGAACTGTCCCATTTTGTGTCAAATCTGTGGCCACCTGACTAGCTTCCTACGGTGGAGCTTGAGGCAGGAGTCCCCCTCAGGGAATGGCCATTGCACTCTAGAGGGCACACAGTCTTCTTGGCACAAAGACATATATAGATAAGGGTCGATTGAGGAGGGGAAATGCGGTTGAGTATTTTCAATACTTTAAGTCTAGGTCTTCGCGGCAGTCTTCTGCTGGCGGCGAGCCTATTGGCCCTTGGGGCTGGAGCCTGCATGGATGTGCCCAAGGCTTTGACTTTGTCTGGAGCCTCCTTCGACGGCAAGATTGACCTTGAGGTGAAATCCAACTGCCAGGCCACCATCAATGTGGACGATGCCCGCTGGGTGAGGCGACTCAGTCGAAACTCCGATTCCGGCCAGGTCTGCCTTCACGTTCGCAGTGTGAATTACGATTACAATATCGAACGCAAATACTGTGATCAGGAACTGGAGAACTTCGAGCAGCAGCCCCTTCAGGACGACCTTATCTTACGAGACAAGGAAGGCCAAGCCGTTGGCGAGCTGCGATTCAAGAATGGCAAAATGCGGATTTTGTCTTTGGTCGAAAATGAAATCAATCTCAGCAAACCCTTTATCGAAGTGACCACCAAATCGGACCAGCTTTTTCTAGTTTCGGCCTTTGAAGGCCAGGGAAAAAAGATTGGTCATTTCCCCATTGAATCCCGCGGATGTACCAGAGCCTTTGGCGATACGGGATTTGGGACGGTGGATTTGAGAGGGAAAAAGATTCGGCTGGGGACGGGGGCTTGTAAGAGCCGCCTTGAAGTCGCTAATTGGTGACTGGGCTGGTGAAAAGGGTTCGTCTTCTGCGTTGAACAGCCCTTCACTCACTTCGACGTACCAACTGGTACGCCTCCGCTCGCTCAGGACAGTTCGCCTTGAATCCGCACCCTTTTGACCAGCCCAGGGATATCAAGCTTGGAGAAACGGGCCCGTCTTCTGCGTTGAATGGACTTTCTCGGTAAGCCGTAACCTGTAATCCGTAATCCGTAACCCGTAACCCGTAACCCGTAACCCGTAAACGTTTCCGTGTGTGTGTCGGTTTACCGTCACGGATTCGGAGGCTGTCACTGTCACGTTTACTGGTTACGGGTAACGTTCACAGGACTTGTTCCTTTGTGGCAGTGGTTGGCCCACCTTGGGGTGATGGCCAACACACTTTACAAAGGAAGTTAAAATGACACAGAGAAAACACGAATACAGATTTCGATCCTTGGATTTGGCGGTGGAGTTTTGTCAGAAGGTGAAGCTTTTGAAGCTGCCAATTCATCTGCGGGATCAGATGCTTCGGGCATCCTCCTCGGTGGCGTTGAACCTTGCTGAGGGGAGTGGTAAACCCAGTGCAAAGGACAAAAGGCGGTTTTACTCTATTGCTCTTGGTTCTCTTCGCGAATGTCAGGCAATTTTGAGAGTCGAAGGAATCGAAGACCTTAAGCTTCTGGATCTTGCGGACCATCTAGGCGCCTCTATCTACAAGCTAATCCTCGCGACCTAGCGGGGAGAGTGCTCGGCCAGGCTCCGGAAATGACTGATCTCAATCAAAATTGAGTGGAAATCCTGGGCTTACTCCAAGCGAGCTTTCCAATATTGAAACAAGGCCACAAGAAAATCTTCAGATCCCGTCAATTCCCTAATCTGATTGGGTTTGGTCGTTTTCATTGGAGCCTGAAGGGCCGCTAAGTTCTTAATATCAACAGATCTCATTTTGGCGGGGTATTGGAAACCTTGAGTTGCTCCCTTAAGATGGAGTCTTCACAAAATAAGAACGACTTCCCGTGTTTTAAAGTGGCACGTTGACGGGATAAAAAGGGAGAAGTCATGGCTTTTGGAGTTGAGAGAGCTTGCAGTCGTAGCGGTCGGTGGTTTGGTTTTACTTCAATTTCCTTAAGAGCCTTTTTAGTGCTCTTAGCTTTAGGACTTTGTTGGGTGTAACAAAAGTCTTTCCGCATTCTGCGGTGTAGCTTAGATCAAAATTAGCCACCTCTTGATGGGAATTTTTTATCACCGGGAGCGACGGTTAGGATCTCGGACGGCTCGCACTATAAGAATTATTTTGAATCTTCGCTAGCCTCCATTTCTGGGGCGTCGGCATCGATCGCAGACAAATCCATCGAGAAGGCCATCAAGGAAGGGCTGTGGCCAGATGGGTCAAGAATCATGGTGGACGGCGTTTGGATTAAACAGTGTGGAGACACGAGCAATGTGGCGGATCGGGCAAAGATTGACAATGCCTATTGTAGCTTAAACAATGTTAATTTCTGGAATGTCAATTTCCATGGGGAGCTGGTAGCGTTAGCCGATGTGAGGGTTGAATTTATGGGTAATTATGATTTCCCTAGAGGCACAAAACTCACCTTTAAGAAGGGAGTATTGGTTAAGGCGGAGGCTGATCCGAAAAGTGTGAGGGAGATTCGCCTGTATTATCTTCTTATCTCTCAGGGGTACCCAGTGCTGTTTTCGGAACTCTACGGGACGCCGACTGAATTTACAGTCGCAGATCAGAGCATGCTCTATGGTCACGTTGTTGAAGGTGAATTGAAAGTCTACTGGAGCCCCAATTACCTAGAAGGGGCTCAGAAGATCGAGGTTTTGAAAGACGGATCTTGGGGTGGGAGACATTTATTTCCAAATCTCAAAAAAGGCCAAGTCATTGTCTTTGAGGGCGGAGTGCCTAAGCTCAAGTGAGGCATGGAGCCTGAAATTTTAGGCTTGAGTCAGCCTTCTGTCGTCTTTTTTGTTTTGGTTTTAAGTCCTATTTATCGATGAAGGGAATAATTTCCGTAACCAGTAAACCGTAAACGTTTCCGAGACGGTTTCCGTGGACGTGTTTGTTTGCGGTGTGCAACCCGAAACATAGTTTACATTTTGTACCGGGAACATAGTTTACAGTGACTGAAAGGGTGACTGTCGCTGTCACGTTAGCGGGTTACTGGTTACGGGTTACGCAGTCGGAAATCCTCTCCTTTGTTACGCTCGTTGGTCCACTTTTTCCTGTAACCCGTGATCCGTAACCCGTAAACGTTTCCGTGTGTGTGTCGGTTTACAGTCACGGATTCGGAGGCTGTCGCTGTCACGTTTACTGGTTACGGGTAACGTTCACAGGACTTGTTCCTTTGTGGCAGTGGTTGAATGGAGCTCGCGCATGGTCTCCTTTTTGCTCTCTTGGTGGGCTTTTGCCTTTTGACCGAGAGAGAGTGGGATTTGCCGAGACGAAGAATCCTTTTTTATTTCAATAGTTTGAGCTTGAAGGTCGGGGTCCTATGCCTGGCCTTGTTGGTGGCTTTGGGCCCAGCTGCGGCTCAGGGGGCGGCCGGAGTTTGTCGCCATCATGCGAGGGATCCTCAGCCTTTGGCGGCGATGCCCTTGGAGGCTCCGCGGCCGGTCTCATCCCTGCGCAAGGCGATTCTGATGACCTACAATATGAAAAACGTTTTCATGTCGGTGGGTAAGTATGAAGTGGAGGCCATTGAAGGGGGAGATAAGGCTGCGCCGACACTTAAGCGGGTGAAGAAGAGCGAGGGAAAATTCAAATCCCCTGAAGAAGTGCGGGGTGTACAGGATGTGCTCCTTGATGTGCGGCCCGATTTCGTTGTGGTTCAAGAGGTTGAGAGTTTGGTTTCACTGAAAGCCCTGGTGGGCAACCGGTACAAAGCCTTTTTGCTCGAAGGTAATGATTCGCGGGGAATCGACATTGGATTTTTAGTTAGAGCCGACATCAAGGCCGATGTGGAAATCCGTACCCATAAATCTCGTACCTGGTTTGATCCGGTTCAACAGCGGCAGGTTCCAGTGTTTTCGCGGGATTTGCCGGTGTTGATCTTGCGTGATCACGCTGGAGGTAAGCCGGTTCTCATTTTGGTGGGCAACCATGGAAAATCCAAACGGGATCGGCCCAATGATCCTGAGTCGAGAAAACTCAGGACCGCTCAATACGAAGAGGCTGCTGAGATTGTCAAAGAACTGGAAAAAGAGTTTGGGTCTGATGTGCCCTTAGCCCTGGCCGGAGACTTCAACACCGATGTGGTGTCGGCTCCTGAGATGAATCCCCTGCGGCGAATACTCAAAAGTGCTTTTGATCGCGCAAGATTGAGAGTCACTCCGGAAGGAAAGCGCATCACCCACAGCTACTTTCCCTTTGAAGGCCAACCAAAATACACCCAAATGGATGATATTCTGGTTAATGGCAGCCTGGCTGATCGAATCATTAAAACTCTGGTTTATCGCTATCGCTTTGGGGATGGCAGTGAAAGGCCCTTGCCGCGGTCTTATCGAGAGCGAGAAAAACTCCCTTCCGATCACTATCCGGTGTGGACATTACTTGATCTTAGTTGATACTAGCACCCTATGTCCGTTCTCCACCAAAGTCTGCTGCTCGCTCTGTTGGCCAACCTGTGTTTTTCCTCGGCCAGCTTGGTGTTTGCCACCTTTTCCCGGCGGGTGTCGCCCTATTGGATGAATGGCTTTAAGGCGGCCTTAGCCTTTTGTGCCCTGCTGATCAGTGTCCCCTTCCTCAGTGGCTTTCATGAAACCCAATGGTCCTCATTTGCCGCTTTCTTTGCCAGTGGGCTGATGGGCTTGAATGTGGGGGATCTGTTTTTGCTCAGTGCTTTTGCCCGCATCGGGGCCGCTCGTACTTTGATATTGTTTGGCTTTCAGCCTCTGGCTCTGGGTTTGGCTTCTTTGATTGTTTTTGCCCAACCACTGGGATCAATGCGGCTCTTGGCCATTGTGTTTTTGATCGGCTGTTTGTTTCTCTTCAGTTGGGAAGGCAAAAGGCGCCACGGCCACTGGGAACTGAAGGGGCTCTTGTTTGCGCTATGCGGCGTAGGAATGGACACCATTGGGATTCTTCTTACCCGCTGGGGCTTTGACCAGTCGCCAATGGTCACTCCCATGGAGGGACATCTATATAGATGTCTGGGGGCGGTGGTGGGTTTTGCTCTGATGTCTCGCTTTTGGCGACTCGATTTGTTGGGGACCTTCCAGCGTCTGGAGGTTCGGGGGCGTTGGTTGGTGGTTGGAGCCTCCCTTGGTGGAACCTATTTGTCTTTGCTTCTCTATCTTTGGGCTCTGCAGATAGGTCACTTGGCTTCGCTTTCCGCCATTGCCATTACCGGCCCCCTGTTCGCCGCTCTTCTGGAGTCATTGGTCCACCGGCATAAGCCGTCGCGTCAAATGTGGTGGGCCCTTCTTCTCTTTGTCTGTGGCTTCTATTTGCTCCTTCAGTGATTTTTGATCCTCATCGCAGGAACCTTTTGACCCTAAAACATTGGGTACGTCGATTGCACAAGCCAACTGCTGGTGAACAACTGCACCAGTTCTGAATCATTAGGGTAGGTAGGGGATCAGGATGGCGTGTGAAATAGATGGAGAATTCGGGTTGTCGTCAAAGCTCGCACTTCTTGCGGGCATGATGAAAATCTCACAAGTTGAAATGGCCAACCGCTGTGGTCTTTCTCGGATTACGGTGAATCGGTTTTTTCGCGGTCGAACCCAGATCAAAGCATCTGATCTGATGGAATTGATGGATGTTTTGGGGATCGACTTGGAACAGCTGGTGGATCGTCGTATCGGCGAGGTCATGGAAGGTGGGCCAGAAACCAACGAAGATGTCTTTGTTGACGTCGCTCGCGTTTTGGCCGGACTTGATTCCCAGGTTAAGCGCACTCTTTTGGAGCAGATTCACTGGTGGGGGAGATCCGCCATAGAGAAATCAACACGAGGAGCAGCAGAACGGATTCAGTCCTACTTGCAGGGAGTGCAGGCGTGAAGGTTGAAAGGGTATTGGGGAAGGTTTCCTACGAAAAACAAGAAGAAACGGAATTAGGATTTGAAACTTCGGCCGAATTGAAGCGGCACCAGGAGTTGCAGAAGAAGTACACAGGGAACTGGCTGTGGAGAACACTGGCCGGTTTGGTGAGTACCGCTGATTTTGATCCATCACTGAGTAAACTGGCGGCACGTTTGCGAGTCAGTGTGAATGAGGTGGTGGAAGCCTTTGAGGGCTTGGAACAATTGGGAATTATTCGGCGCACAGCCGAGGGGTATGAGAGAGTTTTAAAGTATGTTTACTTTTCGGATCGGGATTTGGACCCGGGCCAGGTTTTAGCAGATCACGTGTTGATCAGCACACAGGTCTTAGGCCGATTGGATCCACTCAATCCGGAACTGAATAGTTTTTACCGAACGGGATTTATTGCATCAAATGAGAAAGCGGTTAGAAAGTTCTGTCGGCAAATGGAAGAGATCATGAAGGCCTTTTTGATGGAGTCCGCAGCGGAATCCGCAGACGGGGTTTATGGTTTCACATTTTCCAGTGTCGAAGTCTCGGGTCGGGGGGAAAAAGGAGAAGTACAATGAGGATGGTAAAAAAGTTGTTGGTTGGTTCCTTAGTGATGGTGATGCTCAGTCCTCTGGCTTTTGCCCGGGGAGGAGACATTGGCGGCGGCGGCATGGCCCGCGATATGGAAAGAGCTGTTCGCATGGCACCACAAAAAATCAATCGCCTGAAGCAAATGGCGACAGAAGATGCGGCTTTTTCGGCCTGGATGAACACCCTGTCACCCAACGAGAGAGACCAGGTGATGAAAATTGTATTTGAATACCACATCCTTCCACAGTTGGAAGGTCGATAGTCCAGTCGGGTCCCAGGATCTGACAACGAGGTTACCCTTAAAGCCCATCCCTTAGCGGGATGGGCTTTTTTGTGCTATTTGGTTCCAGGTCCTCAAACGGGATGCGCGGAGACAAAGTTAGCTCTCAAACAAGAGTCTACTTTGTCTCCGCGCATCCCGTTTGAGGACCTGGAACCAAATAGCACCGGCCATGCGAGAGGCTGGTACCAAAAGTGAACCAACAAATTGCTACAAAACAGACGGGTTCTGAGGCTGATGTATCAGTTCTGATACAAATGTTCAAATTTGACCGAGTGACAAAAGTATCCTCTGTTTCGGTTAAAACAAATTTAAAACTAGAAAAAGGTTGGTACGCCCTTTGCTCATACCCTCCTTGTGTGCAGCAAGCACAACGAAAACAAACAAAGCACTAAAGGAGTGGGGAAATGAAAAAAGCACTAACACTAATGATCGCAACTCTGGCTTCTGCAATGATGATGGGACAGGCACAGGCTGATGACATTCGCTTAGGTACACCTGGATATGGTGGTAGCGGTTGTCCTGCAGGTTCAGCATCAGTCACTCTGAGCCCTGACCAAAAGGCTCTCAGTATTCTGTTTGATGAATATATTGCAGAAGCTGGTGGTGATTCCGGCAAGCGCATTGACCGCAAGAGTTGTAACATCGCCATTCCGGTCCACGTGCCCCAGGGATTTAGCGTCAGCATTTTCCAGGTCGACTACCGTGGATACACTTTTGTTCCCCGTGGCGGGCAGGCTCGATTCAATGTTGAGTACTTCTTTGCCGGTCAGCAGGGGCCGCGTGTGACCAAGACTTTCCGTGGCTTCGTTGATGATGAATACACGCTCACCAACAACCTGGCTGCTCATGCCCTGGTTTGGTCTGCCTGCGGTGCCGACGTGAATCTGCGCGTAAACACCTCCATGTTGGCGCGCTCCAACCGCTGGGGAGAAGACACTCTGGCCACTGTTGATTCGGCAGACATTAAGTCTGGTCTTGTGTACCACCTGCAGTGGAGACGTTGTCGTTAATTGAAATTGAAGGGCCGGTCCCTACCACCGGCTCTCTTGAAGAAGAGGACGCAGTGGGGACTGCGTCCTCTTTTGCCTGAGAAATCGTACTTTCAAAAAGTCAGCTAACAAGTAAGAAAGCAAGTAAGTAGCAAGTCAGTAAAAGCGTGAATGTTTTTGGGGGATAAAGAAATGAAAACCAAGTCTAAGAACAAGAAATCGAACCGCCCTGGGTGTTGGACCCTCGCGGTACTGGCCCTGATCGGATTGAGTTTATTGCCATCCAGCAATCAGGCGCAGGCGCAAACGGATGTGGATGATTTTGTGCATGGACAAGGGGCACCTGCGGACAATGGGGACTCGGTATTTGTACCGGGAGTAAAAATGGGAAGACCCAGCCACGGGGGAAGCGGCTGCACAAGCGGCACAGTGGCTGCGGTTCTGAGTCCGGACCAGAAAACCTTGTCCATGCTTTTTGATAATTACATTGTGGAAGCTGGCGATAGCTTTGGTAATCGTCGCGGTCTGAAGAGCTGCCAGATTTCCGTGCCCTTTAAGGTGCCCTCTGGGTACCAGGTCAGTGTGGTGAAGCTCGATTACCGGGGGTTTCATAGCATTCCCGTGAATGGCTTTGCCCATTACGATGCCACCTATTACATGTCAGATGCCCAAACAGGGCAAATTTCTAGGAGGCGGATCAGACGGAAGCTCAATGTGCGTGGTCCTGAAGATGGAGATTTTGTTATCAATAGCCAGGTTCGCGGCCGCCAGATGTGGTCGAACTGTGGCAGAGATTTCAATTTGCACATAAATACCAATATTACGGCCATGTCGAACAACTCAGGTGACGACACCATGGCGATTTTAGACTCTATAGATGCCCGGGCTGAACAAACCGTGGATTACCACTTGGTTTGGAAGCCATGCCGAGACAGCGGTCCTGGGCGACCGCCGGTCGTGAATCCTGGACGTCCGCCCCGCCCTCCGGTGATCAATCCGGGACGGCCGGGTGGTCCTGGTCGACCAAATCCCCCTGGACGTCCGCCTAGATTTGGTGGTCGAGGACGCCATGGTTAATGGCGGAAAGGGATTGAATCGGCTCTGAATTGTGTGAGACCCCAATAACGCTTACTTGCTTCGGCTTTCCCGACCTTGGTCTTATATTAAGTCAAGGTCGCGGAAAGCCGAAATTTTCTTTGAGAAGTTGTGTGATTTTCCAACCTTTTCAAAGGGCTTTTAGGCAGTATGGGCTTCGATTACGACAAACTCAAGGCGAAGCAAGAAGGGGGTGAAAATCACTGGGCATCCTACTCCGACTTGTTCATGATGCTTTCAGTGGTATTTCTACTCCTTTACGTGGTGACCAGTCTCCGCACGGGAACTTTTGGGATTCAAAAGAACATGGAGTACCAAAGGATTACCTACGAAAACGAAGATCTCAAACAACAGATCAAGGTTTACGAAACCCTCAAAGAAGAACATCTCCAGCAGTCGAGCCAAAAAGACATGCAGGTCTACCAGGAGCTGATGGGACAGCTGAATCTTCTCTCTGAAGAGTCAAAAGAGGAAAAAGATCAGCTCCGAAAACAGGCCCAGGAAAACGAAAAGAAAGAACGGGCCCTCAACAAGTACCAGCAGATTGTTCGCAACATCATTAACTCCAATGTTCTCGCCCAGGCTAGGGTAAAGCGACGAGATAATATCATTTCCGAGCGGGAAGAAGAGATTCTGGAGAAAAAGCAGGAAATCAAAGGGCTCAAGAAGTCTGTTCAGGAAAAGCAGAAGTCCATCGCCCAGGGTGAGGAAGAAGTCTCGCGTTTGAACAAGCAGCTTGAGCGTAAGGTCAAGGAGATGAAGAAGGCCTACGCTAAGAAGAAGATCACTGAGCAGAAGATGAATCGGGCCATCGCGGAGCTTCGTCGCGACACGGCTTCCAAGATCACTGATTTACAACAGCTCAAGCGCAATGTCGAGGCTGAGTTGAAAGAGGTTTCAGATCAGTTGGAAAGTGCGAGCACCGACCTTCAAACCGCCAAGTCCACGATCGAAATGAAGGATCAGGAAAAGGCCAAGTTGGTCAGCGAACTCTCCTACGTCAAATCCAATTACAAGGATCAAATGGAGAAATTGAAATCCGACTTTCAAGCTAAGCAAGCCCGTGAGCGTGAGCAAATGGAGAACGAGCTGTCACAAGCCAAGGCTTCAGCAGCGGAGATCGCCCAGCGTGAGGGGGAGTTTCGCAAGAAGATGGCCCAGGAGCAGGATGCACTTAACCGGCAGTTGGGATCTCTTCAGGGTAAAGTTCAGGAGACCGAAGGCAAACTGGCCGCAGCCCAGGCGGGAAAGGCCGCCCTGGCTCAGGAAGTTTCCGGCATGAAAGAGAAAGTGGCCGGGATGAAACAGCAGACTCAGACCTTGAAGAAGGATCTGAAGCAGATGAAAGAGTTGGCTGACGCCCGGAAGAATCTGGCCAATCGGATCAAGAACAACTTTGCCAAAGCAGGGATCAAAGTGGATGTAGATCCTAACACTGGCGACGTGATTCTCTCATTTGGTAAAGAGTACTTTGATACGGGAAAGTCCAATTTAAAGCCTGGGATGACCCAGATTCTCGAAAAGTTCATCCCTGTCTACTCCAAGAGCTTGTTTGAGGACAAGCGAACCGCAGATAAGATTGCTGGTGTGGAGATTGTCGGATTTGCTTCGCCGACATACAAGGGACAGTTTGTCGACCCCAACAGCTTGGAAGAAACGAATAAGGCGGCAATCAATTACAATTTGGATCTAAGCTACTATCGTGCGAGATCGATCTTTTCGCACATATTTGACACTAAAAAGATGACCTACAAACACCAAAAAGATCTGCTACCGCTGGTTAAGGTGACGGGACGAAGCTTTTTGGCAGAAAAGATCCCAGGTCGTGATGTGGCTTCGGGCACTTCACGTAAGAACTTCTGCGCTGAGTACGACTGTAAAAAAGCCCAGCGTGTGATCATTCGATTTGAGTTGGAATAGAAGGAGTAGAAAAATGGTATCCCACTATGTACAAGTTTTTCTCGACTGGATGGTCAGCTTTGCGACGGACCTCCTGATTCCGGCCATGATCATGGCATTCTTTGCCGGGATAGGTCTTCGTGTGCTGATCTATTATACGATCAAACGCGAGGAATGGTTTGCCAAGGAGTTTGATCGCCGGGTTGACAATCATCTGGAGGTCCCCCACGTCAAGGATCACCTGTCCTTCTTTATCACCACCAAAAAACTCTTGGAGAAGACCTACTACGAGATGTTTGAGGTGAGAGCTTTGATGAAAAGACGAAAGCCTGACGCCATTATGCATTGGAGCGATCGGGTGTTCTTGGTGAAGCAGGGAACGGCCTGGATGGTTAAGGACCTGTTGAAGCATCTTAGGCACTTGCGTTACACCAAAGAGAGCCGACCAAAGCTCATGCAGATATCTAAGAACAGCTTTCAGCGCAATCCCTGTTTCTCGAAAGTGTTTGGGGTGTTGCCTGCCTCCGTGTTCAATGACTTTCTCAATATTCTTCCGGGAATGTTTATTGTCGGTGGTATTTTTGGAACCTTTTTAGGAATTATGAAGGCTCTTCCAGACCTGGGCACCATGGATCTCAATGATGTCGAGGGAACGAAGCTGATCATGGATCAGTTTCTTTTAAAGGTGTCTTTCTCAATGAGCACCTCGCTGGTGGGAATTTTGCTTTCCGTGGTCGGCAGTTTCGTCAATACCTTCTTTTCTCCTGAGAAGACCTTTGTTGAAACCGTGGATCGATTGGAAAGTTCCCTCGATAAACTTTGGAATATTAGCACTAATAATGACCTTCCCCAGGATGTCCCCCAATTTGATGAGCACCGGGATCCTCTCGACGCCTTGGCCGAACAGGCGGTGGAACTTGAGTTCACAAAGGCTCAGCGCCGCTCCGGTCTGACTGGTCAGCATATGTCCAGCAACAAAGCGAGTGAGGAAGCGGAGGTCAAGCACACGGGATAAGGGGTTGAAATAGACGGTATATGTCAAAAGAGAAGGCCGTATTTATCATTGAGGAGCTTCTGGGGCGAAGCTCCAAATTTCATTATCTGACCACCGAGTCCTTTTCCATTGGGCGCTCGGATGAGGCGGTGTTGCGCCTTCAGGACGCGGGAATCAGCCGCGTCCATCTTGTTATTTGGCTCCAAGACGGACAAATCTGGATTGAGGATCAAGACTCCAAAAACGGAACAAGAGTCAACGATGTTCCCGTCCCCCCGGATCGGCCTTACCCGGTTCAGGAAGGGGATACACTTCAATTAGGTAATCACAAACAAGTACGCATTGCACTGGGGCCAGCGGCCACCAAAGGCAAGGAAAAGGCGCCAAAGTCAGCGGCCGACTTTGAGCGAGAATCCGAAGAGGCCTTTGATGACCTGATGGAAAAAACCTTAATTGAGCCCGGAGAGGTGCCCCAACCTCCCACCGGAACTCAATCACGGGCGGTGCGACTAAATGATCTGGGAGAGGAGGCTCCCCCTCTTGAGGGTAGGCACTTTAACGACGAGAGTACCAATCCAAGAGATCAGGCACTGGGTGGAGAAGAAGAAGAGGATGTGGATGCGGTCAGAGATGAGTCTCAGGCAGCCCTGCAGTTCGCTCAGGCCAACGCCGTTGCTGAAGAGGGCTTGGAGCGCACCCGAATTCTACCCAAACACAAACAATACACCCCTCCAAAAGTGACCACGCAAATTGAAAAAACGGTGGTGGACGTCCATCATGCGCAAAAAGTTCTTGCTGAGGCGGACATCATTCGCGGAGATGCTCAGCGCGACTCGGTAGAGGTTCTAGAGAAAGCAAAAGACCAGGCCAAGCGCATTCGCGACATTGCCGAATCTGAAGCTGGTGATATCCGTCGCAAAATGTTGGATTTGTTTGATAGGGAAACGGGCCGGGCCAAAAAAGAAGCAAGTAATTTGGTTCGCGAAGCGGAACGGGCCGCCGACAACCTTCGGGCCGAAGCCGAAAAGGTAGTTAAAGAGGCAGAAGCCGTTGGCAAACAATCGGCCAGGGAAATAATTGCTAAGGCGGAAAAAGAAGCCTCGGAAGTGGCTCAGAAATCCGAGATGGCCAAGAGCTATGCTCGTCGAGAGCTTGAGGACATTAACATTCAGAAAGATCAGGCCAGTGTTGCCTTAGATCACCTGCGACAAGAGATTCACCAGGCTGAGGAGCAAAAGGAGCAGATCCTCCAAGAGTTGGCTCAGGCTCGGGATGAGATGTCCCAAACACAGGAAGAATACGAAGCGCGGAAAAAGGAGTTAGTTGCAGATCGTCTGTCCATTGAGTCGGTTCTTGAAGCACTTAAGGAAGAGCTAAAGAATAAAGAGGAAGAACTGCGGCAGACCATGCTGGAAAATGAAAAGACCCAGCGGGCAACCGGACAGTCCATCGAGCGCGAAAAGCAGGCTGTGGAAGCACAAAAAAATGCCCAGATTCTTGCCGCTGATGCCGAACGCCGGCGCAATGATGCTGCGGAAGAGTGCCACAAGCTGACGGTGAACCAAAAGAAGCTTGAATCTGCAATAGAAAAGCTGAAGGCGGAAAAGAAACTGCAAGTCGAGGAGCTCCGCCAGGCAAAAAACCAGGCAGATGAAGACCTGCGTGGTGTGCGTACGGCGGCTGTTGAAGAAATTCAGGTCTTTAAAGAAACCGTAGAGAAAGAGGCTTTTTCGCTGCTTGAAGAGGCTGAGGCCGAAGTTCGAAAAATCAGCGAAGGTCTTGAACGGGCTCTGGAGGGCAAGCGAGAGTCGCTTCGTCAGGATAAAGAAGAGTTTGAGCGGCAGCGGCAGGACTTCGAAATGAACGCCGAGAATAGGGCGAGGGAAGTCGTCGCTGAGGCACAAAGACAGGCTGAGATTGTTCTTAAAAATGCTGAGAAGTGGGCAGAAGAGAATTTTGAGAGTTCGCGGCGCAAGGCAGAGCAAGAGTTGGAGCGCATTCGACTGGAAAAGCGTTCAACAGTCGAAAAGGCTGAAGAAGACCTGCTCAGAGCCCAAAAGGATGCTCGCCGGCTGGCGGAAGAAAGCCAAAGCCAGTCTGAACACTTGTTGCGATCCGCAAAGGATCAAGCCCAGGAGGAACTTCAGTCGGCTCACAACATGGCTGAAAACGAAGTGGCCACCGCCAAAGAACAAGTGCGTGAACTACTGGAGGCTGCTGAAAATCAAGCGGAAAGCAAGCGTCGGGAGGCACAGAGAAGCTACGAGGAGGCTCAACTCAGGGCCCAGGAACAAGTGGCCTCTGCTCGCAAGAAGGCGGATGAGGCTCGTCTCAAGGCCAAAGAAGAGGTTGATGAGTTGATGCTCAATGCAGAGAATAAAGCGGCCTTTCTGGTTTCAGAGGCTGAAAAGAAGGTCGCTCAGGAGACCACTGCCTGGGAGGAGAAAAAGCGCAAAATTGCCGAGGAAGTCACCCGTATGCGCGAAGAAACCGACGCGCGAACACGGGATCTGGTGGAATCAGCCCAGGCCAAAGCCGATGCCATTATTCGCAAGGCTCAGGCCGACTATGATGCACGCATGGCTGACATCGAAGGCGATCGCATCAAGGCACGGGAGGAGATGCAGGCACAACGTGAAAAGTTCGATGTCGATTTGCAGAATCAAGCAGATCAGATGCGTAAGAGGGCCAAGTCTGAGTACGACGAACAAAGGCGAAAGGACACACTCGAACTGAGTGCCTTTAAGCTTAAACAGATTGACGAGACCAAGGCCGCTCGCGCCGAAGAAGAAAAGATGGCCCGCATCCGTCGACAAGAGGAAACCGCTGAGATTGCAGCTAATATCGATAGAGCCATCATGGTGCGCATTGATAAGATTGCACCAAAGGGGCTGGCTCCAAATATTCAGGAGGAATTGTCCAAGGAAGTCCAACTGGTGGTGCGGCGAATTCTCCACGATGAGGCCGTCAATGATGAAGATGAATTGAAACGAATCCTCGATTTTGACCACAAAAAGGACAGTTGGCAGGCTCGGCGCATGCGCAGGCACATGACCTATGGAGCGAGCGCCGTGGCGGCAGTCTTTGTATTGGTTTTTGTTCTCCCCATGATGTTCCCGGGATTGAAAGACTCGGTAAGGGAGATCGCTTCGACTGAGAAATCGGCCCACGACCTGTTTATCGAGGAGATTCAGCGGCGACGGGACAGTCGGCCAAAGTTTAGTCCCACCCAAACCGAAGACTTCAAGAACTCCTATGTGGAAAACGTTTTGTACACTCAGGGGTTTGTTGAAAGAAAGATGAATAAGGACTACCAGGCCGACTGGATTTTACATCTCAACAAGTTCTTCCTCGACGAATTAAGGCTCGGAGAGAATGTTATTGTTAATTTTATTTCTCGCGAGAACACCCTAATCAAGGATCTCATGCAGGTTCGCCAAACTCTTCAGCCGGCAACGGCCGAAGAGGGTATTAAACGTATGCGCGAAATGGAAAAGGCGGCATCAGAGGACATGAAGCAGATTTTGGGTGGGCGACTGAAGTTGAAGAAGTTCAATGAGTTTGCTCGCAACTATTATTCCAACTATCGAGGCACGGCATCAGTCCCAGAGGAAGAGGCCCCGATTCCCACTCCGGAGCCGCCTAAGCAGGAAAGAAAGCCCGCTCTGCCTCCTGAGGCCAGAGTGGAGCCCAAAAAGCAGGAAGTTCGGGCGGCAAAGCCAGAGGTAAGAAAGACGGAGAAAAGAGAATCAGTAAAATCCAAGAGCAAATCAGCTGCTGAGATATTGGCTGAGGAGAGCAAAGCCAGAGCAAAATCCGCTCGCTCCCCTAGTAGTGCAAAGCCTTCTTTGTCCCGTCCGGCAGAAAAGGCGAAAGCGGCACCTCGCCGGGAGGCCTCACCGAAGGTTAATGATGATCGGGATTTGAACGCAGTACCAGAATCTGAGTTGGATTTAATTGATGAGATCGAAGACGAAATTCAATAGGAATTGAGAAAACGAAGGAGACAGGAACGTGACGGCAGCTCTAAAGTTGGATTTTTCTGAATACCACCTGTCCGTTATTCGTGTATTGGATAAAGCTGATCAAGTCATTCTCGGCAAAAGACCCCAGCTAAAGTTGTCCCTCTGCTGCCTACTGGCCCAGGGTCATCTGTTGATTGAGGACATACCTGGTGTCGGCAAGACCACTTTGGTTCGCCTATTGGCAAAGAGTTTGGGGCTCAATTCCACGCGAATTCAGTTCACCAACGACCTTTTGCCCGCTGATATTCTGGGAACGACAGTCTTTGATCCAGAGAGAAAGTCCTTTCACTTTCATAAGGGTCCCATCTTTGGGCAAATGGTCATTGCAGATGAGCTCAACCGCGCGACTCCGAAAACCCAAAGTGCCTGTCTTCAGGCTATGGAGGAAAGACGGGTGACAGTGGATGGGGTGACTCACCCCTTGCCCGAGCCATTTTTTGTTGTCGCTACCCAAAATCCCTTGGAGCAGGCGGGGACCTATCCACTGCCGGAGAGTCAGCTCGATCGGTTCCTCATGCGTATTGAAATCGGCTATCCAAATGAGGGAGCAGAGAAGCAGCTTCTCAAGGGCGAAAAGCGGGATCGATTGATTGAAAATATGGAGCCGGTCATGAGTCCCGAAGACATCCTCAAGGTCCAGTTGGTGGTCGAGGACATTCATTGTTCGGACGCAATTATTGATTACATTCAGAGAATTCTTCAACACACTCGCAACCAGTCGGCCGACCAGTGGGGGCTTTCTCCCCGTGCTGGACTCGCTCTTTTGAAGGCCGCCAAAGCCTGGGCCTTTATAGAGGGGCGCAGCATGGTGCTGCCTGAAGATGTCCAGGAAGTGGGTGTGAGTGTGATTTCTCATCGCCTCAACCGTGGTGAGGGATTTCAGGGTGGCGTGGCCAATCAAAAGGCACTGGAAGTTCTTCAATCCGTACAGGTGGACTAGCCATGAAGGAATGGGTGCAGCGCCTTCCCGGGATGAAGCAAGGGAAGGTCTATATTGTTCCCACCCAAAATGGTCTGATCTTTTTGGCCGGTACGGCCGTGGTGATCGTGGCCGGTGCCACCTACAATAACAATCTAGTTTTTTTGCTTGGATTTTTCCTTTTCGCCATTTTTGTCATTAGCATGGTGGAGACCCACAATAACCTGCGGGATCTGATGATCGAGGCACTGCCGATCGGTGATCAGCATGCGGGCGAACCTGTTTCAATTCCCCTTCGCCTTGTTAATAAGGGCTATGCTCGTCGGCAAATGATAGAGCTGTCTCCCCTCAAAAAGGAACTGGTCTATGGCCAGGTCTTGTGCATTGAGGACGTGGCGAGTAGTCAGCAGGTGGTGCGCAACCTTGTCTGCGGCCCCATGGTTCGCGGGGTTCATCAGGTGCCGGCGATGTCCCTGTCGACAGTGTTTCCCTTAGGGTTGTTCCGGGCCTGGAAGGTTCTACGCGCTGATGGGGAGTTCTTTCTCTATCCCAATCCTTCAGGCCATTTGCCCTTGCGTTTGGTCGCCGAGGAGAACAAGTTTCCCAAGTCTGAGGCCATCGCGGGTCATCAACGGGGAGATGAGTTCCGTGAACACCGCAAATATGAACGAGGCGAAAGCTACCACCGGGTGGACTGGAAGATCTTTGCCCGCCGCAGACGATTGATGATCAAAGAGTACGAGGGCACAACCGACAGGTGTTTTTCTGTGCGCTTTCAGGACGTTCCCAATCGGGATGTGGAAAAGGTTTTGAGTCAAATGTCCCGTTGGTTGGATCAGGCCCGCGAACGGGGTGCGCCCTTTGAACTGGTCTTGCCTGGAAAGCGTTTAAACTTCGGTTACGGACCCCATCACTATCAAAAGTGCCAGCGGGAGTTGGCTCGCTACGGAGAGGTCGGATGAGGTTTGACGACAGCAAACAACGCCTCGTGTATCTCCTTGTGGGCATTAACCTATTACCTCACATTTTGACAGTGCCCTATTGGGTGATCGGAGTGTCCTTCTTTTTTCTTTTTTGGCGAGTGCTTCACAACCTTCGCTCGTGGCCCCTCCCGCAGCCATGGTTTCTGCGTGGATTGGTAGTTCTTGGTGCTGTGGGGATTTTCTTTCAGTTTGGTACAGTGATGGGCCAAGAGCCGGCAACAGCCCTGCTCGTACTCATGGCGGCATCCAAGCTCTTTGAGTTGAGAAAAGTCAGAGACACCATCATCGTGATCTTTTTGTGCTATCTACTTTTGATGGCTAAGCTCATCGACTCCCAGTCCATGGAAATGACTTTGTTTCTGGTGTTCGATGTGCTCCTGATTACGGCGGTGTTGGCCATGTACCACTCGCCACCAGAGAGGGGAAACATGCGCTTTTTGTTGCGCCGTTCTCTTTTGCTGGCATTGCAGTCTGTCCCTTTGGCCTTGGTGTTGTTTTTTCTTTTTCCACGCTTCAACATTAGTTTGTGGAGTCAAACCCGAAAAAATGCGGGGCAAACCGGATTTTCCGAAAAACTGCGTCCTGGCTCTGTGGCTCAGCTTGCCCAGTCGGACAAGGTGGCTTTTCGGGTATCCTTTCCCGAGCGCCAGGTGAGTTCAGTTCAGGAGTTTTACTGGCGGGGGTTGGTCCTGACTGTTGCCAATGGATTGGATTGGGACAAGGGAACCTACCAAAAAAGTATTCCAGTCTTGGAAAGACCGATGACAGGACAGGAGGTGGTGCAGGAAATCTTTCTTGAGCCTTCGCCCGAGCGATTTCTGTTTGCCCTCGATTGGCCCACTTTAGTCATGTTTTCAGGTGATCCTAACCTACGACTTGTGCGCACTTCTGAGGGGCGGGTGTTCGAAGCACGCATGAATTTGTTCTCACGCCAGTACTATCGGGCATTCTCCAACCTCTCGGCTCAGGCCACCAGTTGGGAACGACCCGACCCCGAGATATATTTGAAAGTGACGAAACAGGTGAGTGATCGGGTTCGGCAAGTAGCTAAGAGCTGGCGGCGGCCGGGCGAGGGAGCCCACGAGGTTGCCACCCGGGCCATGGATTATTTGCTTAAGAACAGATTCACCTACACTCTACAGCCTGGGACCATGTCAGGATTGGATGAGTTTCTATTTGAAAAGAAGCAAGGTTTTTGTGAGCACTATGCAGGGGCTGTGGCCACCATGATGAGACTTGCCGGGATTCCCACCCGGGTTATTGTTGGCTTTCAAGGTGGCACGTCAAGCTTGCTCAAGGATTACTTTTTAGTGCGTTATCTCGACGCTCACGCCTGGTTGGAGTATTGGGATGATCGGTTAAATTCTTGGCAGAGATTGGACCCTGTGGAAAGCATTGCCCCCCAACGCCTGGCCCTGGGTGGAGCTGGTTATCGGGAACTCTTGGCAAATCTGGATGACGAAGAGACTGGCGGAGGTGGTGCTCTCCCCAAATGGATTCGAGGTGGCCTTGGTGAAATGGGCGAACGCATCCGCTTGATTTGGGACCAGACGGAGGCCCTTTGGGTCAACTTTCTCTTGCGCTACGACCTATCTTTTCAAAAAGATATCTTGAAACAGTTGGGCGTTGGCAGTTATGGCCGTTGGCTGTTAGCACTGGCCGCGGTTCTTTTGTCAATTGTGCTGATCGTTGTTGCCTTTCTCTTTTTACGCAAAAGTCGGGAAAAGGTCGACCCGGTATTGGGCATCTATCGGGCTCTTTGCCAGCGCCTTAAATTGGCGGGGCTGGAACGTCAACCCATCGAGGGACCCTACGCCTATTGGCAGAGGGCTCGGGAATTCTTTCCCGATCGGGAACGGGAGCTACAAGGAGTGTTTCAACCTCTCATCGATTCTCGCTACGGATCCAAAAAGCTGGACCGTACAGAGCGCCGGGAATTGCGTCGGCGGGTGAAGCATCTGCGCCTCTCTCGTGTGGGTGGAGGGACGAGGGTACGTCAGGCACCACCACCGGCCGCCTAGTCTTAATTCGTTAGAGTTCCGGAGAACGAAGGACCGCTAATTTTTCGAAGGTCATTTCCTTCATGGTATAGGGGATACCTCCGACTCCGGCGCCTGATTGACGTCTTCCACCAAATGGCATCCAGTCGACACGAAAGGCCGTGTGGTCATTGACCATCACCGCCGTGGCATCCAGCTCTCGCAGACATTTAAATGCGGTATCCATGTTTTTGGTAAACACCGCACTTTGGAAAACAAAGGGAAGTTGGTTGGCTCGTTCAATGGCTTCGTCCAAAGTCTTATAGGGATACACGCAAACCACTGGGCCAAAGATTTCCTGGCGAGAAACTCGGACGGCATCAGGAGGATTAAACAAAACTGTCGGCTCATAGCAAGAGGGCGATAGCGCCTTGCCACCAGTTAATAATTTGGCTCCGCTCTGCACGGCTTCGTCGACCCACTCCTTAACCCGATTGACTTCATTATGATGGATCAACGGGCCAACTTGAGTCGCCGGGTGAGTCGGATCACCGACGGTCAGAGTTTTCGCGGCTTGGGCCATCTGTTCAGCCAGTTTTTGGGCGATGGACTGATGGGCGAAGACCCGTTGCACTGAAACGCACACTTGGCCAGCATGATAGAATCCGCCTTTCACCAATAGGGGCAAGGCATCTTCAAGGTCGGCGTCCTCAGTGACGATGACCGGCGCGGCCCCTCCATGTTCAAGAGCACTGGTCACTCCGGGAGCCAGCTTACTTCGCAGTTTCCAGCCGACTTCACTTGAGCCAATAAAACTGAAGTAACTGAGGCGCGGGTCTTTTACCAAAAAATCCACCGTCTCGTGATCACACAAAACCATCTGGCACCATTCTTTGGGAAGACCTGCTTCGTACAAGGAGTGGACAAGATTTTGGCAACTCAAAGGTGTCTGTCGGGCTGGTTTCACCAACACTGGGCAGCCGACTGCAATGGCCGGAATGACTTGATGGACAATGAGATTGAAAGGGTGATTAAAGGCGCTGATCGCAAAGACAACTCCCACCGGCTCTCTTTTGGTAAAGGCCCAGCGGTTTTGTGATGGCACAGTCAGCCCCATGGGTATTTCTTCTCCAGCCATGGATTTTAGATGTTCCATGGCTACCTGAATTCCCTGCAGGGCTCGGTCGATCTCCACCCGGGAGTCAGCATAAGGCTTTCCCCCCTCTTGGGCGGCCATGAGTAAAAACTTTTCGTCATTGTGACGAATGATCTCCTGGGTTTTAGCCAATATTTCCAATCTATGGGGAACAGAAATTCGGGCTTTTGGACGGCGGCTCAGGGCATGGGCTCCACTGAGCATTTTTTTAACCTCGTCAAGGCTGTGAAGAGGTAAGGTGGCGATTTCTTTGCCATCGAATGGGGCTTTGATGGTGAGCTGATGGGCCATCCGGTCACTCCTTTGGAAAGTGGTCTATTGAAGCATGGGGAAAGAAACTGAGCAAGAGATCGCAGGTGGTGAGGTTGACAGCTTGCACGAGCGGACCTAGATTGTGCCCATGTTGGAACCTGGAGGTCAAAAACATGGGAACTAGAGCGACCTATGGCAATTGGGGGTCACGAGTGGAAAATAACTCACACAGTCTTTTGATTGGCTATTTGACTTGGATCTTCGGCTTTATGGGAGCCCATCGCTTTTACTACGGCAAACCGCTTTCTGGGACCTTGTACTTTTTCACCCTCGGTTTTTTGGGAATCGGTTGGATCATCGATTTGTTTCTCATTCCCGGAATGGACGCTCAAGCGGATCGTCGCTACTCCGAAGGGCATTTGGATTACAACCTCGCCTGGATTCTCTTGGTGTTTTTAGGAGCCTTTGGAGTACACCGCTTTTACATGGGTAAAATCATCAGTGGACTCATTTGGCTGCTGACTGCAGGTTTGTTTGGCTTGGGGTGGCTCTATGACCTATGGACCCTTAACGAACAAATCCACGAATGTAATAGATAGGCTGGTGAAAAGGGCCCAACTGCTGCGTTGGAGGCGTCTCGATCTCATTCCAACGTTTTATCACGGGTCTGCGACCCGGTCAGTTGAGCAGCTTACTCCCTTCGGTCGCTCAACTGACTGCCGCCTCTCGTCGAGCCCCCTCCGCCTCGGATTTGAACCCTTTTGACCAGCCTTGGAAATGGCCAACCTACCTTTTGGTCCGCAGAACTGTGGCTCGCCAATCGGACCGCTTTCCCGGACAAAGGTGGCCCCGAGTTTTGCAAATCAGCAATCAAGGGGCCAGGCTGTTTGGCTTTGGTGGAGCCGGTCTAGAGGACGGAGAAGACGGTGGAGAAGGCGACGGTGGTGGTTCCCCAGTGAAACTTTGACGGGTAGAAGCTGAGGTAGGGATAAATGTACACCGTGCGTGAATGGGAGTAGCCCACACCTAGCCACTGAGACACCAGTCGTCTCTGCATCTCCCACTCATCACTAGATGACCGTGGGTTGTAGAAGCCAAACCCAAATGAAGTTTTGAGAGAGTACTTTTGGGCAAAGCCATACTCGGCAAATGGATAGACACCCAAGTAATAGCGAGAGACCGAGCCATCTTTCGGCTGATATTCACGGGTGTAGTTGTAAAGGCTAAGTGAAGCCGAGGCACCCATGGTGAATTTGGTGTCCGGAACATTATAGGCCAGGCCCTGACTCAGGCTAACGCTAGCGTTTTGACCACGCTTTGTGTAGTTCTCGACTGTCGTGGCCGAGATGCTAGCCGAATTGCGCAACTGAAACTCACCGGCTTTGTAATTGTAGTCGATGCTGACATAGGGGTTCTTCGTATCCACCCTCTTGACGCCGTGAAAAGGAGTCAAGGCGGTCAAGCCTGATCCCAAACTCACCGCACTCTTTTTGTTGAGGCGGTATCGAAGTGACAAACTTCCGCTCAATGCTGTGCTGGGGTCAATTGGCGAATTGTCCGGGTTTGGACCTTCTTTAGAGAAGGGGCGTTCAATTGGGGCACCGTAGTAGGAAACATTGAACTTCACACTGTACTGGGAGCGTGATCCCGCCTGAGCAGCCATCTCTGCATTGGTGATGTCAGTGTTGACCTCGTGCTTTTTGTTGAACTTCTTGAGCTTCATGCGCAGAGAATCTGAAGAAGCCGAATCGCTGCTTGAAGAAGCACTTGTCGATGAAGCACTGACTGATGTGCTCGACTCTGCCGCCAAAGCGCAAGTTGCCCCACCTGCTGCGAGGGCAGCACCCAAAAGAAAAGACCACAATTTCATTATTTCCCCCGTTTCCTATCCCCAAATGATCCGGAGATTTCGTAACAGAGTGGGGGGGAACTTGAAACCGAAAACGGCTGGCGACGTGATATTGACAGTGAGCGCCAGTTGCCAATCAATTCAGGGGGCTGTTGGGATCTGGTCTGGACTCAGAGTGGGGGATGGATTTAGGCTGGTGGGAATTGTGAAGTGTAGGTGAAGGAGAAGGCAAGGTGGACTTGAGGCTTCTATTGGCAATCGTTCCGTTATGTTTGACATCATGCGCTACAGTAGGCGAGAAGATTGCGCGGAGGAGGGGGGCTGATCCCAATATCGCCATTCGCCATTTTGAAGAGAACCTTGGGCCGGCTAAGTCTTGTGCGGACCATGCGGTCGAGCAACTGACCGACCAGGAGGGCCACGTCACCATCCAGTGGACCGTGAACGATAAGGGCGATGTGCTGGAGCCCATGATAACTGAAAACACTCTAGGTGATGGTGCGGTTGGTGATTGCTTCCTCAACCTCTTGCGTAGCTTGAAGTTTCCACCCACACCGACATTGACCAAAACCACCGTACTCTACACGTTTAAGTACAACGCTGTGGAAGAAGTCACCCCATCGTCCGGACAATAACCACTCCTCGACCAAGGGCTGTGAGAATTTCTTCGACATTCAGTCTGTGGTTTGTGCAGGCTGCGGGTTTCCGTCGATTGCATTTTTGTTTCACCCCGACACAGATGGGATGAATGCGAACAGCAAAAGATGACGATTTCTCCCCAATGTTGAACAAACTGTCTAGCGACACCAACAGTCAACTTGGAACAAGATGAACAACAACTTCGCGATAGGTACCCGATTGACAATTTGTTGGTGGTTTTCTGCCATTTTTTTCCCTCCCCAAGTGGAACCGCGCTTGCTTTACATAATTCCCGAGGGACGTTTTTACAGGGGTAAGGAAAATGGGTTGGATGAAACGCGTGATCATGGCGCAAGCAATGTTGCTCGCCATATCAATGGGATTGATGTCCTGTGGACAGGACATGAAGGCAAGAGGGCTGGCAAATGCGACCAAGGTGGGTGACACCACCAACAATCCGCCGCCAGCAGAATTACCAGTGCAAATGGATGAAGTGGACAAGGCCGCACGTGAGGCAGAGAAGGCCTTACGGGATGCCACTGAGCTATTAGATGGATTGGTGGACAGCGAAGGCAATCTCACCATCGAGTTCAGCACCGGGCAGGCTTCCACACAGTTTTTACCAGATGTCACGGGAGCTCTCAAAAAGGTATTTGATCGAATTTTGACCGCCATATCAAAGGTCAAACAGAACATTGATAACGTTAGGGCCAAGATTGAAGCGGAGAAAGCCAAGCTTGATCCCTTTAATCCCGCTCATGCAGCACTCCTAATCCAGTTGGACGCCTTGTTGGCAAAACTGGATTTGGTCGAAGCTCGCTTAGATGACTTGTTACTCAAATTGGCAGATCGGGTGGATTTCCTATTGGGCAAGCTGGACCAGTTAAAGGCGAAACTGGATCCTTTAAATCCCCTGCACTTTATTCCTTTGATCCTGCTTGAGCAGGTGAAAAGCACAGTGCTGGATTTCAAGACCAAGCTTGTTCAGATTATTAACTCTTGAGAATAGCTCCTAAGATATGACGTCTTAAGGTAGACCACACCAACACGAAATCCCTTTGGCCCGCGGCTCACCCCGCGGGCTGAATTTTTTGGCAACAGTTAAGAACAGCGATTGTTGAACTTGGCCCGGCAGCGCAGGTCGATGACGATGTCTTCGGTCTTGTCCTTGCTGCGCTTCTTTTTCACCGTCTTGTTGAGGCGAAAGGTCATCACCAAATCTCCATTGGAGCTGGTCTGTACGATTTTTGAGTTGCGCGGATCAATATTGCCCTCATGGTCGGCCATGTAAACCCGCATGTGCTTGGTCTTGCCGTCTTCGCCTTTGAGTTCAACGTGAAGCTTGCCGTAGCGATCGGCAAAGATCCACCAACCATCTTCCAGATTAACAGAGGTTTTAATATAGCCCTCGTCATCAAAGTTTTGGCATTTGTAATCAAAGGGCAGCTTTTTCAATAGCTGCTTGGGCGTGTCGTGATCATCAGCCACAACGGCACGAAAGGGCGTACACTGCCAGCGCACGGGGCTGGAAATCACCGGTGGCTTTTTAGGTGTGTCGGGTCGGGCATGGCCATAGTCATCCCGGTCTCCACCGCCGCCATCGCCTCGCGAATCAGCAACTTCAGCGCCGGCGGCCAACGAAATTGCAACTGCGACAACAGTTAAAATTGATTTTGCTTTTGCAAAAGACATAAAACCCTCTCCTTCGTGTTCTCCATACGATGGGTCTAATTTCATTCAAAAATAGTGAGCTTACGGACAGCGGGGTGCCCAATAGGGGCACTGGAGGACAAATAGGGGCCCTTAGGAGGCACCTCAGATCCTCTGAATTCGATTTGGGACGGGATTTTACGTTCGCTACCTTGAGATAAGGCAAGGGAGGTGCCAGATGATTCCCGGTACAGTGTGAGAATGGGATCTGCTAGGATGGGTGTGATGAAAGACGGCTCCATCCCCCCATCTCTAGAACCAAGTGAGCCCAGGCGGGTCTTACGCCAAACACTTCTCACCCGGCGGCCGCGATTTTTTGACGCCCAGTTGGTGTTATTGTGGTTGGGCCTGATGATCGTCAGTTCATGGTCTGCCTGGAGCGATGCCCGTTTGATTGAGTGGGGAGCCACAATCGGCCCCAGGATTTTGGAAAGTGGTGAAGTATGGAGGCTGATCACAGCCCAGTTTCTCCATTCGGATTTAGGGCATTTGCTCAGCAACGGTTATATGATCTTTATCCTCGGCCTTTTTGTTCACGCCTACTTTGGCTGGCAGGTGTTCCCACTCGCAGCCCTGGGTGGTGGTGCTTTAGTGAATCTGCTGACGATTGCCTCTTATCCTCCTGAAGCGCGACTTCTGGGCGCCTCAGGCGTGGTCTACTGGTTAGCTGGGTTTTGGCTGGTGCTTTTTTTGTTGATCGAAAGACAAAGAAGCTGGCCCCGTCGTCTGTTGCGCGTGGCGGGAGTTGGATTGCTCATTCTTTTTCCCAGTGAATTCCAACCCAATGTCAGCTACCTGGCTCACAGCTGGGGTCTCATTTTGGGAGTCCTCAGCGGAGTGATCTTCTTTGTTTTGCGCTTCAAATGGATTCGTTCTTTTGAGGTCTTTGATATCGAATATGGCGGGTGAGCTCAATCCTATTTGCGGCGGATTCCTGATTCAAATCAAACTGTGAAGATATCCAGTTATCTCAGAATAAGGCTCGAACCAACAGGTTAAGAGACCGATAACTCTATGTTAATTTGCGAAAAATCTTGGCCCGTATGTAACATGAAAGGCGATCGGTCATGAAAGTAAAGAGCTTTGGCTACCAAAAAGGGAAAGGCTGGTCCGACAAAAACCCCTTTGAAA